>JAOAPF010000156.1 GCA_025462755.1 Edaphobacter sp.
CCGCAGGCTGGCCAGAGACTATGAGCGACTCTCCCAAACTCTCGCCGCCTTCCACTACTTCGCCTTCGCATGCCTCATGCTCGCTAGAATCTTCAAAATGCTCAACTGAAGTTACTAACAGGCTCTAGACCCTTCAGCCTGTCGGAAAAGCCGTGCGGCGCACGAGGCAGCCATTGCATCTCCGCGTAAAGTGGATTCATCGCTAAATTATGCTCAGTGTTTCTCGATTTGAACTGCCTGACAATAGTCTAAACTCTAAAGTCGCTTTTGAATCAATGCTACGAGATCGCCCACCTTTTCCAGATTTCCAATCTCCGCAGTCGAACACTTAATTTGAAATGCCCTCTCGATGGTAAGTATCAGTCGGATATGAGTAAGGCTATCCCAGTCATCCACGTCATTGGCCGACAACTCGGGGGTGAGGTTGATTGAATCTTCGTCGAACACGTCCGCGAATATATCAGCTAGTCGTGCGTAGATCTGTTGTTCATCCATCGTGTCAATCTCCTGAGATAATCCCGCGAAGTACTGTACTCGCTTTCCTTCATCTCAAGGGTATATCGTCCGCGCGACTGTGTTCCATGTAACGCAGAGGAGGGTGAGCAGGTGAACAATACATTCATGGTGTTAGCTAATATCGCTTTAAAGTGAAGTTTGGCTGAAGACACTATTTTACCTGCATCACAGTCATTCAGCGGTTGGAAGCGAGGCATGAGTTGTTGACGTGAGGCAGGTGGCAGAGCGTTTGGGCTGTCACCTTATGACCGTTTATGGGTGGGTTGCGGACCATGGCAATTTCACGAGCTAGCGGCTCAGGACTCAGAAGTTCTTCGTCATCAGTTACGCTGACCGGAAGCAACTTCATCGCGCTCTCAGGAGTTGCTCTGAGCTTGCCGTCGCGATACAAACGCCGCCACTGAAACACCTGGTTCGCGTTGACGCCGTACTTCAGGGCGACACGAGCTACCGAAGCACGCGCCTCCAGTGTCTCCTCCACAACCCGATGACGCTCATCCGCACTGCGACGTCTACGAGGTCCTAGCTCTTCAAGGCTCCAGAGATTGAGCAGGGCTGAAGGATCGATGGTCATCGGCAAATTTTACCTCCTGAGTTTGGTGTACTGCTCGTCGGTAAGGTTAAGAGTTGATCTCGCCGGTCTTGCGCTGAATCATCATGTCGAGAATCTGCCGGTCCTCGGACATCTTTATCCCACCGGCGCGCTGGGCGAACTCGATCATGGCTTCATCGCTGTTAAATCTGGCTCTGCGAGGCAGCGCCGTGCGCATTCGGTCAGTGTCGAAGAAGATCACATCCCAGGCATTCCAGTATCGGAAGGACATCAAAACCTTGTGACGTCGGGGTTGCGGGCGGCGAGCTGCATAGAGAAATAATAGGCGAACATGAGGCGAATAGTTGTCCACAATTTCTACACGCCGCATATGCACCTTGCGTGTAGGCCTACGCTAATGTACCATTTGTGTAAGTTAAAGATAATAAAGCACCTATATCTGATAATGCAGCTTATGTAAAGTCGATTTGTTCAACTCTCTGGAGTATCGTCGGCCCGCATCTTGAGCTTGCAGTTCTACCCGAATGGGAGCGAGCCCGCGGACGATCCCGAGTAGAACGCGATGCATCCACGGGATCAACCGAACAGCGTACCGCGTGATGAGGGCCAACTACACGTTCGGCAGCACGTGCGTCATCTCCAACTTGGGTGTCATTTACCGCCATCCCGAAGGACGCTCCGCAGTGTGGCCAGATAGGACTCAGCCCATCTTCTGGACGAGTCTGGTCTGGCCATTCGCTTGATCCACTTCTCCTCTGTCACGATCGGTGGGTCGGTGAGACAGTAGTTTGGGTTGGTGAGTGTCCCGGGGACAGAATCCTCGGTCCATCGAGCACCTCGACGAAAACTATAGCGTGTCCCTTGCGCGAGTCCGGACACAGATTAACGAAGACATAGACCAGAAACACAGTTCCTAGGAAGACGATGACAGCAAGGATTGCCAGTACGAGCATTACATTACACCGAAATTCGACGGTTAATTTGATTCCATTCGCTGTAAAGATTCCATAGAAGAGTCGTAGATGAGTTGTAATGATCTAGCCGAGATTCCACACCTATCGAAACAAACGGAAGCGCACTCAAACCGCAAGATGGCATGCCATTGCGGCGGCCTTCTCCCATCATCTTCCGAACGGCCGAGAGCCGGACGCACGGGGACTCGCCCTGCGAGAGGCCTACAATCAAAATGTTTGTCCAATGACGATCGAGTACGGGGGAAAATTGCCGGATTTCATAGATTCGCCGCAACATCGAACTTCAATTTGGGGGCGTCGCAGGATCTTTTCCTTGGCCGCTTTAGCTTTAGGCGTCTTCCTCTGTGCACGGATCGGACTGTCGTATTGGGTTGACCTTCTCTGGTTCCAGTCGCTTGGATACGGGGAGGTGTTCTGGAAATCGCTGGCACTGCAGATTGCGGTCTTCGTAGTTTTTGCAGGGACCACGTTCCTGATACTGTACAGTGCATTTTCGGCCATTCGGCGGTCACATGAAGCGGATTTGCCGAGGGCTCACGCCATCGTCATCGCAGGAGAACCGATAAGCCTGTCAGTCCAGCCGGTCCTGCGCGTCATCTCCTTTTGCGTCTCCATTGTCATTGCATGCGTGACCGGCTTGGGGTTGATGGCAGACTGGCCGACACTGGCACTGTTCTGGTAGGCGACCTGCGCTTTGGCTTGTTCTTCTGTCGCATGGCAGCGGTCTCCCTCACCGCCGCTCAATCATCTGCCCAGCCAAGTTGTCTTTGCTGAACACCCCGTTTATACTAAGCCGCTGGCGCGGCGGACGCTAGCTGATCCTGGCGACTACACGGTTCTGCGTTTGGGCAGTCAAGATAGAGTCCTAACGTTTTACGGCAACCGATCATCCACGATGATCGCTACTGTTCGAGCTTTGCAATTACTGGACACATCAAACCTCGGGTCCGAATCAGTGACGCCCTGTGATTCTGCGGATCAACGAGTGGACCGGCGCCGATCTTCTCAGACACACCAAGTTTGTCGCGCTACGGGGACGATAAGAAGCCTCGGAAGGTCGTCAGAGAGACTTAACTCCTCAGTCTGCCGTACTGGTCATCCGTAAGCTCAAGGGTGATCTCGTTGGATTTGCGTTGGCTCATCAGGTCGAAGATGTTGCGGTCTTCACAAGTTCTTAGTCCGCCGGTTCGTCGGGCAAATTCGATCATGACCTCATCGTTGTTAAGGCGCGGCTTGCGTGGCAACGCGGTGCGCACACGGTCGGGTCGAAGAAGATCACGTCCGTATAGTCCACTGTCGGCGGTTTTTAGAAATGTCATAGTCCCTCCATTGGAAAGGACACTTGATGGATGGGTCCGACCCCGTATATCGCGATGTTCCTAGCAAAAGTTTTTAGATAGAGACTGCGATTCGGACGCTTTCAGGCTGTCGTCAGTCCGACGAGCGTCCCGATAGGAGCGTTAGGGACGGCGACGCGGGGCAGAGCGTAAATGTCCGCCTGCTTCCCGTCGACGAAACCGCCCTCGGTCGAGCACGCCCAGGAAAATCCCAATGTCGCAACTTCACTTCGTACTTCTGAGCTCACATCCCCATAGGGGTAGGCGAAACCGTTGACGCATTTGGTGGCGAGTTCGCGGCATTTGTGACGACTGCCTTCGATCTCCTGGCGGCTCTCCAGCCTGCTCAAAAAAGTCAGTGCCGGGTGTGTGACAGTATGGGCGCCCAACTCTACGAGGCCGTCGATTAAAAGGTCGCGTATCTCGTCGGAACTCATCGGCTTCCCCAGAGGATCCTCTTGGGCCGTTCCGAGATGGCGCCGAAGCGTATTCATGGTCACCTCCCGGTCCTCTGCCGTCGCGCGCTGGAGCCTACGCCACATGGCGAGGTAAGCGTTTTGCCTGGCGCTCCGGGGCTCATCCCATGCCCGCCACCCGCCCGCCATGTCCGAGTGCTCCGCCTCACCCCAATCGAGGGCGACGGCCTCGCCTGCCCAAACTTGCTGATCGCGTATTGCCTGTGTTGACGCCAGAATCATGGTGGCAAGTTCGTCCCACCAAAACGGCGTGTTTTGATTGATAAAGCCCGTCGCGAGGAACAGGGTTGCTGGCACGCCATGACGCCCCAGAACCGGTTTGGCGTTGACCAGGTTGTCGCGGTAGCCGTCGTCGAGCGTGACCGCGACGGCATTCGCCGGCAACGTCTTGCTCCGGAGCCGATCGACCAACTCGTCCATGGACATGGGTGTGCGGTGATGCTTCACGTAGGCGATCTGCTCTTCGAACCGCTCCGGATCTACCGTGAGCCCCCAGGGATCGTGTCGGACAACCGCCACCCGGTGATACATGAGGATCACCGGCCGCGGTCGTCGAGGCCGGATAGCGGCGCGCATTGTCGAAATGAGGTGTGTGACTGACATTCAGCTCTTCCGGGCCCGTAGAGTGATGGTAACGGGATAAGCTGGATCATCGATATCTAGCTTGGCTCGATCGACCTCCTCAAGGACCGCGCCTTGCAGGAAGGCTGTGGCAGCAAAAACATTGCCATACGTTTTGATCTCCAGCTGAGGGCCGAAGTGCGGTTCGAACAGCTTACGGATCGACACGGCCGTGAAGGCCCAGCACCAGCTATCTCCCCATTGACCCCGATCGATTTGACTGATGCCTGGTACGCTCAAAAGAAGAACGCCATCCGGCCGGAGCGCGGCATGAAGCCGCCTAGCAGCTTGCTCGAGGTCGAAGATCAATTGGAGCGTCTGAGTCAGAAGGATGCAATCAAATGCATCGTCGGGGAGCACATCGGGTTGTGTCAAATCACCGGCCAGGCTGGCGTTCGGATGTTTC
>JAOAPF010000158.1 GCA_025462755.1 Edaphobacter sp.
CCGCAGGCTGGCCAGAGACTATGAGCGACTCTCCCAAACTCTCGCCGCCTTCCACTACTTCGCCTTCGCATGCCTCATGCTCGCTAGAATCTTCAAAATGCTCAACTGAAGTTACTAACAGGCTCTAAGTAGATGCCGTAGCTCCCATTCATACGTTGAACCTTGGTGCACCTCAGCTATAAAAGGCCCTTCGGACGCTAGATTCTGTAAGTGCATCCGCTCGTAGTCGGATATGACGAGCTTTACGAGCAGCTTCACCCAAGTGATCTCCTTCGCTTGACGCTGCTGTTCCTTCCTGATTTCTCCTAGCTTCAACCAACCAAATTCGAATGGAGCACCTTCTTCCAACCTCTTGCTTAGGACACCTCGTACCAAAGCAATCTCAGTCCGAAAAAACAATCGCAGCGTGAGGATTAAACTGATCCAGAGTATCGATTGCAAAAGCGGAATATAGCTTTGCATATGCACGTGCTCCTCTTTCTCCTAGGTCGCCTCCGCGTAGTCGGGTTAGACCCAACAACGCTGACGCCGGGGGCAATCTGAGCTAGGCTTTTGGAAGCCGCGGGGCTGTGGCGGCGGCGGCACTGGCTCGATCCGTGGACTTGAAAGTATCTGATTCCAACCGCGACCTGCCATTCGCATATTTGGGGTCGCTTCAGAATACGGATCATAGAGTACGGCAGCAGCAGCGGCGCCTGCTGAAAATAAACAACCTTAATTGACCCGCGCCTTTCTATTTCCATAGTGCGAAGTGCCCTGATGTAAGTCGTTGATCTTATTGGCGCACAAACTCCTAAACGTGCTTTAATGTCCGAATTCTGAGGGAAGGGCTAATTTGGCAACAGCCTGTTGCCAAATTAGCCCATCGTGGTTGGATCCCATCCTGATCTTCTTCAAGTTGATCGATAGCGTCAGCCAAATCCTCGATCGACGGCATCTCGCCTTGAAGCGGGTGCGGTAGTTCGAGTGTGTGCTGATAGGAGGAAACGCCAGCCCGATCTGCCAGTACAGAAGTATGAGTTCACGAATTACAGCCAGAGCAGCGTGGGTTTGAGCCGAAATGATTCGCTGCTTAATTTCAGCAAGCAGTCTTTCATAAGCAACATTTGAAATTAACGATTCCATTCGCAGCTTTCCCCGCTTTAGTTTATCTTTCTCAAGACAACGAAAACCGCACGGCTCAAGCCCGGTGCGCCGGACTTCAAGCAATGTGGCCACAACGGCGTGGTCGGTAGTTGAACAGTTCATCGAAACAAAGGCATCGAGCACTGCGGCGCCCGCGACCTCCGTCGGCCAAGCTCTGCCGGAAGAACGGCGGCGATCCCGAGCAGATTAAATTCCTGCTCGGGCACTCGTCGATTCAGACGACTGAGCGGTATCTAGGGTCGGACAAGGAGATCGCAGTGGCAGTCAACGACAATCTTGGGATCTAAGGACGACTGATAAGCTGGACCTTTCATATTCTGTTTCCGAGGCAAGCAAATGGTTGTGTTAAAAAGAAGACGGGTCGCTTATCCCCATGAAGCCCGCGCAATTCGTTCTTGAGGACCATTTTCAGCAGCTTTTGGAAGACCATCCGGAGTTGCTCGCAGGCGATCTGATTGATCCTGTGATGAACCCCGTCGATGGTTACTAGTCGCGCGGGAGATTGGCATTCCTGGTGAATCCGATGGGACGGGTTGGTGGTCGGCAGATCATCTCTTTCTCGACCAGGATGGCATCCCCACCATCGTTGAAGTGAAGCGTCAAACCGACACGCGGCTCCGCCGCGAAGTTGTGGGACAGATGCTCGACTATGCAGCGAATGCAGTGGCTTATCTCCCGGTAGCTTCTATCCGGGCAAGATTTGAAGATACCTGCGCCAAAAAAGAGAAAGATCCCGACCACGAACTTCAGGACAGACTTGGACATGACATTGATACCGAAAAGTTCTGGCTCCAAGTGAAGACCAATCTTGAGGCACAGAAGATCCGACTGCTCTTTGTGGCGGACGTGATTCCCCGCGAGCTCAGGAGGATCGTTGAGTTCCTCAACCGGCAGATGAATCCCGTCGAAGTCCTCGCTTAAGAGTTGAGACAATTCTCCGGAGAAAACGGATTACGCACCCTCGTGCCGACACTTTACGGTCAGACAGAAGCAGCGAGGGGAGTGAAGTCTTCGCCCCCATCCCGAAACTGGGATCAGGAAACAGTCTTCAATGAGCTTGAAGCGCGTTACGATAACTCCGACGTAGATGTCGCCCGATCGATCGCAAACTGGATGAAGACACATGCAGACAAAATCATCTTCGGTCACGGCAAGGTGGATGGTTCAATGACGGCGATGACGCTCTATTCTGGTGAAAAGCTATACCCTTTGACAATTTCCACGCAGGGAAAGGTCTATATCAACTTCGTAAACTGCAAACGAGGGCCATTCCAGGACTCACAAAACCGCTTGAAATGGTTGGCCAAATCTAATGAAATCTCCGGGCTCTCACTAACGCCGGATTGCATCGACAAAATGCCGCCAGTGGCCTTCTCTCTGCTTTCGTCGGGCGCTCGAAGGCCATCCGAGTTTATTGATACCAAGGAAAATCTGTTTTGCCATGCGACGCAACGCAAATGATCGCCTCAGGCGTTCTCATCGGGCAGGGCATAGCGGCGCAGTTCGATCACACCATTCTTGTCCAAATTCACTTCGAGGACATGGTTGATCAGGCCGCCATTCTCCTTCAGGTCGTCGAGAATCATCTTGAAGAGCTGTCGCTGCGAATGAAAGTTCAGCCCCGCTGGAGCGTTGATACAGACAAGTCCGGCGTGAAGGCGCACGTCCGCATACTCGCCCGCCGAGCCCGGCGTATCGGCCGGGCCACGGAAATCCACACTGTTATTTGTGACGAAAATCCAGTCGCCCTCAATAATGGTTTGCTTGAGTTCCCAATCCTTCTGTCCTGTCTTGCCAAGATGATTGACATGGGAGCAATGAAAACCACGCTCATGAGCCATTGAAACGAGTGATGGACTCAAGTTTGCATCAATAAGGATGTTATGCAATTCTTACCCTCCTACAGAGGCATCTCGAAGTCGCTTTTTCGAGATGGAGACCTGTATCCCTTTCGGGAAGGTCTTCCGCTTTGGGCGGCCTCTTTGAGGGTTCGCTCTTGCATAGATTGAGGCGAGTTCGAATTGCGCCTCGTTGAGGCGGGGATAGAGTTCCAAAAGCTCATCCATAGCCGTGCCTGATTCAACTAAATCAGCCACGTCATGCACTGAAATTCGAGTTCCTTTGACGACGGGTGTTCCTTGCAGAATCTCGGGGTCTTCGATGACCATTTCCCGTGCCTCTTTGAGTTGGTTGAAGCGACGGTCAACGCCTTCCCAAATGTGAGCCAGATAGACCCAAACTGTCCTGGACTCTTCGACCCTGCAGTCCCTCAGTTCGGACCAGGAATGATCGTGAACAAAACTGTCCCGAATCGCCTTCATCCGGGCAGCGGAAGTCAACCACTCCGCGGTCTCGAAGTAGAACGCAATCCAGAGGCAAGCGTCCTTACGAACTGTGCGCATCTCCGAGATACTGTAGAGCTCGTCTGGGAGGATCTTGCGATCGATGACCCTGTTGACGTCTGCCACAGTCACGCCGGCTGCAATAGCAGCCTCTGTGGTAGTCAGGTTTTCGAGAACGGCTTCCATGGGGTCCACCTCCGTGAGCTATTATAATTATTCCCATGCGTGGGAACAATTATTTGATTCTAACGGGCACACCTTGATGCAAAGCCGAGTTGGGGTATGCAACGATTCGCGACAAGCCGGGCCATGTCGCCGCAAGTAATTAAAATAAGAACGAGTTATAAACCTCTTTTTGCGCGACGGGGTTACAGAGGAGAAGTTTGGACCACCGTTCATAGCATCCAAGTGATTGAAAATTAAGGACACATCGAGATGCGCGTTAGAGGAGGCCTATTCGGCAAAGTCTCCAAATGGCCCACTTTGTCGCGAATCGTTGCCATATCCCGCCTCTCTCCCGGTCCTGATTAATGGAGTGGCGGGCGGGTATGGAGTCGCTCTCCCTTCGACGATAAACATCCGGCTCTCGGCCGTGTGCAATATGGTGGTGGCATGAACTTCCGCGATCCGGTGTTTCAACCTGG
Source organism: Edaphobacter sp. (assembly GCA_025462755.1). GTDB lineage: Bacteria > Acidobacteriota > Terriglobia > Terriglobales > Acidobacteriaceae > Edaphobacter. Next base: position 4,133 of record JAOAPF010000158.1, read on the forward strand.
TGCCCTCCTGATTCAAGGGGGAAAGCCCTTCAGGCGGTCAACACTGCACTGATTGACCTCTACTGGCAGATCGGGGCGACGATCAGCCGCAGGCCGCGGAGTGGGGAGACGGGGTGGTTGACGGGCTTGCTCAGTTCAAAGCACGCACGGAGCCTGGCCTGCGGGGCTTCACTCGGCGCAACTTATTTAGAGTGAAACAGTTCTATGAGGCCTATCGAGAAGAATCAACTGTGTCGCCACTGGTGGCACAATTGCCTTGGTCTCATCACCTCATCATCCTAGGGCAGAGCAAACGTCCTGAAGAACGTGAATTTTATCTGCGCCTTGCGATCCGCGAGAGATGGAGCAAGAGGGAACTGGAACGCCAGTTCAAAACCGCCCTTTTCGAACGTACCGTGCTGAGTCCACCAAAAGTGTCGCCACTGGTGGCACAAATGTATCCCGACGCTTTGAGCGTCTTCCGTGACGCTTATAACGTGGAATTTCTAGGTCTTCCTTCGGTTCATGCAGAAGTCGACCTGCATCGTGGTTTGCTGGACAAGCTGAAGGATTTTCTAATCGAGCTGGGACGCGACTTCTGCTTTGTCGGCTCCGAATATCCTTTGCAGGTTGGTGATCGGGATTTTGCACTGGATCTTCTTTTCTTCCATCGCGGCCTCAAACGCTCTCGTTGCCATAGGCTAAAAGTCGGTCGCTTTGAGCCGGAGTATCTGGGCAAACTCAACTTCTATCTCGAAGCTCTCGACCGGGATGTTCGTAAAGCTCATGAGCAGCCGGCCATCGGTGTCCTGCTTTGCGCGAGTAAGAATGATGAAGTAGTTGAGTTCGCACTCAGTCGCAGCTTATCCCCGGCCCTCATAGCCGAGTACCAAACGCAATTGCCAGACAAGAAGCTGCTGCAGGCCAAACTCCACGAGTTCTATCTTCAGAACGCACCGGAAGAGCCTGGGGTTTGAGGTACAGATTGTAAATCTTGCGTCGGTCCGATGAATGTGATCAGGATTTGGACCGACTGCGACTAGCAGGGACGCACGATCAAGTATCACCGTGCCGAGATCCGGTTGCTGTTCGATTTCAAAGAGGCGACGATGGAAGACTCCGAGATGGAGCGTTCTATCTGTCTGTGTATGGCGTGGGTTTGCTGGCTCGACAGGGCCGATTTTGGCTGTGTAGGGAATATTTCACGAAGCAATGTGTACTTCCTTATACGGGTTGACCATCAAGTCCGAATTTGTATCACCGGGTTCCTCTCTATGGTTACCTCGCATGGAGGAAAGATGTTGGGAGATCGTCGTTTTAGTCTGAATGCTAGTTTATTCGCCATTGCTCGAGAAGAGCGTGCACCTTCGCCCATCAGCCGTCCTTTCAGCGCGCCTCCCGGGCTGCCTTTGCAAGCTGGCGCCAACACTGTAATCCCAATTACGCAGGGCGACGCAAATAGGCTGCTGGCCCAAGCCAGAGCCATCTATAAAGGTGGATGGAAGTCCGGAAACAAGATCTATATTTCCGAACCCGGCGCGCCACCACAACAAAAGCACCTCATCAGAAATGCGAATGCTCAATCGGCAAAAGATCACATTCCAGAGTTAAGAACTCAGGCATTCGAGCCACCCTCTGCATACGGGCAAATGATAGTCGAAGATGACCAGCATGCTGGAAACTGCGGGGAGATGAGCGCGGTTGTAGCGTACTACTGCCAGTTTCTTCCATCGTGGCAGCAGGGCGCATGCCGCGTCTATTACTGCAAAGTTCTCCACCCTGGAGACCACGCCTTCATCGTGCTGTCTGGAAACGGCATGCCGCCACCGTACCACCGGTTAGCACAGACTTCATTACTTATCGGGGCGAATTTTTGGGTTGTCGACTGCTGGCTCAATATTGCGTGTCCTTTTGGACAGTATCTCAACAGAGCAATAGACAAATTGCGGGAGTGGGGATTGCAGCGCAAAGGAATCAAAAGTGGGCACACTCTGTACGACCTGCGCGACGGAAAGTATCAGGAAAACATGAGACGCTCCGGCCTAAGATACTCTCTGGCCACACCGTAATCGAAGCTCCCATATCAGTTCAGGGTTCCACCGCCACCATCGCGGTAGCTGGCCAGCAATCGCTGCGCCTCCCTCAAGCTCACGCCCAGCACACCTGCCGCCGACTCCGTCGTGCGAATGCCTGCCAACACCTCGGTCAACACTTCGATCCGTTGCAGATCGCGTTCGCTCATAGAAATCCGGCCCATCCTTAGAATCTGACATTTCTAATGGGCGGGAACATGACATTTCTAAGGCTCTTCCGTACATTTGGTGAAGTCATATGCTGGCTTCTCGATTGCTTGGAGCTACTTGTTGTTCAGGCCTTTTGGAGCACTCTGAGTCTGAGCAGGTCGAAGCCGGCTCGACCGTACATTTGCCG
>JAOAPF010000358.1 GCA_025462755.1 Edaphobacter sp.
GAAGAACGTGATCATCTTTATGGGTGATGGAACCGGTCTGTCAAGCCTCAATGCGGCAAACATCTACGGCTATAACAAACCCCAGTCCCTCTTCATCCAGAGTTTGCCAGGTCTGCACTCTCCGACATATCTACCGGGACGCAGTGGGTAACAGATGGGGGCGGGCGCCACCGCAATCGCAACGGGCGTGAAGACGAACAACGGCATCCTCTCGCAGTCGGCATCCGCCATTAAAAACCAGAAGGATGGCGACATCCTGAAGACCTTCTTCGAGTATGCGCGGGAGCATGGGCTTTCCACCGGCGCCGTCTCGAACGACCACCGCCAGGGTGTGACCAATGCTTTGACGGCCGCCTTCTTCGCGCACAACAACAACCGCGGCAAATCCGGCGAGATCTTCGAAGAGATGCTGGCGCCGAAGTCGGGACTGCCGGGGCTGGATGTTGCAATCAGTCCGGGCCGCTCGGAGGGTCTTCGAGCAGGTAAGAGCTATGGGCCGGGATCCACTCGCCAATATGAAGGCGCATGGCTACGTCTTTGCCGATTCGATGATGGCGCTCGAGAAGATCGATCAGAGCAAGACGAAGATCATCCTGTTGACCGATGACCTGGAGATGCCGGCCGAGGAGTCGACAATACCAACATCCGCCTAGACGGTATCGATGCGACCGGCATTCGAGCACAGAATACGAACGTATCCTGCGGCTGGTCACCTTTACCGAGTCCGTCGCCGAGCTGAAAGTCGCCACCCTGCTCTATGGAGGGGACAGCGGCGGCACAGCCGGTGCGCAGGTCGATCTCGTCTCCAAGTCCGGCAGCAACACCTTTCATGGAAGCTTCTTCTTCTTCCGGAACAACTGGTTCGACGCACAGGGCCCCTTCGATCCCAAGACTCCTCCTCTCAACCTGAACGACTTCGGCGCCAGTCTGGGCGGGCCGATCATCAAGGACAAGACCTTCTTCTTTGCGGTGTATGAAGGTCTGCGCCAGAACGTCTCGGTCAACCTCATCGGAGCCGTCCCGACCGATTCGTTCCAAGCGTCCGTCATCGCGACTTCCCCGCTCTTACCTCGTTTATCAACGCCTATCCTCACGGGAATGCGGTCTCTGCATTGGACGCCAATCACATCAATTACGCGCCAACCTCCACAAAAACAGTCGGAGGATTTCTATCTCTTCCGCATTCAGCACACCTTCAATGCAAAGAACAGCCTTTTTGTCCGCTACAACATCGACCAGGCCAATATCACAGGCCCGAGCGGCGTGCTGCGCGATTCTCGCCACCACCGATACAAATCCTATGAATGCGACCGTGCGATATATGCACGTCTTTACCCCGAGCCTTATCAATGAACTGGCGATCGGATTCAACCGGCAGTGGGCCGTCGGCAGCACAGTCGGCTACCGTTCTGCAACCAGGGCATCAATTTACGCACTCTCGGTCAGCGGCTTTACCGGCCTTTCGAACACAACGGTCACGGAGTCCGCTCCAAGCACGTATTCGCTCCTCGATAACCTCACCAAGACCTTCGGACGTCATACTCTGAAGGTTGGCATTGAGTTGAAAGAAGTTCACTTTAACTACAACCAGGCAGACATCCATCAGTTGACCTATGCCTCCGTGGCTGGCTTCCAGAACAACAAACTCGATAGCGTCAACGTGGTCGCCGATGTCCCGGTACATGGCCCTCACAAGCTCGAAACATTTGCCTACGTGCAAGGTACCTATAAATTGCGCCCGAACCTCACCATCACGTACGGTTTCCGCTATGCTTTTCTGAATGTCTTGCATGAAGTGCAGGGCCGCAGCCGGGCTTGGGACGATGTGACCTGCGGAGGGAACTGCCCTGTTGGCGGACAGTTCACCATTCCTGTCTACGATGACTTCGAACCCCGACTCAGCTTCGGCTGGGAGCCAGCCTTCCTTCAAGGTAAGGCTACGCTACGTGGCGGCGTCGGGGCTTATCATGGTGAGGCCATATTTGTGATCTGAACGCACCCAGCGATACGACCTTATTTCGCTTACCTCCGGCTTGTACCCTGGACTCTCCTGGCCGGTCGATACCTTGTTGCGCAGGCCGCAACCAACCCCTCCGCTGTGCAACCGCGCGGTCTGGCCCCGGAAGCGACAGGACCCCCGAGTCACTCAGTACGGGCTTCAAGTGCAGACTGTCCTGCCGCACCGTTTCATCCTGGATACTGGCTTGATCGGCAGCTATGCGGACCACCAGTTGACTCGCACATACCATAACGACTATATCTATGGCACCACAACACGCCCATATCCTGGCTTCGGCCAGGTGGACTACAAATATACGCCATCAACTATGGCAACATTGCCGCTGGCAGACTTCGCTCCAGAGACAGTTTCACTCCGGCGTAAGCGCCCAGATCAGTTACCCTCTGGTCGCACTCGCTCAAATAACGGCACGACCGGCGGAGGGGAAAGCGACTACCCCAACAACGATCAGTGTCTGGACTGTGAATACGCTTCGAACGATCAGGATGCGCGGCACGTTATTTTGGCAGACGCGATTTACACCCTGCCCGTGGGGTGTGGACAGCACTTCCTCAATTACGGCACCATCGGAGATCTTCTTGGCGGCATCTCCATCAACTCCATCTACACCTTCCGGTCCGGCCTTCCGATCAATATCGTTCTCGACCAGCCACAATCGGAGATTCTGGACGGCAACAACACCGACCACAAAGCCGGCCAGCCGAATCTTCGGCCCGATCTCGTTCCGGGGGTTAGCCTGCCCCCTCCCGAGGGTTGATCCAGTGCCCCCGGCCGCCGGTGGATCAATGCAGCGGCATTCACGGTGCCAGCTAAGATCGCCGCGGATCAAGCCGCAATAGCTGCTGCATCGGTAACCTTCTCGCAAACCTTTTCCACGGTCAATACAGGCGCGACCGGCAGTGGGACACCTCGTGGAATTCAGTTCGGCCTGCGCTTCGAATTCTCGGCCGTTCGCCTTCAATCCATGAGCACAGCTCACCATCTCAAACGGCACCACGGAGCACATCCTCAATGAAAAATTTCGCTCGATTCGCTGCAGCTTCCCTGGCCTGTACAGCCGTCCTCTCCATCTTGTCCATCGCCCAGATCAACGGTAAATCCGGTACCGGTTATAGGCTCCAGAACCGCTTCCCCATTGAGGGCAGCGACAGCTGGGGTTACATCACGGTCGATAGCAACGCGCGCCGGGTTTACGTCTCGCAGGCGTTCGCGTCAACGTCCTCAATGCGGATACCGGCGCAACCGTCGACACCATCGAGGACACCCCGGGGTTCATGGCATCGCTATCGCCTCCTCCTCTAGTCACGGCTTCACCACGAACGGCAAAGAAAACAAGGTGTCGATGTTTTGACGCTACTACTCTCGCCTTGATCAAGAAAATCGAAGTGGGTAAAGGTCCCGACGGCATCTACTTCGATCCTGCCTCGAACCGTGTCTTATAACCACGGCACTCATGACATTACAGCGATCGATGCTACAAGCGGAGATGTCGTAGGCATAGTCGCTATCGGTGGTGACGGTGAAGGTGTCGTCACGGCAACGACGGCATGAGCTATGTCGCGCTCGAAGACAAGAACGAGCTCTGCTCCTTCGATCCAAAGACCTTGGAGGTGAACCGTCACCTTCCGCTTGAGGGCATCGAGGCTCCTACGGGCCTCGCTGTGGACACGAAGAACAACCGCTTTTTCGTCGGCGGCCATAACAAGGTGTTGAACGTGGTAAACTGCGCGACTTGCAAGAAGATCGTCAGCTTTCCCGCGGGCTCTGGAACCGATGCGGCGGGATTCGATGATCAGGGCCGCCTCGTCTTCACCTCCAACGGCGACGGCAACATCACGGTCATCCACCAGATATCAGGCGAGGAATATGTTCCCGTAACACCTATTCTGACGCAGGCGAGTGCGAGGACGATGGCCTTTGACCCCAAGACGAAGCAGATATACCTTCCAGCGGCCACCGTGGCCGTAACTCCGGCAGCCGACGCAAGTGCGAAGCCAAACGCTCAATCACCCCCGGGACCTTTGCCGTGCTAGTCGTAAGCAAGTAACGAGGCCTCATGCTTCCCGCGGCCAACGAGGAGGCGTCCAAGCCTCGCCCGTCGACCGCTGGTAAGACCGTGGGCAACACAGCCCGATAGGATTGACAAGTCTGCAACGGGAACTGCGTAGAAATAGCGTATGGCTTTAAACTTGACGCATCTTCCATCTACGCGGTCGAGGGTTCTCGTCGTCGAAGACGAGCCGAACATGGCTGTGGTTCTGGAGAGTGGGCTAGAGGATCGGAACTACTCCGTGACACTGGCCGGGGATGGTGTGCAGGGCTTCGACCTGGCAAAGACAGAGGGCTTTGCCGCGATCATCCTGGAGGTGAAGCTGCCTTTGCTTGATGGCTACTCGGTGGCATCGTTGCTGCGGGCTCACGGTATCGCGACTCCGATCCTGATATTGACAGCTGGGATTCGATCGAGAACGTGATCTCCGGACTCGACCCTGGCGCCGAAGACCACATGACAAAGCCCATCTCGTTTATCGAGTTACTCGCCAGACTACGCGCCCTGGTTCGCCGCAATAGGAAGCAGATACAGGCACAGTTGCATGTAGGCGACCTGATTCTCGATCCGTCTACACGCGAGGTCACACGGGCGGGAGTGGATGCGTCGCTCACCAAAACCGAATATCTTCTCCTCGAGGTGCTCATGCACAACCCTGGCCACGTCGTGCTTCGTCAGGAGATGATTCGTGCCGTGTGGGGAGCCACGGATGCTATCGAACCCGCAACCCTCGACTTCTTCGTCAAAGCGCTGCGTTCTAAAATTGATTGCGCTCCGGCAAGAAAACTGATTCATACCGTCCGCGGTTTCGGCTACAGAATCAGCGAGCGATAGGGACGCCGCGATGAAACTCTCCGTCCGGGCCGGACGGATGCTCTGGTACTGTGTTGTCTTTTGTCTGAGCGTCGGTCTGCTGGAAGTCGGGGTTTGCTTCGGTCACCTCACCGAGCTCGCGTTCTCCGCCGGTCTTGACGGAACGGTTCTCCGCCACAAAGGCGAAAGAGAAAGGCTTGCGACTACCCTGGACCGGGGCGGTCCGGAAACTGTGCGTATCTGTCCGGTGTTCATAGTGAACCGTGTACCTACCAGACCACTCGCGCCGGAATGGCAAGCGCTGTCATGCATAACATCAGCTTCATGCAAGCCCTGGGCGGCAACACCACAGGCAACAATCTCTCTGTCAGCGGACACGTCCTCGAGCACGCCAACTGGAAGCGTGTGCTCGAGCCCTTCTGGGCCAGTACGCCCGTCTATGCGACGATGGGAAACCATGAAAGCAACTGCTACATCCTCGCGCCAGAATCCGGTACCGCCGCGCGCATTGCCCGCTTCCCTACGCCACCAAGTCGGGTGAAGTTGCCTTCGCCAGGCCTTTGTCCAACCCACCAACGGACCCGAAAGCGAGGACGGCGCCAGCTACGACCCGACACCCAACCCAGGCGATTTCCGAGCTACAAGGAGAACGTCTATTTCTACACCTACGGCAACCTTGCCATCATCGTGCTCAACTCCGAGCACTGGAACTCGGTCGATCCCAGGGTCAATGGAGCACCCGAAGGCCACGTCATGGACCAGCAACTTAAATGGCTCGACCAGACGATTCAAAAGTTCGGAGCCGATCCTAAGATCGACCACGTCTTCGTCGCCACACACAGCGTCATGTTCCCCTCAGGCGACCACACCGAGGCCGGTATGTGGTTTTTCGGCAGCAATGACCCACGTCCCATGATCAATGGCACTCGCACTGATAAAGCCATCATCGAACGTCGCGACCAGATCATCGATTTCTCTATCAATAAGAGCAAGAAGATAATCGGTTTCCTCACAGGCAGCGAACATAACTTCTCGACCCTGGACGTCACCCCCATGCTCCCCATTTATCCCGATAATTACCGAGCCAAAAAACTCAAGATCAAACGTCCTTTCTTCGTCGTTAACAACGGGGGCGGCGGCGCCTACTCATACGCCATGATGAACGACACTCAATACCACACGCCTTGGATCGACAAATTCCAGCACTGCTCCGCTCCCAGTTCCATGGCGATCACCCATGTAAACGGCGGCAACGTGACCCTTGATCTCGACAACCCCGAAACGTTCGAGAAGATCGCCGAGAACGTAAAGCTTAGATAGCTTCAGACCCGAATCTCTTCGGACCCGATGGAGTTCAAGTTGCCGATCATTCGACCTTTCGGGAACTACCAATTAGTTGCCACGACGATCCTGGATCACTCTTCTTCGTTTTAGAACATCAGCTTGAGTGCAAACTGATGCTGCCGGGGAGGATATGGGCTGATGATGGTTCCAAGGCTTCTCTGCGGTCCCGGTCCTTGGAACGGCATTGGCCCCTACGGGTTGCTTCAATTTGGCGTATTGCTCATTCGCGAAGTTGACGTAGTTGCTTCTCTCAGCGGACCGCGTTGCTGGTGGCTCATTCAGCTTTTTTCTTGAAGGAATAACTTTCTTGGATAAATTGAGGCCGGAAAAGCGCCGGTACTGTCGGCTAAAAGACTGAACTCTACCGCGACTATCCGGTAAGCCCTAGCAGCCATCCCCTAGGGAGCGATCAATGAATCGGACGATCTTGGTTCACGGCAATGAAGAGATGTCGGTCACAACACGTCAACTCATACTTGAAAAAGCGGGGTACCAAGTGTTTTCCGCGACGAGTTTTGCTTCTGCTTTGGCTGTACTGGTCGATCAGAAGATCAACGTCCTGCTCTTATGTCAGAGCTTAAGCGAGGAAGAGAGGCGTGGCATATTGGAAACTAGCCCGTGCGATGCACCGGAAATCAAGTGCGTAACATTTGGGTACGATGGTCTCGAAGTGGTGATCAAAGACGGCGATTCGGCATTCAAGACGCTACATGAACCTGCCTCGCTCGTGAAAACGATCGATCGATTACTTCATAATGGACCGCCTTCCTCAAACATGACTACTGCACCCTGAACGCTCTTAGCGAGGGTCACGATAGAGTATTTGTAATTCACCGAGCTCAATCGATGGTCAAATTTTGAACGGGTATTCCGCTATCAACGTTTCTAAAGCAAGGACGTTATTTCTGGCGTCATGAAGCTGCTCTCTTAAGAAGGGCCACCGCAACCAATGTCTATCCCTCATTTACCCTTTATAAGGTCGGGTAACCTGTATTTGGACTCCACTTTTTATTTATTGACCTTATTCCAATTCAGGTGGCTTTTTACCCGCCAGATCGACAGCAATCGAAGTAGTTGGGAAAGGACCATGCCGCTGAATTCATCGTCGCCGTTCACACCGGCATGCGTCTCCTTGAGCAGTAAACAATGTGCGCTATCCATCACACCGCCCGTCATATCTTCTGCTCATGGCTTGCACTCAAAGGGGAAGCGCAAACGCATCTTATGTATAGTGGATTCGTTTAGCTCTCTGGAAGGTGTAGACAAGCGGCTTCGGGACTTGGAACCTGTACGGATCTCTACCACCAGGTTTCGGCCTGTACTCCCTATGTCAGGCCGTTCGTTCTGTTCCGATAGGGCACTCCACCCAAATAGCCACGGAGTCCGTCCGACCAATTGGCATAGGTCAGGAATGAGCGCAGTACCGGTCGGCTGAAGAACTTTGAGCCCGCTCCGCTTTGGGGGCTATCGTGACCTTACGGAGCCAGTCGTCGTACTGACCAACACTGTGCGTGTGGTCGAATCCTCCCTCAAATGCGAGAGATATGTATTTGTTGAAAAAGACCTCCGGTCTCGCGCCGAACGACAGCCACTGGTTCCAGTCGTGCTGCGGATT
>JAOAPF010000201.1 GCA_025462755.1 Edaphobacter sp.
ACAGTCTGGGGGTTCGTCTTCGAGCGAAAGTACTGCAGTCCAAAGAAGACGGCGACCAGGACGAGCATCATGACGAGGAGCGACCGGTTGTCGCCGCCGCCTTGCTGATTGGGGTTCTTAAACTCTGCCAAAAGGGACTTCCTATTCTGTACTGCTGAATTTCAGGCTGATGCCGCGCGGATTTTCAGCGCAAACTCTATGGTAAATGGTCCGTCGGAATGGTGACGGATGGGACGATTCCTGAGTTTCGCTATGGAACGGGGTCAAACCCTCCCCTGGCGAAGGGATGGCAGCGGGCCAGACGCCTCAGCGCCAGCCACGACCCCTTGAACACGCCAAATCGAACCAGCGCCACGTACGCATACTCCGAGCACGTAGGCAGATAAACGCACTGCGCCGGGCTGAACGCATGAAGCACTGGCGACAGCACCGACTTATACAACCAATAGACGCTGCGCACGGCGAGACTGGGCCGGGGTTCTGGCATCGCGTCACGAAGCCGAAGACTTTCCATCACTCTGCTTCTCTCGTGAACTCTTCTCCGCAGCATTCTGTATGGCGCGGAACACGTTGCCCACCTCGCGCTCCAGCGTGGCAAATTCAAGATCAATCACGCTCCGGCGCGGATGAAGAATCACATCCACCGGCGTCCGCAGCGAAGACAAATTCTTGCGCACCGCCTCCCGCATACGCCGCTTGATGCGGTTGCGATCGACAGCCTTGCCCATCACCTTGCCGACGGTCAATCCAACCCGCGGAGATCCCGCATCCACATCCCGCAAAGCAGCCCCATCAGGCCCAAGTTGCGGACGCAGCGTGAAAAAGTACGTCATCTGTTTGGCAAACTGTTTTCGGCCAGCCTTATACACCCGCTGATAATCGGCATGTTTGCGAAGGCGAAAGATGACGGCGCTGATGGTCATGGAAGCTGGGCTCAATCTCTGGCGCTCAAACTGGCCGGTCGAGCCGCGCATCACACAATTCTAGTCGTTTACGGGAAAAATCACCGTAGCAAAGTACCCCAAAACGGCAGAGAGCCCGCGTCCATCAGCGGGCTCTCTGCGGTCGAAACTCGTCGACTGTTAGATGTCTTATTTCTTATTCGCGGACTGATCCTGTTGGCCGCCCGTGCTCTGTTGGTTCCCTTGACCTGGTTTGTTCGGCATCTGACTGGGCTGGCCGGGCTTGTTACCCTGCTGGGGTTGATTCTGCTGATTTTGCTGTGCCATAAACGGTTCTCCTGATTGCAGGCGCTCTTGGTGCCGTGCAACGTCTGCTGATAGACATTAGAAACATGAGACGACATCGGGGTTGCCCTAAATTGCCAATCCAGGCAGCACGAAGTGCCGTCAATAAGGCTATCCCACAAGAAATAAACGTCAAGAAATCCACGTTGCACCAAAACTGAGGCGCAAATAATTTCGCTTCTTTGAACGCTCAGCCTTGTGGGGAATTACGAAGCCGAGCCAACCTGATCCGCGATCGATCGCGTAAGCGCAGTCTGCTCCGAACCCGTATGCAGCGTAGTCGTAGTCTCAACCAGCACAATCCAGGTCTCTTCCACCGCAGACGTGTTGTGGCGAACGCCGCGCGGAACCACGAAGAACTCGCCAGGATGCACCGACACAGCGCCGCCATCAGCCTCGGCCCGGCCAATGCGCAGCACCCCGCGCAGGACAAGAAACATCTCGTCCTCGTGTTCATGGCTGTGCCAGGGAAACTCCCCCAGCACCTTCGCCACCTTGATGTATTGGTTGTTGACCCGGCCCACGACCCGCGGCGACCAAAGCTCCTCAACAACGGAGCACGCCACTTCCAGCGAGATCGGGTCCTGCTGGGCCTTTTGCTCTTCGAACTTTGACCCCGAAGGCATCGTTAGCTCCGAAGCATAGCAGCGACTAGTCGCGGAAACCCGCGCTGACGGCAATCTTGTGGCGGCCCTTGGCGCGACGGCGGCTGAGCACAGCGGCGCCGGCCTTGGTCTTCATGCGGGAAAGAAAGCCGTGGGTCTTGGCCCGGTGGCGGCGGTTGGGTTGAAAAGTGCGCTTCGGCATGACAAAAACTCCTGCGGCAGGAGACGACTCCCGCTCAAACTTTTAGCTATAGCAGCAATCTCTGAGTATACCCGATGGGAGGGGATTTTCACAGAAAAAGGGTCGCCTCGCCTCTTCAACCATTTACCGCAAACCTCTCAGGACTTCCTTTTCGTTCCGGCGCGAGTCCCTTCCCGGCGAGTCCCTTCCCCCGCTGGTCCGTTCCCCGCGGGTCCGTTCATAGTTCAAAGCAAGCAGTCCCTTCGAATAACTCTTGCTCTCAATCAGCGTAAAGTCGCGCTGAGGAAACCCACTCGGAAACAGAGGGATGCCATCCCCAAGCAAAACCGGAACGACACCAAGCCGAAGCTGATCGATCAGATCGGCTTCGAGGAAAGCACGAGCCAACTCGCCTCCACCCATCAGCCAGATGTCTTTGCCGGAACGTTTACGAAGTTCGCCGATCAAACTCGCAGGCGTCTCGCTAACGAAGATGACGCCGTCTCGCTCACCCGGCGGTTTGGATTTCGAGAACACATACATCGGCATGTTGGAACGGGGCAGAGAGCCGCCGCTCATCTTCAGCCCAGCCTCCAAAGTCTTGCGTCCCATGATGGCAGCATCCACCGTGGCGAAGAACGGAGCCATCGAGTAATCCTTCGGCATGAACAGAAAATCCACGGCACCGTCAGGACGAGCGATGTACCCATCAAGGCTGATGCCGACACCGAGGACGACATTCCGCATGTATGTCGTTGTAGATCGCAATTTCATTCCGAGTCAAGAGAATCCAAAAAAGAATCCAGGACAAAATCAACGAAAAATTTAAGAAAGAATCAACGAGAACAAACCCCACAACATCGCCACGGAAAAGGCAGTTCAACAAAAGCGAGCTCGCCTCCTCACCTCCGCTGTCGCCGGAATCAACGGGCAGAATCAAAACCGCGAAATTGCGCATGCGCAACCTCTCCGTTATCACAAGACGAACCGCAGCACTAGAAAGAAATGTTCTAGCCAAGGAAAATTCTTTCGCGGTACAGCCCGATAATTTCTCTTCCTTCACCGCTTATGGTGCAACATTTTTTTTTTGAAAGGTCGCAGTGAAAAACGTCTCGTTTTCCGTGCTAACATCGAACCCGTTTAGTAGTACGTTTTTCTGCACGTCCAGCTGTTCCGCACTCTGCTTTGGTTGAACAACTCTTCTCCGCAGCCTGATAATCGATAGGCATCTCCGGGGAGACTTCTGGCAATTCGGAAGATCACCTCTTGCCCGCAAGGGCAGGAACAGACTCCTATTTGCCGTTTGCTCTAATTCACGTGAGCTTCACAAAGTGCTACTGTCTGGTTGAAACAGGAAACGAGACAAGGAAACTAGAGAATGTCATTCGTTCCGACGGCTACTGCCGTACTGAATTATTGGGTTCGCATCCTCGCGGCTCTCGAGAAGAAGATCAATCGTCAGTCGTACGAGACGTGGTTGAAGCCAACGCGCTTCTCTCACCTCGAAGGTAAGAAGCTTTTTGTTCGAATCCCTTCGAACGACTTCCAACACGTCGGAGACCGTTACGCCGACCTCATCCAGGAGGCGATCGACAACCTCGGCCTCGACGTCGAAACCGTGACCTTCACCACGCCGGAGCAGGATCCGCGCACGCCAAAGGTGCGCGAAGACGGCGGCTTCGCCCCGGTGCCCAGCCATAGCCAAAGCGCGCCCCGCCAAGGCCAGGGAAGGATGGGCAACCAGATTCAGGGAACAACCTCCGGCCCCATGCCCGAACAGGCCAGGTTCGACTGGAGCGCCGCATCGCAACTGAACCCCCGCTATCAGTTCGACGCCTTCGTCATCGGCAGCGGCAATCAGTTCGCCATGGCCGCGGCGCAGGCTGTCGCCGAGCGGCCGTCGAAGGCCTACAACCCGCTCTTCCTGTACGGCGGCGTCGGTATGGGCAAGACCCATCTCATGCATGCCATCGGCCACGACGTGAAGCGCCGCCAGCCCCACGCGTCCATCAGCTACGTCAGCGGCGAAAAGTTCACCAACGAGATGATCAACTCGGTCCGCTACGACAAGATGACCGGCTTCCGCGACAAGTTCCGCAACGTCGACGTCCTGCTCATCGACGACATTCAGTTTCTCGCCGGCAAGGAGCGCACCCAGGAGGAGTTCTTCCATACCTTCAACACGCTGCACGAGAGCATGAAGCAGATCGTCATCGCCAGCGACCGGCCGCCCAAAGAGTTAGCCGACTTCGAAGACCGCCTGCGCTCGCGCTTCGAGTGGGGTCTGATCGCCGACATTCAGCCGCCCGATCTCGAGACCAAAGTCGCGATCCTGCAGAAGAAAGCGGAGAGCGAGCAGACCTCGCTGCCCACCGACGTCGCGATGTTCATCGCCTCGAACGTGCGGACCAATGTGCGTGAGCTCGAAGGCGCGCTCGTCCGCCTCATCGCCTGGTGCAGCATGCACGGCGTCGAGATCACGCTCGCCGTCACCCAGCAGTGCCTGAAGCAGTTCATCGACACGCAGGTCCGCAAGATCACCATCGAGGCGATTCAGCGCTCCGTAGCCGAGCAGTTCGGCATGCGCGTCGCCGAGTTGAAGCAGAAGAACAACTCACGCCAGATCGTGGTGCCGCGCCAGATCGCCATGTACCTCGCCAAGCAGCTCACCGAAGCCTCCTTACCCGAGATAGGCCGTCAGTTCGGAGGCAAGCACCACACCACGGTCATGCACTCCATAGCAAAGATCGACGAGCAGCGCCGAGCCGACAAAGACCTGAACCGCACCATCAACAAACTAATGGAGACGTTGAGTTAGGCGGAATTCGTTCCCATGAACTCTCCCCCAACTCATCATCGCTACTGGCGAGCCATATCAGTGGTGGGAGCCAGCCTGATTACTGTAGGAATCGGAGCATTCTACATCGATGATGCGACTCGCTTCCATTTCGAGTTCATAAGCGACTATTCCGAAGTTTTTGGGCTGCTGGGAATGATAGGCCTCCTTCTGTCTTTCATCGGATGTATCGGTTGGGCCACGCAACTTCGAAAACGAAATCTGGTCCAGCTGGTATTCCTTGTGCTTCTAGCGCCCTGGCTCGCCCTTTTGATTGGCTATCCGATCGCGGGCATAAACTATCACGGCGCGGCCGCTTTCGTCATGATGCTAATTGTCCCTGCGGCAATCTTGGCCTTCGTACTGTCGATCATGGCCGCAATGAAGCCCCGAATATGAACTCCGCAGCATAAATCTGGCAAACCTACCGCCTTGGGACTAGAATCTCGGCACATCAAATTCAACTCCCAGAGGACACCACTATGAGCACAAGTGCTCCGGTAACACCGGAACGGATCATGCAGTTTGCCTGGGGCCATACTCCACCCTTGATTCTCGAGGCAGCGATACGGCATCGGGTCTTCGATGTGCTCGATGGCAATCCAAAGACGCTCAAGGAAACCGCCGCTGCCACCGGAGCCTCGCAGCGCGGTTTGCGGATCATCATGAATGCGCTGGTCGGGCTGAATTTTCTCGCCAAAACAGACGGAGAGCAATACACGCTGACACCCGAAAGTGAAGCTTTTCTTGTGAGCACAAAGCCCGCCTTCCACGGTGGCTTTCTGAAGCACGCGAGTCAGCAGTTGATTCCGCACTGGCTTCAGTTGAGTGAAGTGGTCAAAACCGGGAAGCCGGCCATGTCCGTCAATCAGGAAGGCGCGGGAAGCGACTTCTTTCAACAGTTTGTCGCAGACATCTTTCCTCTAAGCTATCCAGCGGCCATGACGCTGGCCAAGCACCTGGCGCTGGGCAACTCTGGCCCGGAAGTCCGGGTATTGGATCTCGCCGCAGGCTCCGGCGTCTGGGGCATAGCGCTGGCGCAGACCTCCGAGCGCGTCACGGTCACCGCAGTCGACTGGATCGGCGTACTCCCTGCAACCCAGGCCATGGTGGCCCGCTTCGGCTTGACCACCCGGTTCATGTTCGTCGATGGCGATTTGAACTCCGTTGACTTCGGACAAGGGCACAACATCGCGACGCTCGGTCACATCCTGCACAGCGAGGGCGAAGCGAAAAGCAAGTCCCTCTTGAAAAAAGTGTTTGGCGCGTTGGCTCCCGGCGGCACCATCGCCATCGCCGAGTTCCTGGTCAACGCAGATCGAACAGGCCCGGTCATGCCGCTTCTCTTCGCCGGAAACATGCTGGTCAACACCGACGAAGGCGACACCTTCTCGTTCGAAGAGATCAGCGCGTGGTTGTCGGATGCAGGGTTCACGAACGCCCGTCTGCTGGAAGTCCCCGGGCCGTCGCCTCTGGTCCTGGCGACAAAGCCGTGATTGGCGTCCCGGCCCGGAAAAAATATTTCCAGAATGTGGCATGTTTTTCGTACGCGGTAAACGTGGTGTCAAATCACCGCGTTTACCACGCAATTCACCACAACTTCACCACCAAAACGCCACAACTTGCACGCCCAATTTCCCAAAAACCCCTGCAAAAACACCCCTTCACTAGGGCCAAAAAAATTACGGCAGATACTTCGCCGGAATCGGTTTCGCCGGCGTCTCCGAGTCCCAGAAGATGTTCACCACCCAATAGCGATCACCATCCTTGAGGAGCTGAAAGCTATTGATTCCTCGTGCAAAGGGTTTGACGTCATCCGGACTATGCCGCGACTCATAAGTGCTCCAGACCTGCACAATGTTGCCAAACTGCTCAATTTCATTGTGGATAGAGCGTTCAAAAAAGCCATCGCTGGTCAGGCGCCAAAGATCGCGATGTTCATGGAGACTCCTTTTTGCTTCGGGACTGATTATCCTCCGAGGTATGAAACTGTCTGTGAAAAATATGGTTGGCCTAACTACATCATTTTATTTGCTTTGATGAACATTCCCACGGTTTGTACTGGGTCTTGTCGAGATAGTTGAAGTTGGGATGTGAAGAAGTGGGAGAACCAGCTCTTTGGTCAGCGGGAGCGGGAGAGTCTTCCGAGTCTTTCGTTCTGATGTGCGCGGTTTTCTAAAACGAAGCAGGGTCTCAAGTTGCGGAGTGTGAACAGAATGGGAGAGATATCCACTTTTCAAGCGACAACGGTTACTGCTACTAGTATTTCTTCTCCTTTTATCTTCTTCTTAAGTTCTTAAGAAGCCGTAGCGGTTTTGACCTTGGAGTTATGGCCTCTGCAGGGGCCGCACAGAAGTGACTGAGGTTTCCACAAAGAAATCAGTCGCGCTCAGGGTGTGTTCGACCCTAGAATCAAGCAGACGTTATCGCTCCCGATGTGCACGAAGGGTTAGATTCGGTGTACAGTTTGGCCAGCGACAAACGAACTGATTTCCGGAGAGACGACCGTGACGAGTGCAACCCAGGAGCCCCAGATGACCGAGACGACGGCAGTAGCAGCCCCAACCGGCAACCTCGAGATCACCGTTTCACGAGCGGAGCTGCTGCGGGAGTTGACCGCCGCGCAGGGCGTTGTTGAGCGGAAGACGACGATTCCAATCCTGTCGAACTTTTTGTTCGAGGCCAGCGACGATAAGTTGACGATCACTGCCACCGATCTTGACCAAAGCCTGCGAACGAGCTGCGCGGCCAAAGTGAAGAAGGCTGGCGCATGCACCATTCCCGCTCGTAAGCTGTACGATTACATCAAGCTGCTGCCTGAAGGCGATATTTCGATCAAACTGATGGACAACCACTGGGTGCAGATCCGCGCCGGGCGATCCAACACCAAGATGGTGGGAATGGCGCGGGCAAACTTTCCCCAGGTGCCGGATTTTCCGTCTAGTGGTGCGGTGAAGATCTCGGTTGGTTCGTTGAGGAACATGGTGTCGAAGACGATCTTCGCCATCTCGAACGAGGAAAGCCGCTATACCCTGAACGGCGCACTGATGGTGCTGAAGGCCGAGAGTATGGCGATGGTAGCGACTGATGGGCATCGTCTGGCTCACATTGAGAAGTTGGGGGAGACATTGGACGGGGTGTCTGGTGAGAAGAAGACCCTGATTCCCCGTAAGGCGTTGAGCGAGCTCTCTTCCCTGCTGGGTGCAACCGAGGCCGAGACGCTGGAGTTCGCCGATGACGATCAGACACTGTTCTTCAAAGTCGGTGGCCGTGTGCTGACCAGCCGCAAGCTGACGGGACAGTTCCCAAACTACGAAGCCGTGCTACCCAGGGACAACAACAAGTTTGTCATCGTGCGCTCCGAGGACTTGATGGGTTCGATTCAGCGCGTGGCGCAGTTCGCCGACGAGCGGAGTGGCGCGATCAAGATCAGGCTCGAGCAGAATGAACTGAAGCTCTCGTCGTCGAGCACGGATGCGGGCGAGTCTGAAGACACGATCGAGACGCCATATAACTACGATCCGCTTGTGGTGGGTTTTAACAGCCAGTACCTGATCGATTTCCTGAAGGCAATCGGGAGTACAGGGGAGGTTCGCCTGGAGTTCAAGGATGCCCAAAGCGCCGGACAGATGCGGCCCGAAGATGCGAACGAGGACGTGAAGTACCGGTACATCCTTATGCCAATGAGAATTTGACGACGGGGACCTGACGCGTATGAATCGTGCCGGAAAGGTAGCGTTGATTTAGAAGATCAGATTTAATGGATGGCTCGAAAATGCCCGCGCCCCTTCACCTCGAAAGTCAGAGTGCGCTCACGGACAGTCAGGATACCGAGGACAGTTGAGAGTAGGCGTGTTTCAGTACGCCGGCGGAGTACTCGAGGGCCTGCTGTTCCGTTTTATCGAGGCGCAGCTCAAGAGCGAGCTCGACGCCGCAGTTTCCTACGAGACAGGGCGTGCTTAGGGCGACTTCGTGGAGACCGTATTGGCCGTTCATCGGGGTTGAGACGATGAGGACAGAACGCTCGTCGCGGAGGATCGCCTCGCAGATGCGCGTGACGCATGATGCGATGGCAAAGCAGGTGTTGCCTTTAAGGCTGGCGACCTCCGGGCCTGCGTGGCGGACGGCGGTGAGGAGCTCTTCCTGACCGGGGAGCATATCCGCTCCTGGATAGCGGGCGAGAGGAATACCGGCGACCTGGGCTGCGCTCCACACCGCAACTGAGGAGTCCCCATGCTCACCGATAACGGCGGCGTGAACGGAGCGCGGATCGACGTTAAGTCTTTCGCCGAGGATGTGGCGAAGGCGTTCGGTGTCAAGGAGGGTTCCGGAGCCGATGACCTGACTGGCAGGGAGACCGGATTCCCTTTGGGCGATGAAGGTGAGGACGTCAACGGGGTTTGTTGCAATGAGAAGAACTCCGTCGAAGCCGTCGGCCATGAGCCTCTGGATACAACTGCGGACGATGACAACGTTGCCTGCCAGCATATCCAGGCGTGATCCACTGAACTTTGCCGGCGTGCCCACCGTCATGATGACGATAGAGCTTGCGGCTGCGTCTTTGTAGGTGCCGGCGAAGATCTTTACAGGCGTGCCAAGCGGGACTGCTTGCTGGAGATCAAGGGCTTCGCCGTGAACGTGGTCTGCAGTGTCACCGATGAGAACGATCTCACGAGCAAGACGGTTCTGCAAGATGGCGTAGGCGCAGGAGGTTCCGACGTGACCACAGCCGATGATGGAGATGCGGGTGTGTTCCGAGGGCATGGAGCTGTCCTTTCGTCTTGTATTTCCAGCCGTTATGCGTGTGGTCGATTTGCAGATGTATCCTACGCCTCCCTAGCGAAACTCGACGCGAAGCGCAGAGGAACAACTATTGTCTCAATTCCACTTCTGTGGCGCCTTGTCCGCCTTGGTTTTGCGGCGGTTCAGTGACCGTGGTGACGTGAGGATGATTGCGGAGGTATTCGCGAAGGGTGCGCCGAAGGACGCCCATGCCGGTGCCGTGAACGATACGGATCCGCGGGAGGCCTGCCAGGAATGCGCGGTCCAGGAACCGTTCAACTTCGGCCTGAGCCTCATCCGCGGTGCGTCCGATGACGTTGATTTCGGAAGTCATGTAGTCGGTGTCATTGTTAGCAGTGGCAACTGTGATGCCTCCGCGTTTGCGAGCGGCTTCGAGTGGTGTGACGACTTTGACCGACTCCACTTCGGCGATGTCATCGATGGCGGCGCGCATCTTCAACTGACCCATCGAGACCTGGAAGGTTTTCGCGTCGAGGATGCGGTCGACTCGCGCCTGTCGGCCGAGAGACTTGAGTTTGACCAAGTCGCCGACCTTAATGCCCTTTGGGATGTGGGGCTGAGCCGCGGGGTCGTTTTTGTCGGCGCGTGTGGTGTGAGCAACGACCGTGGAGTTGAACTGTTCAGAGAACTCCCGGCGAAGCGTAGCCATGCGGCGGTCAGAGTCGCGAGCGATCTTCTGCGCGAGTGTTTTGTCGTCGATGGCTTTGACGGTTTCGCGAAGTTGGTAGGCGAAGTCTTCGATCAGGGAGTTCAGTTTGGCTTCGAGCTCTTTGGTTCGCGCTTTCTGTTCTACGCGGCCTTCTACCTCGAGCCGGGCTCTTTCGCGAGAGAGGTCGCGCTCGCGCTGTTGCAGGGTTTCGCGCTCGACGGAGGCTGCGGTGAGTTGATCGTGGAGTTGGTCGAGGAAGGCTCCGATATCTGCGGTCTGTGTGGTCATCTGAGCGCGGGCTGCGGCAATGATTTCGGGTTGGAGGCCGAGCCGGGCTGCGATATTGAGGCCGGCGGAGGCTCCTGGAACTCCCAGGCGTAGCTCGTAGGTGGGAGTAAGGGTCTGTTGGTCGAAGCCAACGGCTGCGTTCAGAACGCCGGGATGGTTGGTGGCGTAGACCTTTAGCGAGGTGAGGTGAGTGGTGATGCAACACCAGGCGCTAAGTTTGAGAAAGTGGGTTGCGATGGCCACGGCCAAGGCCGCGCCTTCTTCAGGGTCTGTCGCGGACCCAAGCTCATCGAGGAGCACAAGAGAATCAGCGGTGGCTTCGCGGGCGATGCGGTCGAGGTTGACGACGTGGGCGGAGAAGCTCGAAAGATCGCGCTCGATTGATTGAGCGTCTCCGATGTCGGCGTAGATCCTTTGGAAGAGGGGAAGCTTCGCTTCTTCGGCCGGGATAGGAACGCCGGATTGCGCCATGAGAGAGAGCAGGCCGAGTGTTTTGAGAGAGACCGTCTTGCCGCCGGTGTTGGGGCCGCTGATGATGAGCTGCTTGGTTTCCGGTGGGAGGATCACCGTGAGTGGGAGGGGGGTCCTTGGTTCTTCGTTCTCCGCGAGGACCGCCGCTCTCATGCGGAGTTCCAGTAGCGGATGACGGGCCGCGATGAGAGATAGCTCCTGTGCAAAGATGGGGCGGACGCAATTCATGGTGGTGGCGAAGCGTGCCCGAGCGAAGTGGGATTCGACTTCGGCGAGAATGCACGTGCCGAGGTGGATGGCGGTGGCGTTTTCGCCCAGCGCACGGGTCATGGCGACGAGAATGCGATGAATCTCGGACTGCCCTTCGTCGAGCAGGCGTACCAGTTCGTTGTTCTGCTCGATGGTTTCGAGAGGTTCGACAAAAACGGTTTGTCCGGAAGAAGACGAACCGTGGATGACACCCGGAACCTTGCGTTTGAACTCGGCTTTGACCGGAATGACGAATCGGTCGCCGCGGATGGTGATGAGGTCTTCCTGTGTGCTTCCCCCCTCGCTCAGGCCGCGCAGGGATTTGCGTAAGCTCTCTTCGATAGCACGGTGCTGACGTTCCATCGCCCGGCGGATGCGGCGGAGCTCGGGAGAGGCGTCGTCATTGAGGCTGCCATCGGGTTCAATCTTGCCGCCGAGAAAACGCAGGAGGGGAGCGAAGTCGTGGTCGAGAAGAGGTGACGAGAACTCGGCGATGCCGGGCCACTCATAGCGGGTGCTGTTGGGCGGCGGGTGGATAAGATTGCGCCATGCGGCGATCCGTTCGACAACGGTGAGGAGGTCGCGGACCTCGGTAGATTCGAGAGCGGCTCCCTCGATCCGGGCCTTATCGAGAAGGAGGGTGGGATCGAAGAGGCCGCGGAACTCGAAGCTGCCGCCGCGGGTGAGCATCGCCCGCACCTCGGCCGTGCGCTGCTGCTGCTGGTCGATCCAACCAATGTCGGAGCTGGGTTCGAGTGCGAGTATCCAGGCATGACCCAGAGGCGAAGAGGTGCGGCCAGCGATGTGGTCGCGGAGGCGTGGCCATTCCAGGGCCATTGCGCTTGATTCGGGCAGCGGCGAAGGGATGACCGGCAGTAGCTCTGGTTTATTCACTTTATTTATCGTA
>JAOAPF010000216.1 GCA_025462755.1 Edaphobacter sp.
GGCTAGTGGTGTACCGTCTTCGAAGAGCGGATCGCAACGATCGCAAGGATACAGATCACCACGAGAAGAACGATCCAAAGCAGATGCGGATGACGGTCGGTGAGCGGCCGCGAATCCGGGCGCTCACGGTATGTCGGATTCAATTGCTCCGGACCGAGCTGTGCAGTCTGCATAGCGTCCGAGGGCGAGAAGAGCCGCGCATAATCGTATTGCGGAGCGGTAAGCGCAGGATCTCCATAGTAGAGAGTCAGCGGCTGCCTGGAGGAAATATCGAAGCAGATCTTTCGCCGTCGCATCTCGAGCCGGACAGCGCTAATGGGAAGCGGCGTATCGTCACCGTTGTCGACCTCGACTTCAACGGTCGCGGCACTCTGCATGTTCGAGCCCAGGGTTGCGGGAACGCTAAGCTGCTGCTGGCGGATCTCGAGGCCGGCATGGGTAAGGTGAACGCGGTAAATCGTCCCGGCGAGGCTCTCGCTCCCAACGCTGGAGCTGCGCTCGGGCCGGTCGGTGATGCGGACATCCCGGCTGAAGTTCGCCTTATACATCGGGGCCAGATCGAACGAGATACGTTCAACCGGAATGCGTTCCGGAAGGGAGAACCCGGCGACGCTCTGTCGGCCACGCTGTGTGATATTCGTCGTAGTGGCTGCGGTCGTGTAGAGCGACTGGGCCTCGCGGCTCGGCGGAACGGTAACGCCGAGAACCATCTCAGGCGTCGCCGTGAAGTTGCCGTTGCCAGTCGCCGGCGAGACGGCCAGCTCGATGTGCAGGTACGGCAGGTTCGTCTCCTGCAGGTGAAGCGTCGTATTGCGCGAGAGATGCTGCGAGGTCAGGTCGAACAGAGTGAACTCGCCGAGGCGAGTCTGATTCGAATAATTAGGGTCGTGCGTACCGGAGACCGTCGCCGTGGCAAGAAAATCCTTACCGGCGAGGTCCAGCGTAATCTCCGTGTAGGGGCGGTTGGGCATCTCCACGTCGAAGACGACGTTGCGGCCACGAAGGCCAAGGTTACGGACGCGCCCCGTGTCGCTGTCGGGCTGCTGGGGCACGCTCAACGTAATCGCGTATGGAACCTCGCGCCCACCCTGATACAGCCGCAGATCCTTCAGAGACGGAGCCGCGTGAGGAAAGATCTGAGGATCAACCACACCACAGCTTTGCCCGGAGTCGCCAGCCATAGTCACGGCCCGCTGGTAGCGCAGGTATTGCGGATTGGCAGTCACCGGAGCAGAGCCCGTCGAGGCCTGCCAGAGCAGCAAAGCGAGCAGCGGCGCAGGCTTCACTTGTCCGCTCCTTCGTTAGAGGCAGGCACGTCGCTCTCAACATTCGGCGCAGGATCCCGAAGCGACAGCCAGTCTTTTTGGTAGGCGAAGCTGACGGCCATCAACAGCGCGCCAAGGCCGAGAAAACTCAGCACACGATAACCCTGACTCAGGTCACGCGTGTCGTACAGAAATGTTTTGCCGATGGTAAAGACCAGCAGGATCAACGCTTGCCAGCGGATAAAAGCAGAACGCTTCCAGAACCCAACCGCAAGCAGGCCTGCCCCATACAGCATAAGGAACGCGGACACGGCGAGCGATTTTTGCAGGTCGGCCTCTGGGTTGCCCGCCGTGTGGCGCCATGCAGTCTCGAACTCCCGCACACAAGCCAGCACGGCGACAAGATTGAGCGCGACGATTGACCCAGCGGCAATTTGCAGCCAACTGGGAGAAGCCGAATCCTCATGTCGTCGGGCACGAAGAGCAATTGCGGCAGAAGCGGCCAGCGCAGCGATTCCGAACAGGGAAGTGGCAAAGCGGCTATTCAGGAATGCCGTGTCGATCGAGTAGTAGAGCCAAAACGGCTGAATCAGCAGGCCGCAAAAACCCAGTGCAAGGGCGGCTATAGCGAGACGGCGCAGGATCCGGTGGACGCTAGTCGCGGTAGGCTCCGAGACGGGGCCGGAGAGCCGCGCCGAAACCCAAAGAAGCGCGACGCCCTCCGCCAGCCAGCCGACCGTAATCCAGTGCCCGCTCGCCTTCAACGGTATTGCAATCGTGAGAAAGACCACCGCCAGCGACAGATGAACGGCTGAAGCGACGCGGGTCTGGGGCAGGCGCATCAGCCCCAGGTAAAACGCCCCGAAGAGAACCGCAACCCACGGCAGCAGGTCGTGGAGATGAGCATCTTGCAGCACGGAATACAGCGCAAGTGCCGCGAACGTAGCATCGCCCAGCGGAAGAAAAATCTCGATAATCGGTGTCCTCGTTTTTTCGCCGTCTTGCGGACGGCGGATCGTCGGAAGCACGAAGACGAGGAAGAAAAGAACGATGAAGCACGTGGTGGTCCCCACCGGCTGGCCAACATTGAAGGCGCCATAATACTCGGCATACCACCCAATGAAGAAGCCGACCGTCGCAGGAAAAGCCCCGAGCAAAAGCCGCGGCCAAGATCTGAGCCGGACGAGAATCACCGTCGCGAGATCGATGGCGAGAATATAAGTAAAAAGGAAAATCTCGTGGTTGCCGCCGGTAGCGAGCAGCAGTGGCGTCGCGAAGCCTCCCGCCAGCGCGTAAGCGGCGAGGATCTGGCTATTCTGCGACCACGCCATGTAGGCGTTCCACGCCGTCACCAAAATCATCGCCCCGAGAGCAGCTTCCGCAGGCAGTAGATGGTACAGCTGGAACGCCGCCCACAACGAGAGGTAGAGAGCGCCGCTGCCGACTGCCTTCAGCGAGTAGGAAAACGCATCGAAACCCTTGTGGCGAAAGCGCTCCGACCACACGACGATGGCCACCCCCGCAACGAGCCCGGCGAGGACACGTCCGAGAGGGCCAATGAACTGATTGTCGATGGCCCACTTCAGAAACAGGGTGGTCGCGACCAGGAGAGCCACAATCCCGATCCGGCTGAAGAGCTGAGACCCGATCCGGCTTTCGAGCGATCCCTTGGCTTTGGGAGGCTGCTTGGCAACGTTCGCCGAGAGCGGTCTTTCAGTTTTCCCAGACTCCGCGGGCCGAGGCGGCGGAGGTGCCGATTGCCGGAACTTCGCGGATGGCTGCGAATGCAATTCAGCGAGTTGCCGCTCCAGCGATTCCACCCGCGCAGCCAGGGCGGCCAGGTCTGCGGGGACTCGAGATCCCTCGTCTGGCTGCCTTCGTTGCTCCTGCTCGTCGTCCGAGGCCATGGCAATTACTTTACCTCTATCGTGGGAAGGAGTGGTACAGGAAGTCCATCGGTTGGTAGTCTTTGTGTAGGAAGCGAGATAGATGCCGGTTCAAATCCTGGTTATTGATGATGACGAGTTAAGCCGGGAGGTATTAGCCCTGTTGCTGCACAGCGCGGGGCACGCAGTGGAGACGGCCGACTCGGGAGACGCGGCACTCCTCCATCTGCAGACGGTGCAGTTGCTGCCGCAGGTAATCTTGACCGATCTGCAGATGCCGGGCACAACCGGCAACGAGCTGGCGCTTCGGCTCCGCGCCCTCTGCGGTCCAGCGACGACCCTCCTCGCCATGAGTGCAACCGCACCCGACGATGGCTCCGATTGCGCGTTCGACGGATTCCTGGTCAAGCCCTTCACGATGGAAACGTTCACTGCGGCTATTACCGGCAGAGCGGCCAAGCCGGTGAAGGAAGGGAACGGCGCGACCGCCACCATTCTCGACGATGCCGTCTACAGCAAACTCGCCGCATCTATGCGACTCCCCCGGCTAAAGCAGCTTTATGCGCTCTGTCTTGCGGATGCTGAACGCCGCCTTGCCACGATGCGGCAGGCGGCATCCGGTAACGACGATGCTGCCTATAAGCGAGAGGCACACGCGATTAAAGGTGGATGTGGTATGGTGGGAGCCCTTGAGATGCAAACACTTGCAACATCCATGGAGGAGCGGGGTTTGAGTGATGACCATGTAGCTTCGCTCAGGGAATTCCTAGTGGCATGCGAACGGTTGCGGGGTATGCTGATCGCACGCGAAATCATTCATGATCGGGCCAGCGAAGTGTCAGGAGAAGATGCGTGATGAAGGATGCAATGAGAAAGTCTGACGATGCAGGTGTAGCAGCAGCGCCTATTCGTATCGTAGTCGCTGACGATCATCCGGTGGTGCGCTTCGGCGTAAAAAACATGCTCGAAAATGAGCCCGGCTTCGAGGTCGTCGGCGAGGCTGAGGACGGCGATATAGCAATCACCCAGACACTCGAACTGGAGCCGGACATCCTTCTGCTCGATCTGGCGATGCCGCGTTTGCCTGGATTGGAAGCCCTGCGCGCGATCATGAACAAGTCCCCCCGAGTCAAGATCATCATGCTGACCAGCACCATCTCGACCCAGCAGATCATCGAAGCCCTGCAGATTGGCGCTCGGGGAATTGTGCTGAAGGATGCAGTCGCCGGCGATCTGTCGAAGTCGCTGCGCGCTGTGCTGTCGGGCGACTACTGGATTGGCGGCGAGCGTGTCGCAAACCTGGTAACAGCCCTGAATGCCTTGATGAAACAGGCTGCAGTCGTACCGGAACGCAAGACCTACGGCCTGACACCCCGCGAGCTGGAAGTGGTCACCTGCATCGTCGAAGGCTGCAGCAATAAGGATGTCGCGAAGCAGTTCACTATCAGCGAGGAGACGGTGAAGCGCCACCTGTCGAACATCTTCGACAAGACAGGTGTGTCGACCCGCCTGGAGCTCGCTCTGTTTGCGATCGCCCACAAGCTGGTAACGCTCGAAAGCTAGCCCTCCCCGCCTGATCTTCCCCAGCCTTCAGTAGAATGAAGGTATGGGCGAGGTTACGGCTTCAGACATCGTTGATTTACTGGTGATAGGGGCTGGGCCAACTGGACTGGCCTGCGCGATCGAGGCGCAACGAGCCGGCTTCTCGGCGCTTCTGGTGGACAAGGGCTGCCTCTGCAACTCCCTCTTCCACTACCCGGCGCACATGACGTTTTTCACCACGCCGGAACTGCTTGAGATCGGCAACATGCCCTTCTCCAGCCCAAACCAGAAGCCCAATCGCAACGAGGCGCTGGAATACTACCGCAAGGTGGCCGAGCACTACGACCTGGACATTCGGCAGTACGAGAACGTCGAGCGGGTCGATGGCAGAGACGGCAACTTCACCGTCCATACGATGGACCGGTTCGGGCGCATGTTGCACCATCGCGCGCGCAAGTTAGTGGTCGCGACCGGCTACTACGATCTGCCGAACTACCTCGGAATTCCCGGCGAAGATCTCAGCAAAGTGAAGCACTACTATCACGAGCCTCACCCCTTCTATGGGCTCGAAGTTCTGGTCATTGGCGGCAAGAACTCCGCGGCGATCGCTGCGCTCGACCTATGGCGGCATGGAGCAAAGGTAACCCTGGTCCATCGCGGCCCACAGATGCACCGCCACGTAAAGTACTGGATCCTGCCCGACATCAACAACCGCATCAAGAACGGCGAAATCAAGGCCCATTTCAACACCACGGTAACCAATATCGCAAAGGACGATGTGAGCCTCGCCACGCCAGCCGGGCCGTTGACGCTGCCTAACCATTTTGTCTTCGCACTCACCGGCTACCACCCCGACTTCAGCTTCATCGAGAGTCTCGGCGTCGAACTGGACGAAGCGAACGACCGGTGCCCCGTGTGCGATCCCTCGACGCTGGAAAGCAACGTCCCAGGAATCTATCTCGCCGGAGTGGTCGTCGCTGGCGAGCGCACCAACGAAATCTTCATCGAGAACGGGCGCTTCCACGGCCAATTGATAGCAAAGGACCTGCAGGCAAAGCTGGTAGCCGTTAGCCGATAACCCGGCGAAGAAAACCCTTCACCCCAACCCACGTAAGCAGGCAAGCCGAGGCGATCAGCATGCTCAGGATGAAAACGCGGTTCATGTGGGGTAGTGTGGGTGTCAGTGCCGCCCGCAGCCCTTCACTCATATAGACGATGGGGTTGATCAGTACCCCGATTTGCAGCCAGCGGATATGAGTCAGCGCGGCCCACGGGTAATACACGCATCCCAAAAATGTAATCGGGATGACAACCACGCCGAAGATAAGTCCGATCTGCTGCGGCTTCACGCTCGTCCCGATAGTCAGCCCCAACGCCCCCGCTGTCAGGCTGGCAAGCGCGACGACCACGATAAGAAACGGCCAACTGCTGACATGCGCGACAGGCCGCGTTGCAGGAACGTAGTAGGCCAGCGGAAAGACGACGCATGCCGCGATCACGCTCTGCACCGCACTGAAACATATCTTCTCGATCGCCACAGCCGGAACCGGCAACGGACACATTACCCGGTCATCGATCTCGCGCGTAATGCCGAACTCCTGCGCCAAAGGCAGCGCCACGGCTGCAATGCCGCTGAACATAATCGCGACCGCCATCAGTCCAGGCAGAAGCACTGTGCTGAACGCGCCACCGGCCATCGCGCCGGTTGGATTCATCGCCGCACCCGCGTTCATGTGCGGAATCACATACGTGAAGACGAAGAGAAACAGAAGCGGGTTCATACAGACGCGAATGACAAACGGGAGAAATTCACGTTTCAGAACATGCAGATCGCGCACAAACAGCCCGGCAAACGCCCGAGCGTATTGCATAGCAACCGAGTTCTCGGTGCTCTGAGGCATCCGCGTAGGAGTGGGTTCGAGTTCGGCCAGTTGAGTCATAGAGTCTCGGCTGTGTAGCAGTTTACTCGCGAAGGTCTCTTCCGGTAAGCCGGATGAACACCGTCTCGAGGCTGGTTTCGGTGATCGTCAGGTCGCGCAGACCGTAAGGATTCGCCTCATGAACAACTTCGGAGATCAGACCCTCAACTCCGCGAGCAAAAATGCGAACGCCCGTAGGCGTAGGTTCCACACTGACGATCCCCGAGAGACGCTGCAGCTTTTCGATCAGTGCAGGAATATTCTCCCGGCTGCGCAGGTCCAGTTCGTAAAGCTTCTGCGCCCCCACCGAACCCTTCAGGGCAGTCGGCGTATCCTGCACGAGAATCTTTCCATGGTCGATGATCGCAACGCGGTCGCAGAGTTCATCAGCCTCCTCCATATAGTGCGTCGTCAGCACGACCGTGATGCCCTCCTCCTGCAGCCCTCGCACCGCGTCCCACATCGCAATACGGCTCTGCGGATCGAGTCCCGCGCTTGGCTCATCTAGAAAGAGAACCTTCGGATGATGCGCAATCGCACGGGCGATCTGAACCCGCTGCGCAAGCCCCCCCGAGAGCTGCGCCGGATAAGCGTCGGCCCGCTCCGCCAGATGAAACTGCGACAGCAGCTGCTTCGTCCTCTGTCTCGCGTCCGCCCGGGAAAACCCGAAGTAGAGGCAATGAAAGTGGATGTTTTCGAAGATCGTGCACGCGCGGTCGAGCGTGTTGTACTGCGGCACAACGCCGATGCAACGCCGTGCCAGGGAAGGCGCTTTGACGACGTCGATCCCGGCAATACGCACACGGCCGGCCGTGGGCAAAGCGCGCGTCGTGCAGATGCTGATCGTGGTCGTCTTGCCTGCGCCATTCGGTCCGAGCAAGCCAAAGAGCTCGCCCTCCCGAACGCTGAGATCGATGCCATCAACGGCAACCACGCGCTGCTTGCCGTCGTAGATCTTTTGCAGATCTTCAATCTCCACAATCAGAGCCAATTGTCCCCCGCGTACTTCTGATTATATGCAACAGAGACGGCATTCTGACCGCGAAGTCAGTTAGTGCCGTGCAAATCCACGGCGGTGCGGCCAAACCGAATCCGATCTCCCCGTCCTAAGCCACACGGATCACAATCTTGCCGAAGTGCGATGCCGACTCCATATGCAGAAAGGCCTCCCGCACCTGATCGAAACCGAAAACGCGGTCGATGACAGGATGCATCCCGGCATTTGCGATGGCTGCGTTCATCTCCTCAAACATCGCGCGCGAGCCGACGTAAATGCCCTGCACCCGAAGTTGTCTATGCAGAATCGGCGTCAGCGCAAGCGGCTCCGAAGTTGCCGCGCCCGAAAGAACACCGATCTGCGCAATCATCCCCGCAACACGCGTCGCCCGCAAAGATTGGCCAAAGGTGCCCGCGCCCCCAACTTCGATGATCCGGTCCGCACCTCGCCCGCCGGTCACCTCGGAAATCCACCCCGACCAATCAGCACGCTCCTTGTAGTTGCATCCTGCATCGAGACCCAGGGCAATGGCGCGAGTCAGTTTCTCATCACTCGACGACGTGCCGATCACCTTCGCCCCCAGCATCTTCGCAAACTGCAAAGCAAAGATGGATACACCACCCGTGCCTTGAATAACGATGGTCTCGCCCGGTAGTGCCGCATGAGCAGGCTCTCCCGCATGATGCAGCGCATTCCAGGCCGTCACGCCCGCGCAGGGAAGTGTGGCCGCCTCTTCATAGCTAAGGTGCTCCGGAAAACGAACCACCCCATCCTGATCAAGCAGAACATACTGGGCGAGCATCCCATCGACGTCTCCTCCCAGAGCCGCCTTCGTGTTCTCCGCGGTCGGCGGCCCCTCAATCCACCGCTGCATGAAGATCCCGCAGACGCGGTCGCCCACCCGCACTCGGTTGACGCCATCCCCGATCGCAGCGACCTCCCCAGCTCCATCTGAACAAGGGATACGCGGAAGCGCCATCTTCGGGTTGTAGAACCCCTTCACCATCATCAGGTCGCGATAATTGAGCGACACCGCGTGGACTTTGATCAGCACCTTGCCCGGCACTACTTGTAACATCGGCAGTTCCACCCGCTGCAGGTGGTCCACTCCAAATTGGATTATCGGGTAGGCGTACATGTTCCCTCCGCTGACTTGGATGCGCTTCTAAGCCAAAAACGTCCAACCGGATCGGTATTGACGCGAAACTATATATTTATTAATTTCACCGAGCGTAGAATGAAACCCATGTCGCGAGGATGGGAGAGTAAATCCGTGGAAGAACAGCAAAACCAGGCTGCCGCCCCAAAACCTGTCGCTACCAACGATCAGGCAGAAGCGGCAGAAAGCAAACGCAAGCGGCAGGCTCTCGAACTGCAGCGGGAACGTATTCTGTCCGAGCGGACCTCAAGTCCGCACCGGCGGTCAGCGCTTTCCCTTGCGCTCGTAGATATTGAAGAGAAGCTTGCCGAGCTCGGGTGGACGATTCACCTCTAGTTTCTGGTTCTGCCTTCCTGTACGCGGGATCAGCCACGACGGTTGAAGACCGTTGAGTTGGCCTGGTCGATCGTGGTCATCACCACATTATGAATATTCACGTGTGCTGGCCGGCTCGCCACCCATACGATTGCATCGGCAACATCCTCCGGCTGCAGCGGCGTAATGTTCTGATACACCTTCGCCGCCCGCTCTTCGTCCCCGCGAAAACGCACCTTGCTGAAATTCGTCTCGACCATCCCAGGATCGACCGAGGTCACCCGCACCGGAGTCCCCATCAGATCGATCTTCAGTCCCTCGCTGATCGACTTCTCCGCCGCTTTGGTCGCGCAATACACTGCCCCATTCGCATAGGTAATATATGCAGCGGTCGACCCAAGATTGATCACGTGGCCACGCCCTCGGGCCACCATGCCTGGAACAACATAGCGCGTCACATACAGCAGACCCTTGATGTTGGTATCGATCATCTCTTCCCAGTTCTGAGGGTCGTCTTCATACAGCTTGGCGAGGCCTCGACTCAGCCCCGCGTTATTCACCAGAACGTCAATGTCCTTCCAGTCCGCGGGAAGTCCGGCGATAGCCGCC
Organism: Edaphobacter sp.; assembly: GCA_025462755.1. Lineage (GTDB taxonomy): Bacteria > Acidobacteriota > Terriglobia > Terriglobales > Acidobacteriaceae > Edaphobacter. Next base: position 9,693 of record JAOAPF010000216.1, read on the forward strand.
TCAACTTCAGAGCGCTTCTGCACATCGAGCTGAAAGATATGCACCGCAGGAGAGCCGGCATCCGCAAGACTCTCCCGCAGCTCCTCCAGCGGAGCAAGATTCCGAGCACACAGAAGCAGACGCGCCCCTTCCCGCGCGAAGGCGATTGCCGTTGCTCTGCCGATTCCGGAGCTCGCCCCGGTAATAAACACGTTCTGTCCATGAAAAGTAGCCATAACTTCTTATATCCAAAAAAACGAAAGGCCGCATCAGGCAGCCTTTCGTTTCTTATTTGAATTAGTCAGCTTATTGAGGAGTTGTCGGTGCAGGCGCAGCATCCGGACTGCTCTGTTCCACACCGATCGCGTCGCCGGAAACCACCAGTTGCACCCGCCGATTCTGGGCCCGACCCTGCGCCGTGGCGTTATCCGCTACCGGTTTCGCCTTGCCATAGCCCGTGGACGTGATGTTCGCTTCCTGGACCCCCTGCGTGAGAAGGAAATTCCGAACTGCATCAGCGCGATTTTCCGAGAGCTTCTGGTTGTAGTCATCGCTTCCAACGCTGTCCGTATAACCCTCCACCTGGAGCTTCAGGCCGGGGTAGGCCTGCAGAATTCCAGAGACCTTCGCCAGGCTGATCTGCGTAATCGGCTTCAACGTGTATTTGCCTGTATCGAACAGAACGTCCGACATATTCACAATGAGTCCGCGCGCCGATTCGCTGGTGGCAAGGACGCTGTTAAGTTGAGTGCGAAGCTTCTCCCGGACGGCATTAGCGTCCGTAGCGCTCTTATTCGCGGCTGCCGCTCTCGCCTGGGCCTCGGCGGCGGCGGCTTCGGCGCGGGCACGGTCAGCATCGGCTTCAGCCTGCGCTGCCCTGGCACGTTCCGCGGCGAGCTGCGACTGCTGCGCCTCCAACTGCGACTGCTGTGCCTGGGTCTGCGCGTCGCGCTTCGCGTTATCTGAGTTCTGCTGCCGTTCCGCTGCCTGTCGTCGCAGGGTCACCAGCCGCGCGTCCTCCGCACGCTGCACCGCCTGGCGCGCAAAGGTGATCTCCAGCATGCGGTTACCTTTCTTGTTCTGGTCGATAGCCGTCGCATTTTGTAGGTCTTGCATCGCCTCCTTCATGATCTCTGGGGCATATTTGTCCGCCTCCGCAGCCTGTGCAATGCGGACAGCGTTGTTGGCCTGATACAGCTCCAGCGGCGACTTCTCATCCCGTGTAATCGGATTCGGGTTAGACTTCGACCCCTCCGTCTGCGCGTAAGTGCCGCGCGGCAGCAGCAGATAGTGGGCGTTCACCTTCTCAAGAACGCCTGCGGTCTTATCCGTCAGAATCACGTTTTGCAGCACCACAACGTCGCTCGGCTGCGTCACAGAAAAATAGGGCTCCGCCGTAACAATCATCCCGAACGATTGCAGCGCGGTCGTCACATCAATATTGTTCTTGGTTCCCGCTGGCAGCACCTCGCCAAGATTGTTCGGCCGCCCGTCCGGCGTGATGGCCCATAGCACATACGTCAGATACTCAGGCCCAAATCCGTTAGCCGGAGTAAGCCCCTGAAACCTCGCTTCAATGTGGATCCCGCCGCGCTCGCTGGTAACCTTGGCCTGACCCTTCGCCATGGGCATCAGCGTTGTGCCCTTGAAACCAATGTTGGTCGATCCGTTTCGGTGCAGGTAATTCACAGCGTCCAGATCGCGCTGCACCACCTTCACCCGGTAGAGATAGATCCCGTTATCCTGCTTCTCGAGTTGTGGCTGATCTTTCGGAGCCGTCTGCGCCGTAGGGTTCGGCTCCTGGCCCAGGAGCGCTGCTGCAGCAGGTCCGAAAGCTCCAACTCCCCAAACACCAGCCGTAACCAGCGCAGCACTCAAAAATTTCCGATTACGATTCATTCCACCTCTCCTTGCAAAACTCTGCGACAACCGCCAGAACATATTGATTCTGCCATGTATCTATTATCTGTGCGATGCGAAAGAGCGGACAAAAGGTGTACGAACGGCGAAGCCGAGCCGTAAACAGCCCAGGCTAGGCGAAAGATACGCTGGCTAAAAAAAGGAAGGCATTTAGCAGGGCATATACGGAAAAACTCCCCACCATCCCGGTCGTAGTTCCGGCGTAGTGGGGAGTCTTTTCGCTTTAGGCGCTGTGCTGATGTGCCGGTGTGGTGCGGTGCACAAAGTGGTACGGAGGCCAGGGTCCGGAGAGCTGCATCCGGCAATCCTTCAACTCCTGGGTCGCCGACGTGTACTTGTTCTGATACCGTTCCACTGTCTTGTTGTCGATCAGATGAGCGATATCCAGCAACATCTTGCCCGTATCCATGCGCTTGCACGTGATCTCTTCGGCGAGCGGCAGGAACATGCGATGCATCTGGATCGAAAGCGCGCGAGCCTTTGACTGGCGCTCCCGCTGACGGCTTGCACTCTCCCGCAGGCTGGTTAGATATTGCTGCCCAACCGTCATGTCGCGAGTCGCGTTGCCGGGACAAATATCATCCACCAGGACCTTGAGGTGCATCTCCGCCTTGCCGCGCAGACGCTCGACGTTGGCCTGAAAGTGACGCTGATTCGAGCGGACGGAGCGGCGCAACGCTTCGTCATCCTGAAACGTGGTACCAAAGCGGAAGGGAAGTACAGTCGACAGCTTGAAGCAATCTGCTACAACGCGGGCGTGATCCTTAGCCGCCTGCTGATCCATCCGTACACTGTCCTCCGCGCTATGTTCGGAGACGATGACGGCGAGATCGCTTGCGGGAAAGAGAAATGTCTGGTTTCCAAACATACCCGTAACCCCGGTCAGAGGCATAGGGCGACGGTGCCGGCAAAGTTCCGGAAATGCCAGCCGTTCTGCAATGCAATAGGCGTACCATGCCATATCTTTTATCCTTCCAAAGCGCGCTGAAAGGCTAACTGCCCCATCAGGAAGTTGGTTATGCAACTCAAACCGATACGAATGTTGGGTGGAAGCTATTCATGGTATTGAATTTGCTTCGGCAAAGTAGGCATCGAATCGCGAACTCCACCGAACCGAAACGGATAGTATGCCTATTGAAGTACGATTGGCAACACTTTCTTCGCGGTACCTTGCACCACTCGTGGAGCAGCCCACCGGAGAACCTATGACCGTAAAGACAGCAAAGGACAACCACCCATAATCCTGAATGCCGCCCTGAAACTCCTTCCGGAGCGTTTCACCTCAGCAAACCCCAGAATTCCCCCAACTCCAGCATCACTAATACGTCAACGTCACGATGTATTGGGATTTCGGCTCCCCCAGAAAGCCACGCGTCCGACCCGCCTCATAAGCCTCCGTCCAGAACTCCGAAGCACGGCCTTGCGCTAATGCGTGCTACCATCCGAGAGCCAAAATTTCCCCCGGCGGAAGGCTATCGCCATAGCCCCGAATCCGGTAACATCTAATATATGGCCGTTATTGCTTCCCTCGAATGTTCTCGATGTCACCACCACGTCTCAGCCGAAACTCCCCAAACCCTCTGCCCCCTCTGTGCCGGCTCTCTCTATGTCCGTTACGACATGGACCAGCTCAAAAAAACCGCGAAACGTGACGAAATCGCCTCCCGCGCCGCCGCCTCTCCCGCCAGCCTCGGCATGTGGCGCTATGCAAGTGTTCTACCCGAGGTAACTCCCGTAACCCTCGGCGAAGGCTGGACGCCCATGCTCCAGAGCAAGCGTTACCCCGGCCTCTATATCAAGGAGGAGGGAGCCAACCCCACCGGCACCTTCAAAGCCCGCGGCCTCGGCATGGCCGTCACCATGGCCAAACACTATGGTCTTCAGCACCTTGCCGTCCCCAGCGCAGGCAACGCCGCCGGCGCGCTCGCCGCCTACGCCGCCGCAGCCGGCATCACCGCCCACATCTTCATGCCGCAGGACGTTCCCCTCGCGAACTACCTCGAAGGCATCGTTTACGGCGCCGACGTCACCATGGTCGACGGCCTCATCTCCGATTGCGCCCGCATGGTCGCCGAAAACATGAAGGCCCAGAAGGAAGCCAACACCCCCATCAGCCAGGCCTGGTTCGACATCTCCAGCCTCAAAGAACCCTTCCGCGTCGAAGGCAAGAAAACCATGGGCTACGAACTCGTCGAGCAGCTGGGCTGGCAGTACCCCGACGCCGTCTTCTACCCCACCGGCGGAGGCGTAGGCCTCATCGGCATGTGGAAGGCCTTCGAAGAGATGGAACAGTTAGGCTGGGTCGCCAAAAGAGATGGCCAGTACAAGCGCCCAAAGATGTACGCGCTCCAATCCAGCGGCTGCGCTCCCATCGCCAAGGCATACGCAGAGCACAAGCCAGCCAGCGAGTTCTTCCAGAACGCCGCCACCTTCGCCGCCGGCCTCCGCGTCCCCAAACCATACGCCGACACCATCATCCTCGACATCGTCCGCGAATCCGGCGGCGCGGCCATCGCGCACCCTGACGCCAGAATCCTGGCGAGCATTCTCGACTGGGCGAAAAACGAAGGCATCTTCCTCTCCCCCGAAGGCGCCGCGGCAACCGCAGCCTACGACGCCCTCATCGCCTCAGGCGAACTCAAACCCAGCGACAAAGTCGTCCTCTTCAACACCGGCGCCGGCCTCAAGTACACCGACATGACCGCCGAGGCCATGCACCTCAAACGCCCCCTGGAAAAGAAAGCAGCCCTACCCACCAGAACGCCGGTAGGCGGCATCATCACCCCGCAGTAGAAGCAAATCAACCGGTGCCGGGTGGCCCATCCTTTGCAGTCGCACGCAAAGGGTGGGACGTAATTCGTCAACCCAGCACAGAAGCGGGTGCCCCATATCTCGATTTTGAGATGTGGGCATCGCGCGAAGCACGACCGCACTCCTCACTCCACTTCGGAAGCTCAATCGAAAACAGAACATCCTCAGATCTCATGCAACAAATTTAGAAGCCGGGCGCCCGATCCGTTGCGGTCTCACTGTTCAATTTCCAGGAGATGCTTTACGTAAAGGGTGGAGTGCTAAAAGGACGAAGCAGATCCGCAGACCGACAGCCTTGCACGAGACATTGGAAGAGGAGCTTACAGACTCGCCTCAGCCTCCACCACGCTGGGAAAGCTCTTCAGCACCGCCTGCACCTTCGTCATCTCGAACAGCGCCTTCACCCGGTCATTCACTCCCGCCAGCAACATCTTCGCGCCACGGTCCTGTGCCGACACATGGGCGTTCATGATCAGCCCCAACCCAGCCGAATCCATATACGGCGTCTCACTCATGTCGATGATCAGCACCTCAGACTTCACCGCTCTCAGCTCATTCTGAAATCCAAACATCGTCGAAATCGTCAGCGGCCCGGACAACTTCAGGATCGTCGTTCCATCGCGCTCTCCCGCCATAAAACTATGAGTCATTGGTTCGTCACGCATGCATGAAAGTGTATGGAATCGCACGCCGTCGAAGATTACAGATAGATGAATGTCGCATGTTGTCCCCGGATTCCCGTTCGCTCGCTGTCGAAAAACTTCTGTACTATCGAACCTGTCCCGACTTACCCCAAAACCAAGGACCACCATGCGAACTCTCAGCACCCTTCTTGCGTTCTCTCTTGCCCTTGCCCCCGCCGCCTCTGCTTTTGAAACCGACCCCGCCCACGCCTCCTCCTACCTCAGGACCCTGCCCAACATCCCCCCGCCGACGATTGACGCGGCCCAGATCGTCACCCTCGCCGCTCTTCCGCTCTCCTGCATCGACCACCCCCAGGACGCCCCCGATCACCCCCACGACTACCTGTGGGTCCACGACTCCAAGCGCCGCACCGTCGACGACTACGACAAGAGCCGGGCCTTCTACGGCTGCTTCGACTGGCACTCCGCAGTCAACTCCACCTGGACCCTCATCTACCTCCTCAAGCAAAATCCGAAGATGGCGCTCGCCCCCATCATCCGCCAGCGCCTCAACGAACACCTCGCCCCCACCAACATCGCCGGCGAGGTCGCCTTCTTCGCCGACGCCAAAGACACCGAAGGCAAAAACTTCGAGCGCCCCTACGGCTACACCTGGCTCTTCAAAATCTACGGCGAACTAGCCTCCTGGAGCGATCCCGACGGCAAAAAGCTCGCCGCCAACCTCGAGCCCCTCAACAAGCAGCTCACCGAAAAATACATCCTCTACCTCAAGCGCCTGCCCTATCCCATCCGCGTCGGCACCCACCCCAGCTCCGCCCTCACCATGAACTTCGCCCTCGACTCGACCGACCTCGCCCCCAATCCCGCCCTCAAAGCCGGGGTCGACGAGGCCGCCCTGCGCTTCTTCGCCAAAGACAAAAACTGCGCCACCGCCTTCGAACCCGGCAACGGCGACTTCCTCTCCCCCTGCCTCACCGAAGCCATGCTCCTGTCCCGTGTCATGGACCGGAAAACATTTGTAACCTGGCTAGATACATTTCTCCCGCCCGTCGACTCCCCCGAGTTCCAGGTCTACGCCGCCGACATCGATACCAGCCGCACCGCAGCCGCAGGCTCAAACGCCGACGCCGAAGACAAAGACGGCCTCCTCGGCTCCAAAGCCCACCTCATCGGCCTCGCCTTCGAGCGCGCCGCCGCTCTCCTCCGCATCGCCTCCGCCCTTCCACCCGGCGACCCGCGCGTTCCCGTATACCAGCGCCTCGCCTCCATTAACGCCCAGAACGGCTTCCGCAAAATCGGCGACGCCGGCTACCTCGGCCAGCACTGGCTCGCCACCTACGCCGTCCTCTACATGCAGGCCGCCAACCTAGCAAAATAATTGCCGCACGGATCTGCCCTTGCCTTTGCTTTTCTGTTGTCATCCTCGAAGGGGATCTGCTTCTGGATTTGCTATGTCTTGTCATTGCCCTTTACCCATTCAAAGAGGTCGTCATTTCGACCGGAGCCGTTCGCGTTTTTTGCGAACGGCGCAGTGGAGAAACCTGCTTCTCTACCTCGGAATTCAAACCGCTCAAAGCTATACTTGTAATCAAAGCCAAGACCCCGGCCACAAACCGGGGTCTTCTTGTTTACCAGAAAATCCATTCAAACCATGTCCGTCCGCAATCAAATCCGTCCCATGCTCACGCTCGCCCTGCCGCTCATCCTCGCCGAGGTCGGCTGGATGTCCATGGGCATCGTCGACACCATCATGGTCGGACACATGGCCAACCCGGCCCTCGCCATCGCCGCCGCAGCCCTGGGTCAGGTCCTCTACAACACCGTCGCCTTCGGCATCGCCGGCGTCCTTCTCGGCCTCGACACCTATCTCGCGCAGTCCCACGGGGCCGGCCGCTTCGACGAGGCCAACCGCTGGCTCCTCCACGGCCTCCTTCTCGCCGCCGGCCTCGCCCTCACCCTCATCCTCATCATCCTCTGCGCCCCAGCCCTCATGCTGCGTCTCCCCATCGACCACGAAGTCCTCACCCTCTCTGTCTCCTTCCTCGGTGCGCTCAACTACGGCACCCCCGCGCTCTTCCTCTACTTCACCCTTCGCCGCTACCTCCAGGCCTTCAACCACGTCCGCCCCATCGCCGTCGCCCTCGTCACGGCGAACCTCATCAACGCCATCGGAAACTGGCTCCTCATCTTTGGTCATACGTGGGGCCCGATCAGAATCCCCGCGCTCGGCGTAACCGGAGCCGGCCTCGCCACCTCCGTCTCCCGCTGCTATCTCGCCCTCTTCATGGTCGTCTCGCTCTGGCGCATCGAACGCCGTCACCGCTACGGTCTCAGCAGCATGGTTCATCACTTCGAACCCACCCGCATCCGCCGCCTCGCCCTCCTCGGAGCCCCCGCCGGCGGCCAAATCTTCGTCGAAATCTCCATCTTCGGCATGGTCACCTTCCTCATCGGCACGATGGGCCGCCTCCCCCTCGCCGGGCACGAAATCGCCCTCAACTGTGCCAGCTTCACCTTCATGGTGCCCTTCGCGATCTCAGCAGCAGCCGCAGTTCGCGTAGGCCAGGCCATAGGCCGCAAGGCTCCCGCCGAAGCCGCCTCCGCTGGATGGGCCGCCATCGCCCTCGGAGCCGGAGCCATGGCCGTCTTCTCCGCCATCTACTTCCTTTTTCCCCACCTCATCGCCAGCTCCTTCACCGCCGACCCCGCCGTCATCGCCGCCACCATCCCCTTACTCTTCGTAGCCGCCATCTTCCAGTTCTTCGACGGCCTCCAGATCACCGCCACCGGAGCCCTCCGCGGCGCAGGCAACACCCACGCGGGCCTCATCGTCCAGATCATCGGTTACTGGATCATCGGCCTCCCCATCGGCTACCTCATCGCCTTCCACAATCACCACGGAGCCGTCGGCCTCTGGCTTGGCCTCTGCGCCGGCCTCATCCTCGCCGGCGTCGCCCTCACCACCATCTGGCATCGCACCACGAAAAAGCTGAGAGCTGCTTCCCAGTTAGTTTCTAATTAGTCTTCGACAAGCGATACATCAACAGCGCCATCCGTTTAGCCTGCCGCGGAATCGAGTCCAGAAACACCGTCTCGCCCTCCGCATGCGCGCCTTCGCCCATCACCCCGGTTCCCACCAGCCCCGGAACGTAAGGCGCAACGAAAGCAATATCCCCGGCCCCCCGCGCCATCGGATCCATCTCTTCCATCACCGGCAGCCCCAGCGTCGCATTCACCTCGTTTAGTTGTCTCACCAGCGCATGTCCAGCTTCCGTAGTCGGCATCGCGGGATACCCCTCTCCAAACGAAATCGTCGCTCCGGTCTTCGGAAGGTGATCTGCCACAATCGCCTGCATCTTCGCCTGCACTCGCGTCATCTGCTCGTTGTCCAGCGTGCGCACATCGCCAAGCGCCGAAGCCGCCGGCGGAACGACGTTGCTCTTCCCCGCAGCCTCGCCGCCAGTTCCATTTGCATTCATCGTCGCGGTTGCCCCGCCCAACACAAGCCCAACGTTGTACGTCAGCCCCGACTCTCTCAGCTCCTTCCGGAACGCATCCAGAATCCGCGCCAGCTCATAGATCGCACCATCTCCCATTCGCTCGCTGAACACCTGCGATGAGTGCCCCGTCTTACCCGACGTCTCGATCCGCCAGGTCCCCGAACTCCGCCTGCTGATGCTCTGCACGTCCTTGCCGTCGACAATCCCACCAGGCTCAAACTCCAGCGCCACATCGCTCCGCTTCGCCGCATCGACCATGTCCTTCCGCGAGACGCTGACCGGATCTCCATGCCGCTCCTCGTCCCCGCTCAGCACAATCCTGATCTCAGCGTTATCCAGCACTCCCGCCGCCTTCATCGCCTGCAGCGCTGCCAGCATCACCACCAGGCCGCCCTTCATGTCATTCACACCCGGCCCCGTAGCTACATTGCCATTCGTCCCCGGCACAATTGAATACTTCTGAAAGCTGCTGCTCAACTCGAACACTGTATCCAGATGCCCAATCAGCAGCATCCGCTTTCCGCATTTACCCGACCCGGCAGCACAAACATGCTCCGCCACCAGATCCCCGGCGCGTCCATCGAGGCTATCCATAGGCATCCATTGCACCTTGAAGCCAAGCGCTTCAAGCTGAGGCGCAACGACCTCCTTCACCGCCACCACCCCGGCAAGATTCATCGTGCCGCTGTTGATGTTCACCAGCTTCTCCAGCAGACCAATGGCTCCAGGCGTCTCCGCATCGACAGCCTTCACCATCGCGCTCTCCGCCGCAGACGGTAGTTTCTGTGCCATCCCCGTCAAACACACTGCCGCCAAAACCAGCACGCCAACAAACCCTGTCTTGTTCATATGCGCGGAGAATATCACACCGGGAACGGACAACTGACTGAGAACCGACAACCCAAAAACTGACAACTGACAACCGGAAATTGATAACTGATAACTAACTCATCGGCATAGTCTCCCGCACCCTCGTCTTCGAGCCCGTCGTCAACGTAATCGCCGCCACGCGCTCCAGCACGGCCACCTGGCGCTCCACCCGGCGCATCTGCTGCTCGGCCACGCTGCCGCCATCGCGTATCGTCGCATTTGCAGGATCATCGACCGGCTGCACTTCACCGCCGCCCAGCAGCGCAGAACTCACCCGATCCAGCCTTCCCGCCACCGCCTCCATCCTCTTCACCGCCAGCGAGCTCCCCTCTCCTACCACGGCCAATGTTGTCACCGCCCACGTCAACCGCCGCAGATACGTGACAAACGTCAGCGCCTCCTCCCACCGGCTGGCCTTCCCCACCCGTGGCTCCAGCATCAGCCGGTCGAGAGTTTCCTCAGCGTCATTGATCGACAACCCGCAGCTTCGTCGCGCCGGAGCCAGCACCTCCCGCTCCGCTGCCATCCGCATCGCCGCACTGGTTGCCCAGAACTGAAGCATTGCCCGCACATAAGCCGCATCGGCCGCCGCCCCGCGCCCCAGCAGCTTCCCCAGCTCGATCTGTTCGCGCTCCGGCCACAGCACGCGCATCGCAAGTACCGCGACCGCCGCTCCCAGCACCGTAGTCTCCATCCGCACTCCGGCAAAATGCCAGTCCTGCAGACGCGGCAGGCTCATCAACACAAAAGTCGGCGTCAGAAAAAAACAGTACCACCCATAGTCCACCGCATACGTCGCCAGCGTCAGCACCGACGTCACCGTAATCACCGCAATAATCCAGCCCTCGCTATGCACCGAAGCGGCGAGTATCGCCGCCAGCAGGCCTCCGGCAATCGTCCCGCCGACCCGTTGCATCCCGCGTCGCAGCGTCCCCGACCCATACGGCTGCAGCACAATAATCGACGTCATCGCCAGCCAGAACCCATGCGAGACATGCAGCATCTGGATCAGCACAACGTCCACGCCTGCCACCACGGCCATCCGCACCGCATGCCGCATCATCACCGACTTCCACGTCCAGTTCGTCCTCACCGCATCCAACGGTGCACGAAGCCATGAAGGAAGCCACGAAGCGATCTGTCCCGTCTCGCCCGAATCCCGTCGACTCATCGCCGTCCTTCTCTCCGCGCTCCTGCGAAACTCCACGCCGCTCCAGACCGCCCGCACCGACTCGAACGCAATCTGGACGTTCTGCAGCGTGTCCTGTTCCTCCGCCCTCAGGTGCGACAGCAGCGATCCCTCCGCGGCTTCTCTCCCCGCAGCTGCCCTTCGCCCTCGTCCAGAAACATGCTCCAGCGAGTGAGAGCCCTCCGGCGCAAACGAAGCCCCTCCATCCGCCGGCCGCTGCTGCAGCCCCTCCGCCACCGCCCGCGCCGCTCCGCTCAGCCCCCGCAGCGCCTCTGCCAGCGCCTGACGCGAGGCTTCATCCCTCACCCTCTCGGCCAACTCCGTCCATCGGATCGTCTGCCCAAAGAGCATATCCGCCGTCTCCAGCAGCACCGACAGACTCCGCGCCCGCACTGTTCTTGCCGTGGTCCTCGCACCCGTCGTGCCCAGCGCAGTGCGCGCTGCCTCTATCTGCGTTCGCATCGCCCGCTGCAGTTCATGCATGCGCAACCGCTGCGCCTCTCGCTCCTTGCCATGCCCTAACCCCACCTGCACCCCAGCCGTAAACCGCGCCAGCATCGCATAACACTCTGCCACGGCCAGTCGAGCCGGACGAAATGGATCCACCGGCCACAGCCCCAGGCTCAACACCGCCGCCCACGCACCCGCCAGCAGAAACGCCGCCGCATTCCCCACAGCACCGCGCAGCGTATGCGTTCCTCCGCCCAATCCCGCAAAGTAAATCACCAGCACAATCACGCTCGTCGAAGCCACCGGCTGCGCCACCACACGCGCAAACGTCGCGACAAAGCAAAACGCCGCCGTCACCAGCACCGCCACCCAGAATGTCCCCGCTACCATGGAACCCACAACACAAGCCACCGCCCCACCCAGCAGCACCGTCATCATCGTCGTCAACCGGCTCCGGTAAGGCCCCCCATTGTCCACCAGAATCGTCTCGAACCCACCCAGCGCCGCCCACCCCATCGGTTTGCCCAGCAGGGAACAGACCACCATCGCCGCTGCCACCGCAACCCCGGCGCGAAGCCCGCGCGCCCAGTGCAGCTTCCGTGTCACCTCTTCCAGCTTCGTCAAGGCGTGCATTCTTCAAGTCTAGCCGCGAGCCTTCACGTCACCGGCATTGTCTCCCGCACCCGAGTCTTCGACCGCGTCGTCAACGTAATCGCCGAAGCCAGAATCAACCCGCCCCCAGCCCACGCACTCGGCCCCAGTCTCTCCCCCAGCACCAGAACTCCCAGCAGGCTCCCCATCAGCGGCTCCATATTCAACAGCACCCCCGCCTGCGAAGCCGGAACCTGCGTCATCCCCCAGTTCCACAGAAGCGTCGTCGTCGCCGTACACAACACCCCACTTCCCGCCAGCGCCAGCCAAGCCTTCATCGAAACCCCCGCAACTGGTGGCATCCCATACCGCACCGGAACCCAAACCATCAGCATCGCTGTTCCGATCGCCAACCCATACGCCGTCACCACCACATGCGAGTGCCGCCCCATCAGCTTCTTATTGATCAAAACCCAGAACAGCGCAATCAGCAGCGACACCACGACCAGCAAATCCCCCTCCAGCGTAGCCCCTCCCTCATGCGAGCCGCCACCAAGCGCGATCAGCCCCGCTCCGCACGTCGAACCCGCCAGCGCTATCCAGCCCACGCGATCCATCCGCTCATGGGCGAACACCGCCGCCCCCACGGCCAGAATCACCGGCATCGTCCCCACCATCAGCGCGGCATGACTCACCGTCGTAATCGACAGCGCATAAAACTGTATCAGGAATTGCGCCGGCACCCCGAGAAAAGACGCCACCACCAGCAGCCCCCACTCCCTTCTGTTCAACCCCGGACGATGCGTCACCAGCAGCGGCAGCAAGACCACAATCGCAAACAAAAACCGGTACAGCACCATATCCGCGACGCCCATCTCCCTCAGCGCAATCTTGCCGAAGAAAAATCCGCACCCCCAGAAACAACTAGCCAACGCACACGCCGCAAACCCCAGCGCCCGTCTCTTCTCCAAAACCGCCATAACTCCACTCTCGCACACTCGGAAAAGAAAAACGGGAAGAAGCCGAAGCTCCCTCCCGTCGCACCGTAGTTCTCTACTCCCTATTCCCTACTCCGTGCCTTTACCAAACCCGGCAGCTATTCACTGGCACCATGGTCGAGCCCTTCTTACATCCAAACGCCCCCGCAAACCCCGGCTGATTCACGATCGCGCCATTCGCACGAAAGTGATCTGGAGAATGCGGATCCGTCAGCACCTGGTTCCTCACCGATTCAGGTCTCGAGTTCTCGCAGTAGTTTTGCGCGAACCCGATGTAGAACCGCTGCGGCGCCGTGTATCCGTCCTTCTTCGCCTCGAGGTTCACGCCCTCTTTCTTCGCCCGGTCCAGATACGCCAGGTACGCCAGCAGCAAGCCGCCATTATCGGCAGTGTTCTCGCCCAGCGTCAGCTTGCCGTTCACCTTCACGTCGTCAACCGCAACAAAGTTGCCGTACTCATTCTCAATGCAGCCCGTCCGCGACTCGAACTTCTTCGTATCATCGGCGGTCCACCAGTCGCTCAAATTGCCCTTGCCGTCGAACTTCTTGCCTTCATCGTCGAACCCATGCGTCAGCTCATGTCCAATCACCGCGCCGATGTGCCCATAGTTCACCGCATCATCCTGCGAAGGGTCATAGAACGAAGGCTGCAGAATTCCGGCAGGGAAGTTGATGTCGTTCATGCTCGGGTCGTAGTAAGCATTCACCGTCGGTGGACTCATGCCCCACTCGTTATGGTCCACCGGCTGGCCGATCTTCGCCAGCTGGCGGTCATTCTCAAACGCCTCCGCGCGCTGCTGATTGCCCAGCGCGTCATCCGGCTTGATCTCCAGCTTCGTGTAATCCCTGAACTTATCCGGATACCCAATCTTGTTGGCCACCAGATGCAACTTCTCCTTCGCCTTCGCCTTCGTCGCCGGAGACATCCAGTCCAGCTGGTCGATATCGCGGCCCATCGCCCCTTCGATATCGCTCACCATCTGCACCATCTTCGTCTTGCTGTTCGCCGGGAAGTACTGCTCCACATACACCTTGCCCAGTGCCTCCCCCAGCGCGCCATTTACCGAGTTCGAACAGCGCTTCCACCGCGCCGCCTGCTCCGGCTGTCCATTCAGCTTGCGTCCATAAAAATCAAAGTTCTCCGCATCGAACTTCTTTGGCAACCGGCCCGCCGACTTCGTCAGCACCTCATACCGCATATACGCCTTCAGCGTATCCAGATCCGTCGCATGCACCGCCTTCATCAAGGCAGGCAGGTACTCCGGAGTCGCATTGTTCAACTCGCTCACCCGCGGCGAATGGATCGCATCCTGAAACGTTCCAAAGTCCACCCCCGGTATCGTTGCCTCAAACGTCGCGATCGGCTGCATATGGTAGGTCTTTTCCGGCTCCCTCAAATCAACCACGCCCAGCGAAGCTTTCGCGAGTTCCGTCTCGAACGAGAGAATATTCTTCGCGTCCTTCGCCGCCTGCTCCGGAGAGCTTCCCGCCAGCTCCAGCATCTTTGCCACGTGCGCGACATACTGCTGCCGCAGCGTCTCATCCTTGGCTCCCGTGCGCAGGTAATAATCCTTCTCCGGCATCCCTAGCCCACCCTGGATCACCATCGCAATCTGCTTGCTTGCGTCCTTGAAGTCCTGCTGCTCGCCGTACCCGAAGAACACATTCACGCCCATCCGCTGCAGCTTGCCAACCAGCGCCGGCAACTGGTCCGCACTCGTCACCGCATCGATCTCCTTCAACAGAGGCTCCACCGGATCCAGCCCCTTCGCGTCGATCGCATCCGTATCCATGCATGCCTTGAAGTAGTCGCCGATCTTCTGTTCATCAGGCGACCGCCCCGCACCGCCGGCCGCGGCTTTGGTCAGGATTCCATTCAGCGCCTGCGTATTCACGTTGTACAAAGCGTAAAACTGGTCCACCGCCGGCTGGTCTGCCGGAATCGGATGATTCGCCGCAAACTTCCCGCAGGCAAATTTGTAAAAGTCATTGCACGGGTCCACCGTCTTATCGATCGAGGTCGTATCGAACCCCGGAATCGGCTTATAGACCTCGTGCGGCTTGCCGCCGTCCGCCGCGGCCTTCACCTCTTGCGCAACTCCCGCGCTCCAGTCCCCCGCCACAACCAGAGCCGCCGCCGCAATCCATCCAGCCCGCTTGCCAACCTTACCTGCCTTCGCTAACTTCCGTCCGTTCAACATTGCGTCTCCCTCACTTTGTCTTGCTCGCTTCTGTGTTTACTTGCCCTTGCTTTTCTTATTGTCATTCCCGAAGGGAATCTGCTTCTCGCCTACATATCTAATCAGCCTTTGTACCACCGGCCAAGTCCACAAACCATGCCACCCGTCACAGATGCACACGTTGCCCCCGCTCCTGCGTCTGTGAAACATTACTCCTACGCGCGATTGATAAAGTGGGATACGCGCCTGTTGCCATGCTGGTTCCCAACTCCTCCATCCCGAGACCGGCCCGCCCCCCCTTCCTTCGCACCACCTTGGCCTGCCTTCTTCTTCTCGCCGCCATCCCTGTCTTCGCCGCAAAACCCGAGCCCCCGCTCCGTATTCCGCTCGAAAACTTCGGCTTCCAGCCTCTCCCCGCCCAGTTCCTGCTCAACGGCAGCTCCATGCTCACGCTGCACTACGTTGACGACAAGCATCTTCTCCTCACCTTCGTGGTTCACCGCCTCATACCCCGCCTGCCCGACGAGCCCGAAGACGATCAGGACCTCATGGTCGACGCTGTTCTCCTCGAACTCCCAACCGGCCGCACCCTCGCCCGCACCTCCTGGCACCTCCACGACCACGCCCAATACGTCTGGAACCTCGGCCATGGCCACTTCCTCCTCCGCATCCGTGACACCCTCACTACCTTCGCTCCCCTCGCCAATCTCGCCACCCGCGAGCCCTTCGCCCAACAACCCTTCCTGGTCTCAGCCGAGCGCCGCCTCGCCGCTCTGATAATCTCCCCGGACGCCGACCTGCTCATCATCGAAACCGTCAAGCGCAACCCGCCGACCCCAAGGCCCAGGGCACCGATTCTAGGCCCTACCCCGCCCCCATCCCCTCAGCTGACAGAAAGAGACCGCGTCCAAATCAACTTCTACCGCATCCGTTCCGGAGAGGACGGCGGCCCGGTCCAGCTCCGCCCCGCCGGCGCCATCCAAACCCCAAGAGCTGGCGACGTCCCCGCCTCCACCGCCGGCTACCTCGCCGTCGTCGATCAGGGACATCAGCACTGGGCCTTCGACTTCCACTCCTACGCCGGCAAGACCGACGAGCTCTCCCCCTTCGACTCCACCTGCCGTCCCGCCCCAATATTCGTCAGCCACAGCGAATTCATCGCCTTCGGCTGCCGTTCCGGCCAATCCAGGCAGCAGCTCGGCGGCTTCAACATGCGCGGCGAAGAGATGTGGGAGCAGGGCCTCTTCGGCGACTTCATAGCACCCTCGATCTCCTACGCCCCAGCCGGCGGCCGCTTCGCCCTCAGCCGCATCATGCTTCACAGCTCCTTCATCGCCGACCAGCCCATCAGCTCCGATCAGGTCAGCGGCCAAAACGTCGTCGTCTACCAGACCGGCACCGGAAAGCAACTCCTCCGCGCCGACTGCTCTCCCGTCGAACGCGCCGGGCAGAACTTCACCCTATCCCCCAACGGCCTCGCCCTCGCCGTCGTCCACGCCGAAGCCATTGAGGTTTACAACCTCCCACCGCTCACCACCAAGGACGAATCCGACCTCAAGCTGGCCCGCTCCATCGCCCCGCCGGAGAACAACCTTCCGGTTCAGTTCACCGGGCTGGCCACGCTCTCCGACTCCGACCCCGAAGCAGCCGGCCAGCCCATTCCCCAAACCCCGTCCGCCGCCAACACTCCGCCGGATTCCAACCAACCCGCCTCCCCCAACCAGACCCCAACGCAGAGCTCGAAGCCGACTACCACCGAGACCAAAACCCAGCCTCCGCCTGAATCCGAAACCAAACCGGCAACCCGGAACTCGCAGACCGCCCCTCCACCCGCCGCGACTCCAGACCCCGCCAGCCCATCCGCCGGCGATACTCCACCCGAGCAGCGCCGCACCCCACCCTCCCTCTACAGCGCGCCCGACGACAAGCACCCCACCAGCCCGCCCGCCAATCCACCCGCTAATCCGAAAGACCCACCCCAATAGAAACGGGCCAGCCACGGTCTCCCATAGCTAGCCCTATCCAAAACTGTTGTCATTCTGACCCTGAGCGAAGTCGAACCGGGAAGAACCCAGCATCTTCCAAGCCGAAAGCCGCCAGCAGCGAAAAAGCTAAGCAGCCTTCTTCGCAGCCACAGCCTTCACACGCGCATTCAACCGGCTCTTATACCGGTTCGCAGTGTTCTTATGCAGAACACCCTTCTGCACGCTCTTGTCCAGAACTGACGCGGTCTCGCGATACTGCGTCGTTGCCGCGGCATGATCGCCCTTGGCAATCGCCTCACGCAACTGCCGCAGCGTTCCCCGCAGCTTGCTCTTGTTCGAGCGGTTTACCGCCGTCTTACTTACCGTCTGACGTGCGCGCTTCAACGACGAAACATGATTTGCCATAAACTCTCTTCTCTCAACCCATACATTTTGTAGGGGAAAATGGAATGCAGGCCCAAACTGGCCAAAGCCCAGCCCGACTCAATATTCCAGTCCGCCCGGCCGCACTCCCTGCAATATCTAAGTCTACGAAACTCCAGCCCCAAGGTCAACCAGCTTCTGCCGTTTAGCCGCCATCCCCAAAAAGGAAATTCGCCGTTGCCGTGGCTTGTTCTTTGTTCGTCATCCCGTCAGGGATCTGCTGTTGCCGTTGCCGTTGCTGTTGTCGTTTCGCCACCGTAGCCTCTCCAATCCGCGACCCAAAGCAAAATCACCCCACTCCACACAAAACCACCCGACCCAAACCCGCTTCCCATCCGTCACAATTCATCACTTCCCCCTTGACGCCAACCCATCCTCGTTCTACTCTTTGCGCATATTCGACACATTGGCACCTCTAGCCAACCCGGTCGCAGTCACAAAAGCGCACCCTCTGCGCTGCAACCAACCCCTGTTACCACTCATCCAATCTTCCGAGTCGTTCGGCATTAACCCAGCTTCCCCTGACGGAGGTCAGCACACTAATTGATCAAAAAATCCCTGGAAATCACCCCTGGCATTGAGCCCCTGTACGGGACCCACGACGAAAATCTTCGACTCCTCGAAGACAAACTCAACGTCACGATCGATCTCCGCTCCGACGCCATTCAAGTCACTGGCGAACCCAACAACGTCGCCCGTGTCGAACAGCTCTTCACCGACTTCGACACTCTCCGGAAGCTCGGCGTCAACCTCCACAACGGCGAACTCAACGGCATGCTCAAGCTCGTCGTCGCCGACCCCGCCATCACCCTCAAATCCCTCGTAGACTCCAGCAAGCAGCGCTCTGCCGGAGTCAAGCGCATGGTCCAGCCCCGCTCGCCCAATCAGCGCAAGTACGTCGAAGCCATCGAACAGTGCGACATGACCTTCGGCCTCGGCCCCGCCGGCACCGGCAAAACCTACCTCGCCGTAGCCATGGCGGTCTCCGCCCTCATGGCGAAAAAAGTCAGCCGCATCATCCTAGTCCGCCCAGCAGTCGAAGCCGGCGAACGCCTCGGCTTTCTCCCCGGCTCGCTCCAGGAAAAAGTCGACCCCTACCTCCGCCCCCTGTACGACGCGCTCTACGACCTGCTCGATCCCGTCAAGGTCGACAAGATGCTCGAGTCCAACGTCATCGAGGTAGCCCCCCTCGCCTTCATGCGCGGCCGCACCCTCAACGACGCCTTCATCATCATGGACGAAGCGCAAAACACCACGATGGAACAGATGAAGATGTTCGTCACCCGTCTCGGCGCCAACTCCAAGGCCGTCATCACCGGCGACCTAACCCAGACCGACCTGCCCAACCCCAAAAAATCCGGCCTCCTCGAAGCCCTCCACGTCCTCGACGGCGTAGAAGGCATCCGCTTCTGCCACTTCGAAGACGTCGACGTAGTCCGCCACCACCTCGTCCAGCGCATAGTCCGCGCCTACGACAGCTACGGCAAAGCCCAGCAGCAACTTCCTCTCGCCCTCAACGACACAACGCTACCCGATCCCAACCTAGTCCCGATCGAGAAGTCCATTCCGAAGACCCAATGAATCCAGCCAAGTCTGCGATAGGTCATCAACAGGGGGCAATCCAGCCCCCTGTTGCCGTTTAGAGAGCGCTTTTGATCGGTCGGCGCGGAACTGGTGAAGATGCGCCGCGTATCTGGTGTAGCTCCGATGAGATTAGCCGAATCCATGAAGTCTTATCCCAGATATCTCGACTGGATGCGCTACCTGTCTGCGTGGCTGCTCTTTACTTATGGGCTGAGCAAGCTGGCGGGAGTGCAGTTCACGCTCCACCAGGACATCGCACAAAGGCCGATCGGTTCGCTCAGCGGGTTTCAGCTCACCTGGTACTACTACAGCTATTCGCATGTCTACGCGAGCATCCTCGGACTGACCCAGCTTGCCGGTGCCGCGATGCTGCTGTTCCGTAAGACAGCGCTGCTGGGAGCGGCCATCATGACACCCATCATGGCGAATATCCTGATGATCAACCTGTTTTTCCACATCGCCATGGGCGCTGAGTGCACGGCGGCGTTCATCTTCGCGTCGATGCTGGCACTATTGTGGCGCGCTCGCGCCGCGCTCGTGTGCTTGTTCTGGAGCCAGCAAGCCGCTGAGTCGGTCAGTTCTCGGAAATTCCACCGTTCGATGGCGGCCCTGGTTGTACGAGTCGTCGTCGCCCAAGTAGTGTTCTCGGTGCTCTACTCGCTCAAGATTTCAAAGTGACCAATACCCAAAGATTTAATCTTTGGGCCTCTCAGCCCACAGCAAACGGTTTGCAGCCCCCGCGTATGCTCTTCTGCCTTCATAACCAAGCCCACCCAAGGTACATTAGAGAAAATCCAAATCCTCACCTCGCCTCGGAGACGCCTGCATGCCCCTGTCCCTCCGCACCGCCCTGGTCTTTTTCCTCGCCATCCCGGCGATCGCCCAGCCCACTCCCGCCGACCGCACCCAGATCCTCAAACTAGTCGACGCCAACGCCGCCCAATACAAGCAAGTCTCCAAAGACATCTGGGGCTTCGCCGAACTCGGCTACCACGAGAACAAAAGCTCCACCCTCCTTCAAGACCAGCTCAAAAAAGCAGGCTTCTCCCTCCAGGCCGGAGTCGCCGACGAGCCCACCGCCTTCATCGCCTCCTACGGCTCAGGCAAGCCCATCATCGCCATCCTCGGCGAGTTCGACGCCCTCCCCGGCCTCTCCCAGCAAGCCATCGCCACCCGCGAGGCCGTCGTCAGCGGAGCCCCCGGCCACGGCTGCGGACACAATCTCCTCGGCGCCGGTGCCGCCCTCGCCGCCGTCGCCGTCAAGGACTACATGGCCGACCACCACGTCGTCGGCACCCTCCGCTTCTACGGCACGCCCGCCGAAGAAGGTGGATCCGGCAAGGTCTATATGGTCCGCGCCGGCCTCTTCAAGGACGTAGACGTCGTCCTCCAGTGGCACCCCGCCGACCGCAACGCCGTCAGCAACGGAGGCGCGCTCGCCGTCACCTCCGCCCGCTTCACCTTTCACGGAGTCGCAGCCCACGCCGCCATGGCGCCAGACCGCGGACGCTCCGCACTCGACGCCGTCATGCTCATGGGCAACGGCATCGAGTTCCTCCGCGAGCACGTCCCCGCCAACACGCGCATCCATTACATCATCACCAAAGGCGGCGTCGCCCCCAACATAGTCCCCGACATCGCCGAGATCGACCTCATGGCCCGCAATCCCTACAACGAAACCCTCGACGGCATCTGGGCCCGCATCGTTAAGATCGCCAACGGCGCCGCCATGATGACCGACACCACCGTCGAGATCCGCAACATCGGCAGTGACGCCAACATCATCCCCAACGACGCCCTCGCCCCCGTCGCCCAGAAGAACCTCGAGTTCGTCGGCGGCTTCAAGCTCGATCCCGCCCAAACCGAATTCGCGACGAGCCTCCAGAAGACTCTTCCCCAGGGAGCCGCACCCAGCCTCGACCAGACCAACATCATTCTGCCCCTGCGACCCTTCGATCCCAATGCCCCTTCCGCCTCCACCGACGTCGGTGACATCAGTTGGAACGTTCCCACCATCGGCTTCGGCACCGCCACCTTCGTCCCCGGCGTCGCCGCCCACACTTGGCAGGCCGCTGCCTCAGCCGGTACGAGCATCGGCCAGGACGGCATGGTCATCGCCTCCAAAGCACTCGCCCTCACCGCCGTCGACCTCTTCCTCACCCCCAGCCTCGTCGCCGCCGCCCAGCAGGACTTCCACAAACAGCTCCAGGGCAAAACCTACGAATCCGCCATCCCCCCAACCCAAAAGCCTCTCCTCAACTACCGCGACAACGACTAGAGCTATCGCGACAACGACTGGAACTACCGCAACAACGATTAGCTCGTGCTACCCTGCCGTTCAGTATCCTGACCGTTTAGAATCAAACTACGTCGCCCGGATTCTCTCGCCGGGCCACATCTCCGATGATCACCATCGAACCCCCAAGTATCATCCCAAACCCCGCGCTCTCCATCTTCAATCTGAAGCGCATCCTGAATCGCGCCCGCTCGTCCGCCCCAAATCTTGAGATAGGGGCATCGTCGGAAGCACCTCCGTCTTCCGCAGCAGCCACAAAACCGGGTGCCCCATACATCGATTCTGATGTGTGGGCATCGTCCGAAGGACGACTGTCTTCCTCCAGGCGCAACCGCATCCTCCTCCTCGCCATCCTCCTCGCCACCACCCTCCAAGCCCAATCCACAAACTGGCAACTAACCTGGAGCGACGAGTTCAACGCCCCCAACGGCTCCCCACCCGACCCCGCAAAGTGGAACATCGTCACCGGCGGCAAGGGCTTCGGCAACAACGAGCTCGAAACCTACACCAGCCGCCCCGCCAACATCCACCAGCAAAACGGCAACCTGGTCATCACCGCCCAGAAGGAAGATCTAACCGGCCCCGACGGCATCCCGCGCCACTACACCTCCGCCCGCATCAATTCGCAAGATCACTTCACACAAAAATACGGACGCTTCGAAGCCCGGATCCAACTTCCCACCGGCAAAGGCATCTGGCCCGCCTTCTGGCTCCTCGGTGACAACCACGAAACCAACAAATGGCCCAAGTGCGGCGAGATCGACATCCTCGAAAGCATCGGCGCGCCCGACACCATCTACAGCACTCTCCACGGCCCCGGCTACAGCGGCTCCAAAGGCATCTCCGCAAAATTCCCCCTCCCCACCGGCGAATCCGTCCACACCGCCTTCCATCTCTACGTCGTCGAGTGGTCCCCCAACGACATCAAATTTTTCTTCGACGACCACCTCATCGCGCACCGCACTCCAGCCGATCTGCCGCCAGCCGCCACCTGGGTCTACGATCATCCCTTCTACCTCCTGCTGAATCTCGCCGTAGGCGGCTACTGGCCCGGCAACCCCGACGACACCACCGTCTTCCCCCAACACATGCTCATCGACTACATCCGCGTCTACTCCCGCAATCCCGCGTCACCCCGAGCCGCCACAAAACCGGGTGCCCCATACATCGATTCTGATGTGTGGGCCTCGTCCGAAGGACGACCGTCTTCTCCAGCGCCTGCCCAGGAACCGGGTGCCCCATATCTCGATTCCGAGATGTGGGCCTCGTCCGAAGGACGACCGCTTTTCACCCTTCTAACCCACACTCAATCTCAATCGAAGCCAAGCCAATGATCACGATCGAACCCAGCTTCGAAACCACCCTCTCCACGCCCACCCT
>JAOAPF010000227.1 GCA_025462755.1 Edaphobacter sp.
TGCGAGCACGAAGGCGGCTTCACCCCGTTCGACTGTGAAGTCACCAGTGTTCTCAAAGACGACAAAAACTTTGTTGTTCTGTCCGTCGATAACACCCGCATGGCCGATGGTGTCCCCACCCTCCAGACCGACTGGTGGAACTACGGCGGCTTGCATCGCGACGTTTCTCTGGTTGAAGTCCCGCAACAATTCATCGACGACTACGACCTGCACCTTAGCCGCACCGATCACTCCCTCATCGAAGGCTACATTCACGTCGAAGGCGCACCCAGCGGCACTGCCGTCACCGTCAGCGTCCCAGAGCTCAACGCGAAAACCCAATCCATCATCGACGCCGACTCCCGCGCTGCCGTCAGCCTCCCCGCAAAATCCCTCAGTCTCTGGTCGCCGGAAAACCCCAGGCTCTACAAGGTCGAAATAACCACAGCCGGACCCACCGCTGACAAAATCGAAGACGAGATCGGCTTCCGCACTATCGAAACCCGCGGCACCCAGATCCTCCTGAACGGCCAGCCCGTCTTCCTCCGTGGCATCTCCATTCACGCAGAAGCCCCTTATCGCACCGGCCGTGCCTACACACAAAAAGATGTCGACACCCTTCTCGGCTGGGCCAAAGAACTAGGCTGCAACTACGTCCGTCTCGCCCACTACCCACACGACGAGCGCATGACCCGCACCGCCGACCGTCTCGGGCTCATGGTCTGGTCCGAGATCCCCGACTACTGGGCTCTCCAGTTCGATAACCCTGCCGTCCTCGCAAAATCCAAACAGCAGCTCACCGAGATGATTCGCCGCGACCGGGACAAGGCCTCCATCATCCTCTGGTCCGTAGCCAACGAAACTCCTAACACCGAAGCCCGCACCAAGTACCTCACGACCATGGTTGATCTCACCCACCTACTCGACCCTACTCGCCTTGTCACCGCCGCTCTCCTCGTTCGCACGGAAAAAAATCCTGGCGGCGGCACCACAAAAATCATCGATGACCCGCTAGGCAAAGCCCTCGACATCATCGGCACCAACGAGTACATCGGTTGGTACGAGCAACACGCAGAGGGCGCCGACACAACCACCTGGGACATCCGCTACGACAAACCCCTCATCATGTCCGAGTGGGGCGGCGACGCCAAAGCTGGCAACCACGCCCCCGCCGGCGACACGCACCCCGCCCTCTGGACCGAGGAATATCAAGCCGAAATCTACCATCATCAGATCGCGATGCTTAACAAGATCCCGCAACTCCGCGGCACGAGCCCATGGCTCTTGATGGACTTCCGCTCCGCCCGCCGCGTCAACCCCGGCCTCCAGGACAATTTCAACCGCAAGGGCCTCATCTCCGATCAGGGCGTAAAAAAGCAAGCGTTCTTCATTCTCCAAAAGGCATACAAAGAAAAATCTCTCGGCAAATCCGAATGACAATGACGACGAAGCTCCCTATTTCTCTCGTCCTTTTCGCGTCCATTGTCAGTCCCGCGATTTCAGCCACCGCTGCCACCCCGGACTTCGGCCCCAACGTCCTCGTCTTCAACGCCGCCATGCCTCCGGCGACCATCCAGGCGCAGATCGACAATATCTACGCCACGCAGCGCCACAACGAGTTCGGCCCCGAACGTAACGCCCTCCTCTTCCTCCCCGGCGAGTACAACGTCGACGTTCCCATCGGCTTCTACACCCAGGTCCTCGGCCTCGGCGCCTTACCCGACAGCGTCCATATCACCGGCAACGTCCACTCCGACGCCGCTGCGCGCAACAACAATGCCACTACCACCTTCTGGCGCGCCGCCGAAAACTTCTCCGTTGCTCCCACCGGCGGCTCCATGCAGTGGGCTGTTTCGCAAGCCGTTCCCTTCCGCCGCATGCACGTTCAGGGAGACATCGTTCTCCACCAAAACGGTGGCTGGGCCAGCGGCGGCTGGATGTCAGACACTCTCATCGATGGCAACGTAGCTGCCGGGCCCCAACAGCAGTGGATCTCACGCAATAGCGAGTGGCGCAGCTGGACCGGTGCAAACTGGAACATGGTCTTCGTCGGCGTCCCCGATCCACCCGAAGGTGAATGGCCCAACCCGCCTTACACCAAAATTGCCAAGACCCCGATAATCCGTGAGAAGCCCTTCCTTCAAATCGACTCCTCCGGCAACTACAGCGTTCGCGTCCTGCCTTTGAGCACGAACAGTTCAGGCGTCAGCTGGCGTGCCGCATCGGCACCCGGAAAGACCATCCCCATTCGCGAGTTCTACATCGCCCACCCAAACCGGGACAACGCGTCGACCCTCAACGCGCAACTAGCCAAAGGCAAAAATCTCCTCCTCACTCCAGGCATCTACGACCTCACCGAAGCCATCCGCGTCACTCACTCTAACTCGGTAGTGATGGGACTTGGCTTCGCTACACTGCACCCCGTCAATGGCACCGCCGCCATGACCACGTCGGACACCGACGGCATCATCATCGCCGGCCTCCTCTTCGACGCTGGTTCTGCATCCTCGCCCGTCCTGCTGCAAATAGGTCAAGACAAATCCAAAGTCAGCCACGCCAAAAATCCCATCTCCCTCCACGACGTCTTCTTTCGCGTAGGCGGTGCCGGCGTTGGCCGTGCAGTGATCAATCTCGAAGTCAACAGCCACGACACTATCGTCGATCACACCTGGATATGGCGCGCCGATCACGGCGCCGGTGTCAGCTGGGACGGCAACATCAGCGCCAACGGCCTCGTTGTCAACGGCGACAACGTCACGATCTACGGACTCTTCGTCGAACATCACCAGCAGTTCCAGGTCCTCTGGAACGGCAACGCTGGCCGCACTTACTTCTATCAATCCGAGATTCCCTACGATCCCCCCGACCAACCCAGCTACACCAGCGCACCTGGCACCAACGGTTGGGCCTCCTACAAAGTCGCCGACGCGGTCACCAGCCACGAAGCCTGGGGCCTCGGCATTTACAGCGTCTTTCGCAAGCCCGATGTTGTCCTCACACGTGCCATCGAAGTTCCCGCCAATCCAAACGTCCGGTTTCACGACATGATTACCGTCGCCCTGGGCCGTCTTGGCGAAATCAGCAACGTGATCAACAGCACCGGCGGCTACACCGCGATCTCCCCACGCGTCACCCCCAAAGTCACTAACTTTCCATAGCCGGCCACAAGCATCGTGTAACTCGACTCAGATTTTGTTCCGCGCCCCGGCCGCCTTGGATATACTCTGTGACTACCCAACTCTAGTCTTTCCAGTCCGCATCTCTAGCGAACATTCAGCTCTCACGACAGGCGGAAGCAGTGATCAGGTGTGTCAATTCGCATGGCAAACGGGCGAGACGAGCCATACTCCTCCTAGCTGTCTTCCCGCTTGCATCCCCGGCAGGAAAGCTAATCGCCCAACAACCAGCAACTCCCGCCGTTCAACTGCCCGACGCACCCAGCGCCTCCGTTCTGTCAGGCACCGTTACCGATACCGACGAAGCGACAATTTCCGGAGCTCAAATAACACTTCAGGAAACTGTATCCAAAGCTATTCGCACCACCCAGTCCGACGGCACCGGCGCATTCTCTTTCTTTGGTTTGCCACCGGGAAAGTACCTGGTCAAGATCGCCGCTCCGGGCTTTGCGTCCTGGAAGGTAGAAGACATCATCGTCCGCGCCGGAGAAAATTTCGTCCTCCCACCCATCCTCCTTGGAGTCGAATCCATCACTTCCACCGTCGATGCCATCACAATGGAGGACCTCGCTGAGCAGCAGATCAGCGCCGAAGTGAAGCAGCGCATTCTGGGCGTTCTGCCCAACTTCTACGTCAGCTATGTCTCCAATGCCGCACCCCTCACCCGCAAACAGAAGTTCAAGCTCGCGCTAAAGGTTACCGTGGATCCCGTAACCTTTCTCACCACCGGCGTCACCGCTGGCATCGAGCAGTGGCAGGGTGATTTTTCCGGTTATGGCCAGGGTTTCTCCGGCTACGCCAAACGCTATGTCGCCACCTACGGAGACCGCGTCGCATCCACTTTCTTTGGCGCCGCTCTCCTTCCGTCACTCCTGCACCAGGACCCCCGCTACTTCTACAGGGGCAAAGGACACGTTGTGACCCGTGCCCTCTACGCTGTCTCCACTGTGGTCATCTGCAAAGGCGATAACGGCCGTTGGCAGCCGAACTACTCCAACGTTTTCGGCAACCTCGCCGCCGGCGCCATCTCCAGTCTTTACTACCCCGGCAGCGAAAAACACGACGCCCAGGTGACAGTGGACAACATCCTCATTGGCGTCGGCACTGGTGCCATCGGAACCCTCTTCCAGGAATTCCTCCTGAAGCACGTTACTCACGGCGCACCATCCGCCCAGCCGTCGCACCCGTAGTCTCTATTCTTTGTCCTCTTCTCCGTGCCTGCTCTTGTTCCACCACAACGCCACCAGCCCCGCCACAAACGCGAATCCCGCCCCGCGGAACGCTCTCTCGCTAGCTATTCCCCTAACTATTTCCATAGACCGGGACAGCCGCACCGTGAACCACCGCAGCGTGATCACTGCACAAAAATAGGATGACCTGCGCAATCTCCTGGGGCTTCGGCCATGCAGTAAAATCCGCGTTCGGCATCGCCTTCCGGTTTACAGCTGTATCGATGATGCTGGGAAGGATCGAGTTCACCCTCACCCCGGTTCCCTTCACGTCGGCGGCCAGCGAATCCATCATGGCAACCGCGGCGGCCTTCGACGCAGCGTAAGCCGCCGCCCCTGCTCCATGATCGAATGCCGCCTTTGCCGCCACGTTCACAATCGATCCATGCCCCTGCTTCAACATCGCGGGCAGTACCGCACGAGCGAGCGCATAACCCGAGCGCAAGTTCAGGGACAGCATCGCGTCGAAGACCTTCGTCTCCAGCTCCCACAGCGTCACACCGCCTACGTAGCTACCGACGGCATTCACCAAGGCATCCAGCCTGCCGTGTCTAGCGACAATACCCGTGACCAATTCCGCAGTTGCACGTTCGTCGGTAACATCGACCGGAGATCCTTCCAGTGCCGCTGCCCTGGTGGCGGCTGCATCTTTCAAAGCGGCATACTCTTCTTCCTTGCGATAGGTCACCGTCACCCTTGCGCCTTCCTCCAAAAAAGCGAGACTTACCGCGGCGCCCAAACCGCCCGTTCCGCCGGCGACCAGCACACTTTTGCCTGAAAAGTTGATGTTCATAGTTCCTCCATCCTAACCGCTTGGTCAGCGAGATTCCCGTGCCGGCTCGAATTACGAATCGAGGTCAAGGACCATTCCTTCAGCAGCTTTCAACTCGACCATGCCATTCACCCTTTGCCCGTCCTGATCAAAGCCTGTTGAGGCGAGAATCGTTCCGCTTTCCACGGTCATTTTTACGGAATCCGCACTCAGATTCAGCAAAACCAGAATGCGATCTTCATCTCCTCTGCGCTCGTAGACCAACACTCCCTCATCGGCGCTGATAAACTGCATCCTGCCACGAACCAGCGTGGGACGGCTGTGGCGCAGGTCGATAAGGTTGCGATACAGGCGAAGGATGGAAGTTCCGTCCTGCTCTAGCACCGCGACATTTACTGCTTCGTGATCGGCGCCGAGAGGTAGCCAGGGTCTCCCGGTAGTGAATCCAGCAGAAGCGGAACCGTCCCACGGCATAGGAGTTCTTTCCGGGTCGCGGCCCAGGCCAAGCCCCGGCTCGTTTTTCTCCGCTGGGTCCTGCACCTCATCAGGCTTAATTGAAACGTTCGTCATACCAATCTCTTCGCCGTAGTACATCGTCAGCGTTCCCGGCAATGTCATCAGCAGCATGGCAGCAATCCATGCTTGCCGGCTCCCAATCCGAGTAGCGATCCGGGTGTTATCGTGATTTCCCAATACCCAGTTCGGCCATGCTCCGGGGGGAAGGGCTTCGTAATATTCGAAGATGATCTCGGCCAAAGCCTCCGCACTCCACGCGCTTTGCAGCAGCAAGAAATTGAACGGCAGATTTGCGCCCTTCAGGTCTTTTCCGTAGTAGGTCATCAGCTGCTGTACGGGAAGGTAGATCTCTCCAATCAAAACGCGCTCACGATATTCGTCGACTACTGCTCGCATCTTGGCCACCAATTCGTGAACCTCAGGCCGGTTGGTGTTGTACACCGGCAAGAGACGATTGTTTGAGGCCTGCCCCGGGTGATAACCAGGATTCGGCGGGTTGTCGCGAAACTCGTCATCCTTGATCATCAGCCACATCACGTCCACCCGAAACCCGTCCACGCCTCGTCGCAACCAAAATCGCAAGACGTTGAACATGGCCTCTTGCACCGCAGGATTGCGCCAATTCAGGTCTGGCTGCTCCTTCAGAAACGAATGGTAGTAACACTGTTTAGACGTTTCATCTGACTCCCAACCAGAGCCGCCGAAGTTACTGAGCCAGTTGTTCGGTTCATCCCGCCACAGGTACCAGTCTCGCTTGGGATTTTCAGGCGACGATCGGCTTTCCAGAAACCAGGGGTGCTGATTAGACGTGTGATTCGGCACGAAATCAAGAATCATCTTCAAGCCGCGACGATGAACCTCCACAAGCAGGCGATCGAAGTCCTCCATCGTCCCGAAGATGGGATCAATCCCGCAATAATCAGCGACATCGTATCCAAAATCCGCCATAGGAGACGGGAAGATCGGCGAGAGCCAGATCGCGTCGACACCAAGCTGTACCAGATAATCCAGGCGCTCCAGGATTCCGTTCAGATCACCAATGCCATCGCCATTACTATCCTGAAACGAGCGCGAGTAGATTTCGTAGACGATTGCATGCTGCCACCAGGTTGACTCCTGCATCTACCTATACTCCTGAAGGTTATTTTGCTGATTGAAAGTTTGCTCGCATGATCAACGATCTCTGGTACAAGAATGCGGCCATCTATTGTCTGTCAGTCGCTACTTATATGGATGCAAACGGTGACGGTGTAGGAGACTTCCAGGGGTTGATGCGCCGTTTGGACTATCTGCAGGGGCTTGGAATTACGGCGCTGTGGCTGATGCCGTTTCAGCCGTCTCCCTGCAAAGACGATGGTTATGATGTAGCCGATTATTATGGCGTGGACCCGCGATATGGAACCCTCGGCGACTTCGTCGAATTTACCCGCGGTTGCGAACAACGCGGAATGCGCGTGCTCATCGATCTCGTCGTGAATCACACATCAAACGAACATCCGTGGTTCAAGGAAGCATGCCGCGATCCGAAGTCGAAATACCGGGACTGGTACGTCTGGTCAGCAAAGAAGCCGAAGAATGCCGACTCTGGCGTCGTCTTCCCCGGCGTGCAGAAATCGACATGGAGCTACGACAAGACTGCGAAGGCGTATTATTTCCACCGCTTCTATGACTTTCAGCCGGACCTCAATACCGCAAACCCGGATGTGCAGGCGGAGATCCTGAAGATCATGGGTTTCTGGTTACAGTTGGGAGTTTCCGGTTTCCGGATGGATGCCGTTCCATTTGTCATTTCGAACAAGGGCGCCGAGGTAACCAAACCTGCCGAGCAATACGACATGCTGAGAGCGTTCAGCGAATTCCTCACTTGGCGAAAAGGAGAGGCGATCATCTTGGCTGAGGCAAACGTTCTACCGGACAAGGACCTGAAGTATTTCGGTGACTCTGGCGAACGGCTCCAGATGATGTTCAATTTTGAAGTGAATCAGCATCTCTTCTTTGCTGTCGCCAGCGGTGATTCCAGGCCGCTCGTCAAAGCAATCAACGACACCAAGCCCCGTCCAGCAACTGCACAGTGGGGACAGTTCCTTCGCAATCACGACGAGTTGGACCTTGGACGCCTTTCCAAGAAACAACGCGAAACCGTCTTCGCGGCCTTCGGTCCGGACCCGGATATGCAACTGTATCAGCGCGGAATTCGACGCCGGCTCGCCCCGATGCTGAAGGGAGATCGCCGGCGATTAGAACTCGCCTACAGCCTGATGATAACGCTCCCCGGCACTCCAGTTATCCGCTACGGAGATGAAATCGCGATGGGCGACGACCTTCGCTTGCCGGAACGAAACTGCGCGCGCACGGTCATGCAGTGGTCCGCCGAGCCAAACGCCGGCTTCACGAAAAGCGACAAACCAGTCATGCCGGTCATCAGCGACGGGCCGTACGGTTTTCAGCACGTCAATGTCGCAGCCCAGCGCCGCGACCCCAACTCGCTTCTGAACTGGATGGAACGCATCATTCGCATGCGCAAAGAAGTTCCCGAAATCGGCTGGGGAGATTTTTCCTTCCTTCCCTCGGGAACACCCCAGGTCTTGGCGATGAGATATGCATGGCGCAACAATTCCGTCCTCTGTGTGCATAATCTGAGTTCAGAGCCGCAAGAGATATACCTTTCCATGGCAGATGAAGATGAAGCCAATTGCACACTGGTAAATCTTCTTTCTGAGGACCACACTCATCCTGAAAAGAACGGCAAGCACCGCATCCTGTTCGAGCCCTACGGCTACCGTTGGTTCCGCATCTGTGGCTTGGACTATTTACTGAAGCGCTCTGCCAGTTGACTCGCAGTGGGAGTTGTCGTCCTTGCGTATAGCCTTGAAGGCTACCTGGCATTGCAATCGGCATACATTCGCAAGTAGACTAGGTGATGTCAGGTGAAGGACTTTGCACTGCTGGGAATCCTTCAGAACACCACGATGGTCATAGCGAGACGTTGTGCGATCTTGACCCGTACCCAGCGCGTTAGGCGGTTTCCGCAACGTGTTGAGCCGATGTAGCTCAGTTGGTAGAGCAACTGATTCGTAATCAGTAGGTCAGCGGTTCAACTCCGCTCATCGGCTCCATATTTTCAATAACTTAGAGCAACGATGCTTCCGACCACCTGATTTTCCATCAGTACATCCTTTGGTTAAGTTATCTAAATACAAAGACATGCGGGCGGTTTACCGGTGTACCCATTTTGTACCCCACTCTAAAGTTCTTGGATGGCATTGGCGTGCCGGCTACCGTGAAGGTGAGCGTGGTGTCGAGCAGCTTTCATGGGTAATCAACGGACGACGAAGTTGCGATGCGGCGGCGGGCCGGAAACTTTCCCGGCCCGCCAACCCTAGTCCGCCTTCGACCGCTCCAGCTCGCGGATGTACTCAATTACCGCCTCGCTCCATCCGTCGATGTGCGCCCATGCTCCGTAGCCAACGCCGTTCTTCGCACTAGCCACGTTGATCATGTAACCCCTGCCCTTCGGCGCGGGAACACGGTCATGCGACTGCTCGTCGGTCACCACGACGATTCGATCAAAATCGTCCTTGATTGAATCGAGCGCCGCTCCCAGCCGAGTCCCGCCATGCCTCAGACTCGACTCCATCGCATCCCGAAGCGCAAACCCGCGCCGTGCCGGAATGCGCTTCGTCTCGTCCGAGAAAGTGTAGACGCTCACCTTCTCCGCGATCTCGCGCAGCAGTACCGCCAGTCCATATGCCG
>JAOAPF010000231.1 GCA_025462755.1 Edaphobacter sp.
ATACGCTCGACGACATTGAGATGGGGAGGGCGGTGCTGCTGGTGTACCGGGTGACGCAGCAGGCGAAGTATTACAAGGCGGCGAAATTTCTGCATGACCAGCTTGCGTTGCAGCCGAGGACCGCGAGTGGAGGGTATTGGCACAAGCAGATTTATCCCAACCAGATGTGGCTGGATGGGGCGTATATGGCGGAACCGTTTCGTGCGGCGTATGCGGCGACGTTTCAGGAGCCCGGGGATTTCGACGATATTGCGAAGCAGTTGCTGCTGATGGATGAGCACATGCGCGATCCGAAGACAGGGCTGATGAAGCATGGGTGGGATGAGTCGAAGCAGATGGCGTGGGCGGATAAGACGACGGGGCTGTCGCCGGAGGTGTGGGCTCGGGCGATGGGCTGGTATGCGATGGCGCTGGTGGATGTGCTGGATTGGTTTCCGAAGGACCATCCGGAGAGGGCGGCCCTGATTGCGGCATTGAATCGGACTGATGCCGCGATTGTGAAGGTGCAGGATGCGAAGACGGGATTGTGGTGGCAGGTGGTAGATAAGGTTGACGAGTCCGGGAACTATCCTGAGGCTTCGGCTAGTTGCATGTTTATTTATTCGCTGGCGAAGGGTGTACGGATGGGATATCTGCCGCAGAGCTACGAGGTGAATGCAAAGCGGGGGTGGGAGGGGATTCAGAAGCAGTTTGTGACGACGGGTGCGGATGGGTTGATGGTGCTGAATGGAACTGTGAAGGTTGGTGGGTTGGGTGGGAAGCCTTATCGTTCGGGGACGTTCGAGTACTACGTTGGCGAGAAGACTGGGGCGAACGACGCTAAGGGCATCGGAGCGTTTTTGCTTGCGGGATCGGAGATGGAGCAGGCGCCGACAGCGCTATTGGGGCAGGAGGGATCGAGCCGCTTGCTTGTGGGCTCGAAGGACAAGTTGACCGTGGCGGACCAGCCCGGGGCGAGAAAGACAGTGCTGCTGGATGCGTGGTTCAACTCGCAGACACGAAAGAATGCTGCAGGGCAGACGGAGTTGTTTCATTACAAGTGGGACGATGATGCCAATAGTGGGTTTGCGTTCTTCGGGCGGGCGTTTCAGCGCTATGGCGTAAATCTGGCGACCGAGACGACTGCGCCTATGATGGCGGATTTGAATAAGGCGCAGATTTATGTGATCGCTTCGCCGGATATTCCAATGAAGAATCCGACGCCGCACTATATGGGTAGGGCCAGCGGTGATGTGATTCAGGCGTGGGTGAAGGCGGGTGGGGTGCTGATCCTGATGGAGAATGATGTGACGAACTCGGAGTTCGATCACTTCAATACGATGAGCGAGCGGTTCGGGATTCACTTCAATCCGGTGATTCGTAATAAGGTCGACGGCGATAAGTGGGAGATGGCGACGGTAATGATTCCGGCGGGGACCGGAGTGTTTGAACGTCCGCATAAGGCTTATCTCAAGGAGATTTGCACGATTCAATTGTCGGGGCCGGCGAAGGCGGTGGTGACGGACCAGGGCGATGTGCTGATGGCGGTGGCGAAGTATGGGAAGGGAACTGTGTTCGCTGTGGTCGATCCGTGGGTCTACAACGAGTATGTGGACCGGCGGAATAAGCTACCGGTGGACTACGATGGGTTTGCGGCGGCGATCGATCTGGCTGGGTGGGCGGTTCGGCAGGCGAAGTAGGAAAGCAAAGCAGACCGCTGCGGGATGACAACGAAAAGGCAACGGAAAGGCAACGGAGAAGGAAATTAGTAAAGGTACGGGTGCAGCACCAGATTCCTTGCTGAAGAGCAGCGGCATCCTTCTAAAGGCCGGCAGCGAGGGACTTGCGGAGATCTGCGGCTAGGGCGCGGAGGGTGACGAGGGTTTCCGGGGTGGGGGATTTGAGGATGCGCTCCATTTTGGAGGCGACCTCGGTGCCTTTCTGGTAGCCGTACATGCCTAGTGAGCCGGCGAGTTTGTGAGCGATGTTGAGGGCTTCGATGCGGGTGTGTTCTTCGAGCGAGCCGGAGACGGCCGCGGAGCCGAATTGGTCCATGAGCTCGAGACGTTGACGAATGGTGGGGAGGTTTTTTTGCCAGAGCTGGAGGAGAAGGTCGTCGATCTGATCGTTGATCGGGGCCTTGGTCTGAGCTTTGGTCTGGGTGCTGATCTGGTCGGGGGAGGTTTTCTTCATCGGCTCAATGGCGTTTAGTCCTTCCAGCCGAGGACTTCGGAGATCTGCTCGGCGAGAGTGAGGGGATCGAAGGGTTTGAAAAGAATGCCGGCGAGGCCAAGTCCGGCGAAGCGGCGCTGGTCGACTCCCTGGACCTTGGCGGTGAGCAGGAGGACGGGGATTTTGGCGATGGCGGGGTTCTGCTGCATGGCGCTGAAGGTGGTGGGGCCGTCGACTCCGGGCATCATGACGTCCATGAGGATGGCGTCGGGCTGCTCGGCCGCGGCGATGGAGATGCCTTCGGCGCCGGAGCTGGCGGTGAGGATCTGCCAGCCTGCGGTGGCCTCGAGAGAGAGCGCGGCGACCTCACGAATATCGTCTTCGTCATCAATGATCAAAACTCGTCGCATGAGCGAATATTCTCTCATGCGAGCGAGTTAGGGGAGGTGTCTTGCCGGTTTCATCCGGCCTGAAACTGGCGGCTAAGCGGTGGGGCCGGCGGTGGTGAGGTCGGCAAACTTGCTGCGAATGCGGTGGACCATAGAGAGGACGAGTTCTTCGACCTCCTGGGGCTGGACCTTGGCCTTGGTGAGGAACTCGGTGGGTCCGAGGCGGAGCTTGGCCATCTCGGTCTCGGAGATCTCGCGTCCGGAGTAGACGACCAGAGGCAGGGTGCGCAGGGAGGGCTGCTGGCGCAGCCACTCGACGAGGGAGAAGCCGTCGCCGTCGGGGAGGGTGAGATCGAGGATGAGAAGATCGGGTGGGCGGGTGATGCACTGGCGGATGGCCGCCTGGCGGGAGGAGGCGTGGTCGATGCGAACGGCTGCATCCTGGAAGCTGGCGGTGAGGACGCTGGCGAGATCTTCGTCGTCTTCGACGAGGAGGACGTAGGCGGGCCCGTCGCCGTGGTGGAGGACACGGCCTAGTTCGGCGAAGAGTAGGTTCTCGTTGAAGGGCTTCTGGACCCAGCCCTGGGCATCGCCGGTGAGCTGCGGGCGGAGGGTGGAGGAGAGAACGCTGAGGACGACGACGGGGATGTTGGCCGTAATGGGATTGTTGCGGAGGCGCTGGAGAGTCTCCCAACCGCTGAGGCCGGGCATGTAGAGGTCGAGGAGGATGGCTTCGACGTGATGCTCGGCGGCGAGGACGAGAGCCTGTTCGCCGGAGTTGGCTTCGATGACGGTGTAGCCCTGGCGGGTGAGGTGCTCGGAGACTACGGTACGGATGCTGGCGTCGTCGTCGCAGACCAGGATGGCACCTTCGCCGCGAGGGGGGAGGGAAGACGGGAGCATGACGTCGGTGGCGCGGCTGGTGCGGGGGAGCATGACGTAGAGGGTGGACCCGAGGCCGAGGTTGCGCTGGGCCCAGATGGAGCCGGAGTGCTGCTGGACGATGCTGCGGCAGATGGCGAGTCCGAGGCCGGTGCCGCCCTTCTGGCGGGCGTCCGAGGGCTCGATCTGCTGGAAGCGATCGAAGATGCTGTCGAGCTTGTCGGTGGGGATGCCGCGGCCTTCGTCGACGACTTTGAGGAGGATGGAGTCGGAGGTGGCCTCCGTGTGGACACGGACGGTGGAAGCTACGGGCGAGAATTTTATTGCGTTGGAGAGAAGATTGGTAACGACCTGCAGAATGCGGTCGGCGTCTCCATCGAAGAAGAGTGCCTCGGGGTAGGCAGCCTGTGCGACGGTGAACGGTTCCAGCATGAGGTGGACGGTGTTGGCATCGGCCATGGGGGTCATGGTGTCGATAGCCTGCTGAGCGAGATCGCGCAGGGAGCAGCGGCGAATCTGCAGGGGAGCTCGACCGGACTCCATGCGCTCGAGGTCGAGGATGTCGTTGATGAGGCGGATGAGGCGGTCGGTGTTAGTTACGGCGATGCGGAGGAGGTTGAGCGCTTTGGCGTCGACGTCGCCGATGATGCCGGAGGAGAGAAGGCCGAGGGCTCCGCGGATGCTGGTGAGCGGGGTGCGCAACTCGTGCGAGACGGTGGAGATGAACTCATCCTTGAGGGTGTCGAGCTCGGAGCGCTGCGTGAGCTGAAGCGTGTGCTGATGGTGCTGTTCGCGTGCGAGGGCGAGTTGCTCCGCGAGTTCGCGCGTCGTGCGCTGAGCTCGCAGAAGCGCGAAGAGCAGAACGCCGGAGGTCATAAGCAGAGACAGATAACCAAGTACGGAAAGAATGTGCATTTGTATGCCGGCAACCTATGGTAACTTTTTTTTCGAATATATTAGTAACTTATTTTGGTGACCGTTTCGATTTTGGAGATTTACTCTTTGGTTTCAGATTTCCATTTTTGTGGTGATCGAAACAGACGAATCTAATGTGATCGTTCCAGATTTTTTGGAGATGAATTCCTCTCGCCGAATCACAAAAATTTTTTGCCAGCAGGCTGAGAATGACAGAAAAGAAGTTGCAGCGGCAATAACACCTCTGTGGGTTATCCGGGGCGACAACATTGGTGTAGCAGGGGTTAGCGCGTCAGGTAGACGACAGAATGCCGCCTCTCTGTGCGAAAGGCGACCCGTTTTGCGGTGTTCCGGAAGAAGCGATGACCTAAGCGGGAACGGCTACCTGGTCGAGGATAGTGGCCCATTTCTTTCCGGTTCGGGCCGCGTACGCTTTCTTGTGGAAGGCGTAGCCTGCAATCAGCGGGAGGGCCAAGGTGGCTTCGGAGAAGACCATCTGCTCGTAGGTGAGGTCGACTTTGCCCCAGGAACTGGCTTCCTTAAGTGTGGAACCCGACAGAGCGCCGTCACGAGCGTCGGCAACGGTAATCTGGACCGCGTACTTGTGCATGGAGGCTTCGACTCCGAGGATGTCGGCTGCGACGACGATGTCCTGGGCGAAGTTTTTGGGGACGCCTCCGCCGATCATGAGCAGGCCGGTGGTGGGGTTGGCGATCTTGAGCTGGGTGATCTCGTAGAAGTCCTTCGCGGAGTCGATGGAGACGTGCGGCTTGCCCTGGCGCTCGTGCTGGTGGGCGACAAGACCGAAGCCGGCGGAGCAATCCGAGAAGGCGGGACAGAAGATGGGGACGTTCTTCTCAAAGGCGGCGAGGACGATGGAGTCGCGGCCCCCGGCTTGCGGGGTCTTGCCGTTCTTGGCGAGGTAGGCGCCCATCTCGCGGATGAACTCGCGGGAGCTGTAGGGGCGGGGCTCGAGGGAGTTGGTGATCTGGTGGGTGGTCTCGTCACAGATGCGGAGCTCTTCCTCGTCGATGAAGGTGTGGTAGATGCGGTCGATCTTCAACTCGCGGAGGTCGGCGTCGCCTGCGCCGTACTTGTACTCGTCGCCGGCGATGTAGTGGTTGAAGCCGAGGGCTTCGAAGAAGTCCTGATCGACGATATTGGCCCCGGTGGAGACGATGGCGTCGACCATGTTGTTGCGGATGAGATCGACGAAAATCTTCTGCAGGCCGGCGGAGATGAGCGAGCCGGCGAGGCAGAGGATGACGCCGCAGTCGGTGTCGCGGAGCATCATGTCGTAGATGTTGGCGGCGCGGGCGGTGTCACGCGCGGAGTAGGCCATGTTGTGCATGG
This sequence comes from Edaphobacter sp., assembly GCA_025462755.1. Classification (GTDB taxonomy): domain Bacteria; phylum Acidobacteriota; class Terriglobia; order Terriglobales; family Acidobacteriaceae; genus Edaphobacter. Next base: position 5,691 of record JAOAPF010000231.1, read on the forward strand.
CGTCGACCAGGGGGACGACGTTGTGCTGCTTGATGTCGAGGTGCTGGATGGGGCGGTCGAGGAGTTCTTTTTTGGTAGGCATGGCTCTCATAGGATATCAACGTTTGTCGCTGGATTGGCGCGGGTTTTATGTGAATTTAACAAGGCCTGTGCGGCCGGGGAGCGGCTTCCTTCAAGTTCCGCAAACAAGCATCTGATGCAGCGAGGGAACGCAAATTCCGAAATACTAAATGTTGCGTCGTATCCGTTCATGAATATCCATACATCACTGCACAAATTTATTCCTGCATTTGGGTTAGCTATGCGAGAATTCTCGGGTCAAGAACCCAACGTTCGTTATCGTCCCGGAGCAACCATATGCCTGAAGAATCCGAAAAAGTTCTATCCTTTGAAATCGAACGTGACGGGGACACCGCTGTGGTGAAATGTCACGGCCGATTGGTGCTGGGCACCTCCGAAGAACTCTACCAGGCGGTGAAACATCTCCTACCTCAGACAAAAGTGGTAGTCGTTGACCTGGCAGAACTCACCTACGTGGACAGTATGGGACTTGGTACATTGGTGCGACTGTACGCATCTTCCAGGCAGGAGGGATGCGAGTTCAAATTGCTTCACCTTGGTAAGCAGCTTCGCAATGTGCTGAAGATGGCGAATCTCCTTTCGGTCTTCGGCCAAGCGGAGGATCACGGCATTAACATTGCCTGATTGTCCGCCAGCGGCGCGGTAGCCAGCTTATGGATTGCGGTGGCGATCAGGGCCATGCTTTATTGCTGCATCTTCATTCATTCAGTCGTCGCAGGGCTGTAGTGCGCAATGAATTCTGCAGAACAGCAATGTCTCTGCGAATGATTTGAAACCCTACCTTAGCCATGACCCATCGGATTAGTCTTCATAAACGCGCCTGTAGCGACAAACATTAATGCCTGGCTCCTCGGAGATTGTCAGAGGTGCATTTGGCGACGATGAGGGTGATGTCGTCGTGCTGCTCGGAGGGGCTGAAGCTTTGGATTTGTTCGACGACTGATGTGAGGGTGTGGCTGGCAGGCATTGCTTTGTTTTGCCGCAAGGCCTCGACGAGTCTTTGCTCGCCGAACTCTTCTCCCGACGCGTCGAAGGATTCGGTTACACCGTCGGTGTAGAGCGCGAGTATGTCGCCGGGGTAGAGCTGGCATTCTTCGATCGGCGAATTCCATTCTTCGAAGAGACCGAGAACGGTGGCGGTGGAGTGGAGGCGCTCGATCTGGCCGTTGTGGCGGAGGAGGATGGCGGCGAGGTGGCCGCAGTTGGCGTAGCGGAGGCGGCGGGCGGTGTCGTCGTAGTCGGCGAAGAAGACGGTGGCGTAGGCGGAGTCGGTGGTGTTCTGGAAGAAGAGGCGGTTGACGGACTGGAGGAAGAGCTGCGGCTCGTCGCGGGCGAGGGTGAACTGGCTGCGGAGGTTGGCCTGGAGATTGGCCATGAGAAGGGCCGCGGCGATGCCTTTGCCGGAGATGTCGCCGATGACGAGGCCGAGCCGCTGGTTGCCGAGGGCGAGGAAGTCGTAGTAGTCGCCGCCGACGTGGCGGGCCTGGAGGCAGATGCCGGCGTAGTCAAGGGTTTTGAGCGGAGGCAGAGTTTGCGGGAAGAGACGGGCCTGGACCTGGCGAGCGATCTCGAGCTCTTGTGCGGTGCGGCGATCGGACTCGATCTTGGCGGCGGCGAGTTGGCGTTCTTGCTCGATTTCGCGGGTGAACTGGTCGGTACCGATCAGTTCGAAGCCGTTGCCGTCGATGTCTTGAAAGCGGGCAAGAGTGGCGCCGAAGAAGGTCTGCTGGGGTGGCTGGTGAAAGCGCACACCGAGCCTCTTCCATAGCTCGTACGTGGTGTTGATGTCCTCGGAGATGAAGCCTATCTGGGTGTCGCGGCCGATGAATCGATATTTCTCGGTGCCGGGTTTGGGAGCGACCAACGCGACGATGGCCTGACCATCCGGAGGGGCGATCGCGACCCAACGGCCGTCGTAGGTGAGATTGACGTCGGCGAGGATGCTGAAACCGAGGCAGTTGACGTAGAAGTCGAGGCTTCGTTCGTGATCGCGAACGTAGACGGTGGATTTGAAGATGCGCAGGTAGGGGCGCTCGGGGCACTCCGGGCAATCAGGGCGTGCCGATTCCGCGTTGGGCGAGGGGGGCGCTTCGAGGGTTCTGGAGGTGGGTGTCAAGGCGAATCTCCCTTTGCGGAGGTGAGTGCCGGCTAACGAGACGGGGATTGAAGCGATTCGATGCAGACGGCCAGATTCTTCGTCGCTCCAATGCTAATTCGATGTGCGGAGATTGTCGCGGACTCGATTAATCGACCAGCGGGTGCGTTGAGTTGGGGCCTACTTTTCGTCGAGAGTCGTCAAGGAATTTGGCGGCTGCGAGGTAGCAGTGCGGTCTGCGCCTGCCGGCGCGAATACCCCACCCTATCGCGATAAGACTGCGAAAGGATGGGCCACCCGGATTTGTGACTCCTGGATGACGATGGAGAAACGTGTTGGCGCGGCGGCGATGGCCTGGCCGAAGACGGGTTTTCGCAGCAGCAGGATGCCGGCGAGGAGAAAGAGAAGCGTGATTAGGCGGAGGGTGGTGCGGGATGCGGACATGGCTAAGCTCCTTGGAACTAGTTCAAGTGTGCCGGGCGGGTTCGGTTGCTGCTAGTGGCTTGTGTCATTGAAGTGAGGTGATAGTTGTCATGGTTCGGAAGAGACGAGGCGCGAGAGATGCTTTGAGAATGTTTATTGTTCATCTGTAAAGATGGATTCGATGGTGCTGTTAAACAGGCGAGCGAGTTTGAAGGCGAGAGGGAGGCTGGGATCGAACTTACCGGTTTCAATGGCGTTGACCGACTGGCGAGAGACTTCGAGGCGCTCGGCGAGGTCGGCCTGGCTCCAGTTGCGTTCGGCGCGGAGGACGCGGAGGCGGTTTTTCATCGGTACCTCATGCGGATGAAAGGCTGAGAGATCCCCATGAAGATCCAGAAGAAGAGGAAGACATAAAACGTGGAGATATGTGGGGCGTTGGCGAAGTCTTCCAGGGAGCCCCAGATGGTGCTGATGGAGAGGGCTCCTCCGAGACCCCAGAGCATCGATTGGACGACGATGGAGCGCTCGAACTCGTC
>JAOAPF010000363.1 GCA_025462755.1 Edaphobacter sp.
GGCATCGATCAATGAAGAAGAGGTATCGGAAAGCAGTGGGTAGGTGATCGATCTTCGATTGGCAAAGTCCGCCAGGATAGACGTCGAATCATAGCTCACCGCGGCAATGTTGATGCCCTTTGCCGCACTGGGCAACCGATAGATGAAATCGCCTGATTTACTCAAATAGACTGGCGGTGAGAAATCGGCAGGTCTGGTGTTTCTTCGTTGCAGTACCTTACCTCGATTACCTGTCGAACGGGGCTGACGGGAACGCGCAGACCGATCCTGCCAAGCGCGCGGTCTCCGACGAAGCGAAAGGTACCGAGGATCAGGTACAGCATTCGGTATCAAGAAATGGGGTTGAGCGGTGGGACCGTTGTGGCGCGGTCCTGATCGACTAGCGCATTTGGCAGAACGTAGCCGGCCGCATGCTAGCGAGTGTCTGGTTCGCTTGACAGAACCTCATGAAGCTCGCTCTTGGAAAGCCAATTCGGATGCTTATGAACGGCTCGGTGACAGTTAGCGCAGAGCAGGACACAATCGTCTGGTCTGGTCTGATCTCCGGGTTTCATCTCACTCACTGGGATGGTGTGATGGCACTCTATGTAGTCGATCCCATAGGTCTTGGCGAAGTCGAAGCTGCAAATGAAACAGTGGTACATCTTTGTGGCCTTGGCCCGGTTCTTGAGATAGGACACCAATGCCGCATTTCGTTCCCTTCGTAGATGACGCTCATATGCAGCTGCGCCCTCGGGGAAGAACAACTCGTCGGGATCCAACGTGTACGCTACGCTTTCGAGGACAACCTCCCGCCGAACCGCCAATTTCATCGATTCGAGATCACTCGGTTCCTCTAAGCGGAGCGTAACAACCGATAGGCCTTGCCTAAAGTACAGGTACTGGGCAGTCCCTGGAAGCTCCCAACGTATATCCCACTTGGTCCTGAGGAAATCGTACTGCCTCAATCTTGCCAGCGAGTATAGATAGTCTTGACCAGCACAGGCTCTTATGACTTCTGGGTCGCCTTCAGGCTCTCTGAATCCGAGTTCTCCCCGTTTGATCCGGCCAAGCACCTCGTAGATCCCTCCGAATGTCGCATCGTTACCCCGCTTAGGCAATCCAAGAAACGACACAATATATCGGCATTTGGCGAAATAGTTGGCGGACTGAAAGCGCTGGTACTCCTCGAATGCTCCTACGCTCGGTTGGAAAAACCTGAACGAATCCGCAGCGTGCCTAGCTAACAAAACGTGAAACGGAATAGTGAGATCCGCCGTGAACTGAAGGGCCTCTAAGGTTGAGTCGATCGTTGAGCTGACCATACTCTATTTTGCAGCAAAGTCTAACCTAGCAGAGGATCCCAGAGGTTCCTTTAGGGCCCTTCCGTCTCCTTGAGCGTGGTGAGAGTGCGGTGAAACAGACGTTCGAGGTAATGCATTTGCGATTTGATAGGCAACCGAGCCGCAGGTTGCACCTCTTGACGCCTTCAGAACACAGGAAGCATGGCTGACCCCACCATCATTCTCAAAGGTGTCGAAAGCGTGCTCCAAGATACGCGAGACATGATGGACGCCCAGGTGAAGGATGCTCGCGTCTAGCTGCGCGGAGCGGGTGTCGATGAGTCTCCGGACTGCTGCAAGCGGCTGCGTGAGGTGGTCGATGCGCACAGCGACACCGTGCGCGTCCTTCACACGCTGCCCCTTTGGCGTAGCGAGGGCTGGTGAAAGCGACCCAGTGAGGCGATCAATTGCATCGTGTCAGGACAACCCCGCAATCATTCGCGCGTCGGGGTATGATGGCAATCACGGTGACGATAATCTTATGAAGAAGGTCGACAGTTCCTTCGATCTATACGCAACCGACCTGGTTGGATACCTACATTGTCGTCACCTCACAGCCTTAGATCGTGCGGTGGCCGAAGGTGCACTAGCTCAGCCGAAGGTTTTCGACCCATTGCTTCAGCTCCTGACCGAACGAGGCCTCCTCCATGAACGTGACTACGTAGAGCACTTGACGACTGCAGGCTTGGACGCAACCCGGATCGACGGTGTAGGAGTTACCGATGATGCCGTAGATGAGACGCTTGCAGCCATGCGGCGGGGCGCCTCAGTGATCGTCCAAGCCGCGCTATCGCACAAAGGCTGGAGTGGGCGAGCCGATATTCTGCGTCGCGTCGAGGTGCCAAGCCTACTTGGTACCTGGTCCTATGAGCCAATCGACACGAAACTAGCCCGTGAGACGAAAGCGGGAACTATTCTCCAGCTATGCCTGTATTCGGACCTGATAGCTGAAGCGCAGGGCCTAGCACCGGAATACATGTATGTCGTCGCGCCCTGGACGGACTTTCAGCCGCAGCAATACCGGTTTTCTGATTACGCCGCCTATTTTCGCAAGGCCAAGCGTGCCCTAGCCACAACCATGTCAGAACAGGCAGCAGGAGAAACCTATCCCGAACCAATCGAGCATTGTGACATCTGCAGGTGGCGCGAGGTTTGCAACAAGCGCCGGCGCGACGATGATCATCTATGCCTCGTCGCGGGAATTTCGAATCTCCAGATGAACGAGCTCCGCGCACGCGGGATATCGACGGTGCAAGGGTTGGCCGGCATGCCGTTGCCACTAGAGTGGGAACCGACTCACGGTTCGGCTGGCTCGTATAGGCGTATTCGCGAGCAGGCGCGGATCGTGATGGAGGCCCGCGAGGCAGGCGTCGGTAGGTTTGAACTGCTGCCAGTCGAGGTAGGCTTCGGATTAGCTCGGCTCCCTGAGCCGTCGGATGGCGATATATTTTTCGATCTTGAAGGCGATCCGTTTGTCGGTGAGCACGGCGTTGAATATTTGTCGGGCTATCTCTTCAAAGACCTGCACGGGGAGCTTGCCTATGAGGGGGACTGGGCGTTCACGCGCGCCGACGAGAAGCACGCCTTCGAGAAGTTCGTGGACTTCGTCATGGCTCGTTGGGTGCAGTTTCCGAGCTTGCACATTTACCACTATGCCCCTTACGAACCGGCGGCATTGAAGCGCCTGATGGGCCGACACGCGACGCGCGGGGAAGAGATTGACCAAATGCTACGCGCCGGCCTATTTGTAGACCTCTATCAGATCGTGCGTCACAGCGTCCGCGCAAGCGTCGAGAACTATTCAATCAAACGAATGGAACCGTTCTACGAATTCGACCGCCGAACGCCTCTTGCCATTGCGAACGTGGCGCTCGCCAACCTCCAGTCGAGGCTTGAGCTCGACGATTCTGGGTCGATCTCCGAGGAGGTCAAGGCCACGGTGCGCTCATACAACCAAGATGATTGCGGCTCCGCCGCAAACCTGCGCAACTGGCTGGAAACGCTAAGAGCAAAGCTGATCGCCGACGGAGCGAACGTGCCACGACCGCAAGCAGGCGATGGCGCGCCTAACGAGAAAGTCACTGAGTGGCTCATCAAGATCAACGCGTTAATCGAACGGCTGACAGCCGACGTCCCGGCCGATCCGGAAGAGCGGGACCACGAGCAGCAGGCCCGCTGGATACTAGCCAATATCCTCGATTGGCACCGCCGAGAAGAAAAGGCGGTGTGGTGGGAGTATTTCCGCCTAGCCGTTCTCTCAGCAGAGGATTTGCTGAAGGAGCGAGCTGGGCTCTCAGGTCTCGTGTTTGTTGGCGTGGCAGGCGGCACCGCGCGGGCGCCGGTGCATCGCTATCGTTTCCTGCCACAGGGGACCGAACTGCGCGGCGGCGAGGAACTCCGAAGCCAAGGCGGCGACAGGTTCGGCAAAATCGAGATCATCTCCTTCGACAACAACACCGTTGATATAAAGAAACGGCAGGACACGGTTGGTATACATCCGGAAGCAGTGTTTGCTCACACCTATGTAAGCGCTAAGACAATGGCCGACGCGTTGGTACGCATCGGAGAATACGTCGCCAGCCGCGGCCTACGGGGCGACGGCCCCTATCGAGCGGCGCGTGATCTTTTGCTTAGGGAGAGCCCACGGGTCGGCGGCCAACCACTCCATCGCAAAGGGGAGACGACCGTCGACGCCGCCACCCGGCTCTGTGAGCATCTGACCGGTGGCATCCTGCCTATCCAGGGGCCCCCGGGAGCGGGCAAGACGTTCACCGGAGCACAAATGATCTGCGAGCTGGCGCGCAGAGGGAAGAAAGTCGGCATTACGGCGAATAGCCATAAGGTGGTCGGCCACTTGATCAACGCGACGATCAAGGCCGCCGATGAGAACGGAATCGAATTGGAATGCTGCCAGAAGGCCGATGAGGTCGGAGCAGCGCAGCACCGCCTGTCATTCGCCACGAGCAATGAGGACTTGTTCGCCGCGCTGGGGAACGGCACCGCTGTCGCCGGCGGGACGGCTTGGCTATGGTCCCGGCCGGATGCTTTCGAGGCCATCGACGTCCTCTTCGTGGATGAAGCTGCCCAGATGTCACTCGCTAATGTGCTGGCGGTTTCTCAGGCTGCGAAAACGGTTGTACTGATTGGTGACCCACAGCAGCTCGACCAACCTATCCAAGGCACCCATCCCGAGGGCATTGATGTGTCGGCGCTCGACCACATCTTGGATGGAGCGCACACCATTCCCGCGGACAAAGGTCTATTCCTCGAGCAGACTTGGCGCCTTCACCCCTCTATCTGCGTTTATACGTCCGAGCTTTTCTATGACGGAAAGCTCCGCTCAAGGCACGGACTGGAACAGCAGGTCATCAAGGGATCGGGGCCAGTAAACGGTGCCGGCTTGTACTTCTTGCCTGTTGCGCATAAGGGTAATCAGAATTGTTCGCCCGAAGAGGCACAAGCGGTTGGCCATCTCGTGAACTCGATTCTCACCAGCAATACGACTTGGATCGATCGGGAGGGGCGAGAAAAGAAGATCACGCTCGATGACATGGTGATCATCACGCCATACAACGCGCAGGTCTTTGAGATTCAACAATGCGTGCCGGGAGGGCGTGTCGGCACGGTGGACAAATTTCAGGGCCAGGAAGCGCCCATCGCGATCTATTCGACAGCGACCTCAAGCTATGCAGACGCGCCCCGGGGGATGGAATTCCTCTATAGTCTCAACCGGCTCAATGTGGCAACCACGCGGGCCAAATGCGCGTCGATCCTGGTCGGCTCGCCTTCCATTTTCGAAGCGGAGTGCCGCACGCCGCGCCAAATTCAGCTAGCAAATGCCTTTTGCAGATACCTTGAGTTGGCAAAGCCGCTCACACTTGCCATTCCGTAGAGGGGACCCGCAGTTCTCGCGCTACCTCCGAAGCTCATGCGCGTGCGACAACACCACTCTTGTCAGCGTCGTCGTCGCCAATGGCACGCCATATGAAGACTTGATCGCCAACCTTAATCTCGTTCTTCAGTCGCGTGAGGGACCATAGAGCCGTGCTGGGTCGTGTACTCAAGTACGAGTCGATGTCGAACTTCTTAGGATTAGCCTGGAAATCCATGCTGTCGCATGCCGTGACCTTCCGACCGCCTACCTAGTCTCCGATCTCGTGACTATAGATTAACGGGTCATCCTGTTTGGATAGCGATCTTCTACGATCCTGCGTAATTCAGTCACTGAATAGGGTGGTGTCCGCCTGTGCAGCATTGCATGACAGTTTGGACAAACAGGGCGAAGATCGAGCACCGGGTCTACGATGTAGTGGCTTTGGAGGGCGGCGAGTTGTACGACGTGATGCACATGGATGTAGCCCTTGCCGACAATTCCGAAGGTCTGTTCGAAGTCGAAGTTGCAGACCTGGCATTTCGCGCCATAGTGCGCAACACACTTCTCCCGCGCGCGGCGGTCTCGTTCGTATCGATTGATAAGGATTTTCTGTACTGATCCTTCCGTATACTCCTCCTCCTCATCGATCTCTTCGGGGAGAGGCTGGAAGTCCAGCTTACGAACGATCTCGAAACCTGCTTCAGTGAGTAGCTTGAAGCACTTGGAATTGGTCCCTCCCTTGAAGTCGTACGGACCAAAGGGAAATCCCACAGCACGTTCCGCGGCAAGTCCCGCAACAGCCTTGGGGGCAAACCGATCGTCCTCGTACATCAGGTCATAGCGCACTGAGGGTCCAAAGCTATGTTTCCGCCCTAGTCGCAGGTCGTCGATGGCTTGTAGGACGTCTTTGCGCAGTAGCTTGTCTGGTAGAGAGGGCATGGATGGTGAGGCTCTTGTGGTGCTATCAGGATTTCCCTCTTCGAGGTATCCGTTGCTCAGTCGTATAGGTCTTGCTGTACCTCCATGAACACACCCCAAAGGTGGGACGGAATAGATGGCCGACGGGAGAAGGAGGCGGAAGGCAGGGCAGGTGCGCGAGGAGTTCCAGATACTGACGTTCGTGCAGGATGGTCTGATCACCGGGCCCGGAGGCGCGACGTTTGGGAGTTCCGGGTTCTCGATCAACTGCCCGATTGTGCAGCGGCTGGACT
>JAOAPF010000238.1 GCA_025462755.1 Edaphobacter sp.
GCAAACCGGCACTGCACATTCTCAAGCGCCCTCCCCACCGTCCCAATGCGATGCGCATCAGGAAAATTCAGCGCAATCACCGGCGAGGTCTCCGTCAACCCATACCCCTCAAAGATCCGAATCCCCACATCCGCAAACCACCCCGCCGTATCCATCCCCAGCGGCGCACCGCCCGAAATAAACACCTCCGCGCATCCGCCAAACGCCTCCCGAATCTTCGAGAACACCAGCTTGTTCGCCAGCATCCAGCCCACCCCACCCGGCGCCTTCCCCACCAGCGTCTCCGCCCGATGCTTCTTCCCTGTAGCCAAAGCCCACCGAAGAATCTTCGCCTTCACCGGCGACAGCGCCGACTTCCCCTCCACCGCCTGCCGAATCTTCTCGTACACCCGCGGCACCGCCACAAACACTGTCGGCCTCACGCCCTTCATCGCCGCCGCCAGCTGATCAAACTTCGGACAGTAAGCCAGCCGCGCCCCATAGCACATCATCGCGTAGTCCAGATGCCGCGCCGTCACATGCGACAGCGGCAGAAACGAGATGCAGCTATCCTTCTCCCCAAACCCCATCTTGCCCGTGGAGTAATTCACATTGCTCGCCAGATTCCCATGCGTCAGCATCACCCCCTTCGGGTCGCCCGTCGTCCCCGACGTATAAATAATCGTAGCCAGGTCCTCCGGCTTCGCCGCCTTCGCCATCGCATCGAACGCCGCATCCCGTCCCTGCTTCGCCTTAGCCTCCTTCATCAACGCAGCAAAGCTCTCCGCCCCGCCGAACTCCCCGGCATCCATCACCACCACATGCTTCAGCTCCGGCAGTTCCCCCGCGTGCATCAACTTCTCGTACTGCTCCCGCGAAGAAACCACCGCCGCCTTCGTCCCCGAGTCCCGCAACATATACCCAATCTGCTCCGGCGTCAGCGTCGGATACAGCGGCACATCCACCCCTCCAATCGCCAGCGTCGCAAGGTCTGTCACCGCCCACTCCCACCGGTTCTCCGACACAATCGCCACCCGGTCGCCCTTCCCCAGCCCCCACCCGCGAAACACATCCGCCAATGCCCGAACCCGCCCATACACCTCGTTGGACGTAACCGGCTTCCAGGCCCCATCCGCGTCCTGCCAAAGCATCACCGCCGCATCACCGCGCCCAGTAACCTTCCCAAGGACATCATTCACACTGCTCAAATCAAACATTCTCATCTCCCAACTAGCTCAAAAATGCTTCTCTATTTTTGTCTTTGCGGTTGTCTGTTTCTTTGTTTGTTATCCCGTCAGGGACCTGCTGTTGCTGTTGCCGTGTCTGTCCCGCCATCGCCTGTCCCTCGCCGTAGCCTGTCCTCGCCGCAGCCTGTCCTCGCCGTTGTCTGTCCCTCGCCGTAGCCTGTCCTCGCCGTTGTCTGTCCTTGCTGTCATCCTGAGCGAAGCGAAGGATCCCGAAGAACTCAACGAGCCCCAACCATCCATACCTTTTCAACCCAAACTCTTCCGTTTTCCAGTTCTCTCCAACCTCGCAACAAGCCCTTGTTATTTCGACCGAAGCTGCTCAAGTCTTTGTGAGCAGAGCAGCGGAGAAATCCGCAAAAAACGCCTTTGCCTACTACTCCCTGTTCCCTGCAGTAATCCCATTCAACAAAACATCCATCACCTGAGCAGCCGTAGCCTTCGCATCATAAACGCGCCCGGTAAACACAGCCGAACTCAGCAACTCATCAATCGCCCCAAACATGCAATGCGCCACCACGCCATCCGACACATCCCTCCGAAAGATCCCCTCCTGCTGCCCCCGCCGCACCACCTCCCGCACCACCTGGATGTATTTCACGAGATGATGGTGCGAAAACTCCGCAATAAACTTCGCGCTCTGCCGGACCTCGGTCTGCATCAGAATCGCCATATTCCGGTTCACCGCGTGGCTCTCCAGATGCACCTGGGCGATATACTCCAGCTGCTCCCGCGGCCCCTTCAGCGTCTTGAACTCTTCCTCTACCTGCCGATGAAACTTGTTGAACGTCTCATCGATCGCCGTCCGCAGCACATCGTCCTTGCTTTTGAAGTAGAGATAAATAGTCCCGTCCGCCACCCCGGCCCTCTTGGCGATCGCGCTCACCGGCGAGCTGAAGTAGCCCCGCTCCGCAATCACCTCCACCGCCGCATCCAGAATGCGCTGATACTTCTTGCTTCCCGGCCCCGTAGCCGGCACCGCTGCCATCTCCGAATCAGGCCCCGTAATCTTCAATCTTCGCTTCAGCTCAGGCCTCACACCGAAAATCTCCGGTGCCGCAACTCTAATGAATCGAGTCCCGTTTGCCAACAATGAATTGCGATTCAGTTCACGCCCATGAATCTTTATGCACTCCCACTTCTTGTGGATTAACGGCAATACTTCACCCATGCTGGTAGAAAGGCGCGCCTTTGGCGCTTCCATGGATTCGTATTCCAGATAACCGTCTTCGGCGGAGCGGAAGGCCCCTGCACGATTAGCCGTAGACAAAAAGGGCTGAAAGAGGATGCTGAAAAAGTCGATGCCCTGGTCGTTCGGATTAGCGTGGGGCTTTAGCCCCGCGAAAGATCTGTAGCGTAGGAAGGGGCTTTAGCCCCCGGTCTTTTGCTCTTCCAGCCGCAACTGCATTTTTTCAGAACTCTCTGAAAGCCCGACCCATAATCGACGCGCGACGCAATCCCCTCGAAGAGACCCACGGTCATCAGGCAATACCATCCAAACGCAAATCCCAAGTGCCTGAATCAATTACCTTTGTCTTCGTCCGCATTTTTCTTTTGCCATTTTCGGCCCAAAAATCGCATGTCAAGCCCCAAAACCACATAACTGGCTCAAAGAAAAGAAGATCGAGTTGGCATGTTAGTTCCACTCAATCCGCTATACTGAATATATAGATCAAAAACAAGTTAGCCCCGGCCATGAGCCGGGGCTAACTTATTGATATAGGAGAATTTGCACACAACCCATGTCTTATCAATATTTTGCAGACACAACCACCCTGCAAATCATTGACTCCAGACAGATTACGCGCAAAATACCCCCCGGGGGGCGGGGGGGTACCCCTACGCTTGGGGCTTCGGGGTTAGCCGCACAAACGAACCGGCACTGTTAGGCCAATCTGCAAGCATCGCCCCAGCCAATCCGCTCCCCGACTCCTCGCGATGCATTTCAATCAGCCCGCGCAGACTATCCTGCGCCTCACGATCGACCGCACCAAAAGCCTCAGGAACCAGAAACTCCGGATGATATCTCTGGCCGGATACAAACGACCCGTCCGCGTCATACACCCAGGCCAACCCGCCCGTCATCCCGGCACCAAAATTAATTCCAACCCGTCCCAAAACCGCCACAACACCACCGGTCATGTACTCACACCCATGGTCGCCAACGCCCTCAACAACCGCAATCGCCCCGGAGTTCCGCACCGCAAACCGCTCCCCCGCCCGCCCGGCGGCAAAGAGCTTCCCAGCGGTAGCGCCATACAACGCAACATTGCC
>JAOAPF010000365.1 GCA_025462755.1 Edaphobacter sp.
TTCAGCGGCTGGATCTACGATCACCTGCTGCCGCATGCCACCCAGATCAAGGTGGCACATCCATTGATGCTGCGCGCGATTGCTGCAGCCAAGAAGAAGAACGACCAGATCGATGCCAGCAAGCTCGCCGACTGCCTGAGATGCGACTTCCTTCCGGAGTGCCACATGATGCCTCGAGCGATACGGGATCGAAGGCGCACGCTGAGGTACCGGCATCTGCTGGTGAGGCAGATGGTGCAGATGAAGAACCGTGTCTCTGGCCTACTGATGGAGACCGGCGTGGAGTACAACAAGCAACGGCTCCACAAGGTGAGTTATTTCCGGGAACTGCTCTCCGCGAACGAGGAGGTTCCTCCGAGCATACGGCCGCTGTTGAAGCTCAGCCGGGAGACGATCGAGCGCTGCCAGAAGACCGAGTACGCTCTGGTTAGTTCTCTTCAGCGCGATCCAGTGTTGGCCGACCGGATCAAGAGGCTCAGAACCGTTCCTGGCGTGGGTCCGATCACGGCACTGACGTGGGCTCTGGAGATCGGGGATGTCTCACGCTTGGGCTCGATCAAGCAGGCCATCAGCTACTGCGGCCTCTGTGGAGATGAACGGAGCTCGGCCGACAAGGCGATGCGTATGCCGCTGTCGAAGCAGCGCAATAAACATATCCAGCGTGCTTTGGTAGAAGCCGCCAAGTTGGCACCGAGACAGAACCACGAAATGGCTGTGATTTATGACCAGGAAAGGCAAAAAGGAAATAGCAATCGGGCGACACTTGCCGTAGCGCGGAAGATGGTCGCATATTTGCTTGCCGTGGATCGGCAACAGAGAGACTTCGTGCCTGCTGAAGAACGCAGGACTACGGCGGCATAAAATACTGCCGAAAGAAACAGGATGAACAAATGCGCAGACTGCCAGGTCCTGCATGTTGCCGACTGAGCGAAGGAGATCACATGAAGATGAAGTGCAGGCGTAACAGATATTCCCTTAAATGACTGACGGGAGTGTTGGCCTGTTTAACCGACAGGCGACCTAGTGGATGCCCTCGCCCGTGTCCGAGTTCCGTCAACACTGAAGGCGGTGATAACGAGTTTCGAAATTTGTAGGGATTTAGATCAAGTCGGCCGCATTGCCATTGTCACGTTTAAGCCGGCTGCCGCTTTTCGCCCAAAATGCCGCCCGCGCAGAAGCCAAATAAGCGTCACACCGCGGACGGCTCCTACCTACCTATCATCCCGATCGTTGTTTCCACCTTTGCTGAACAGATCCGACATCACACTTTCACTCGCATCACAGGCGTGGTTCAGGCACGGGAGCCCAAGCCCTGCCTCGATCGACTTCAACAGCGAGAAGTGGTCATAGCGCTTGCTGCTCTGCACTCCATGCATGCCGTAGTTGGTGTCCACAATCAGCAGCACCTGGTTGGTCTCCGGAGCCGTGCTGTAGTCGTTCTCATCCCACACCACAACAATCGCGCTTCGACCACCCTTCCACACTGGCGATTTGTGGATGGCATTCACCAGGCGCTCGACCGTCACATCGCCCTGGTAGATCAGCGCCGGATTCAACCCGGCCTGAGTCCCATTGTCGGTAGGGTCGAAGTTACAGAACGGCCCGGCATTGCCGCGTCCGTGCTGATCGTTGCACTGGTTCGGGGCAATGAAAGAGAACGTGGGCACATGCCCCGAGCTAAGGTCCGCATAGAGACCGTCAGGGCCGTCCAGAGCCACCGTGTTCTTCAGGCTGTTCTCCGCGTCCCAACCCTCCTGCACGCTCTGGAAGTACACAAACGGATTGTGCTTCGCAGCATACAACGCAACAATCCCGTCAGACGTCAGCGGAGGATTCTGGGCCGGCGGAATCTTCGTAAAGTCCGTGTTATTGGTGAAGAATCCGTCGCTATAGTTCACTGTATCGACGCTGCCGAACGGGATGCTCTCCTGGTAGCTCTTCCAACTCATCCCCTTGGCCACCAGCTGATCCGCAATCGTCTTGCCGACCGTATTCTTGTTCGCCGCAATCGACTGCTTCCCATCAATGTTGATGTCACCCGGCTGCCCTTGCGTCTCGTTCGTAAAGTCAATCGCCGGAGTAGCCGCGTCTGTGCCCACTCCCGAGATCGGACAGGTCAGCGGACTCACCGGGTTGTCGGTTGCCACAGTCCCCAAAGACAGGTTCGTCGTGCAGTTCTTGTTGTGCCAATCCGGATAGTTGTCCGTCTGCACGCCGAAGTTCGACCCACCCACAACCTCCAGGTAGTTCGTCAAACTCGGGTGCGCGATCGCGAAGTAGTTCGTCGCCACGTTATGCGTCTTCGCATACTGGTTGATAAACGGCGCATTCGGATTGTTCACGATCTGGCTGTAGCCATGGTTTTCCATCATGATGACGAACACATGATCCAGATTCGGAACGCCCTTCGGCGCGCTACCCTCTTGAGCACACATGGTGCTCGCCAAGGCTGTAACGAATACTCCTAGAGTTGCGGTCTTGCCGGTCTTGCCAATCATTGGTGTGGTTCTCCTCTTAAGGCGAGAGCGTCAGGGCCGACGTGCTTAAGCATGCGCTACTCGACAACGAGGACGATAGACCCACATTGTTGCGTTGCCATGACGGCAATGCTTCTGTTCCGTGAATCGCTAATTACGTACCGCGCCAAAGAATTGCAAAGCAAGACTGTTCATCACACGAAGACAATTGAGGTCAGGACGATTCCGCGGCACTCTATTTGAGCAATGCGGATGCTGAAGCCTAGCCATATAAGGTCAAGGCGCAGTTATTTGTGAATTATGAGACTTTTCCTGGAGAGAGGATAGAAGCCGAAGATATTTTCAGGTTGGGATCCGATCGTTTTCAGGCACATTCGACATCGGTCGCCGATTTGTCACTGTCCCGTTATCTCTTCGCAACAACTGAAGCCTAAATTTACCGGGCAACTGATTACAAATCACTCAGCGAGGTTCCTCCCTGTGGCCACAGACCGCCGCACGTTCCTACAACTGTTAAGCGCCAGCGCCCTCACCGCATCCTTCCCCGCAAGCATTGCGCGCGCGCTCAGCATCTCCGCCAACGACCGCACCGGCTCCATTAACGATGTCGAGCACATCGTCTTTATGATGCAGGAGAATCGCTCGTTTGATCACTACTTCGGGGCCCTCAGAGGTGTCCGCGGATTCGGTGACCCTCGCGCAGTCACCCTCCCCACCGGAAACCCCGTCTGGTACCAGCCCAGCGAGGGAAACAATTACGTCCTACCGTTCCATCCCGGCGCGCCCAACCTTGGCCTACAGTTCCTCCAAGATCTCGCCCATGACTGGACTACCACGCACGCCGCCTGGAACGACGGCAATAACGATCGGTGGGTCCCACAAAAAGGCACCACTACCATGGCCCACCTCACTCGCAGTGACATCCCTTACCATTACGCCCTGGCGGACGCCTTCACGGTCTGCGACGCCTATCACTGCTCCCTTCTCGGTCCCACCGACCCCAACCGTTACCACATGTGGACTGGCTGGGTGGGGAATGACGGTAAAAACGGTGGCCCTGTCATTGACAACGCCGAAGCCGGTTACGACTGGTCCACCTACCCCGAGCTGCTGGAAAAGGCCGGCGTCTCCTGGAAGATCTATCAGGACGTCGGCGAAGGACTCACCGCCAGCGGCTTCTGGGGATGGACCGGCGACAAACCCTACATCGGCAACTACGGCGACAACTCGCTGCTCTACTTCCACCAGTACCAAAACGCGCCGCAGGGCTCGCCCCTCGCCGAAAAGGCGCGCACTGGCACGAACATCCTCACCTCGGGCACCCTCTTCGACATCTTCAAACAGGACGTGAGCTCGGGCAATCTCCCTCATGTCTCCTGGCTTGTCGCCCCGGAGGCCTACACGGAGCACCCCAACTGGCCCGCCAACTACGGCGCCTGGTACGTCTCCCAGGTCCTCGACATCCTCACGGCTAACCCGGAAGTCTGGAGTAAGACGGCCTTTTTCCTCATGTAAGACGAGAACGACGGCTTCTTCGATCATGTACCCCCGCCGGTCCCTCCTATGTCCCGCGCCCAAGGCATCTCCTCGATCGACACCACCAACGAGATATTCCCCGGCAGCTCTGAAAACCAGGCCGGCCCCTACGGTCTGGGCCTGCGTGTCCCCATGATCGTCATATCCCCATGGAGTAAGGGCGGGTGGGTCAGTTCCGAGGTCTTTGACCACACCTCGCTCATACGGTTCGTCGAAAAGCGTTTCAGCCCGCAGCATCCAGGCATTCTGGAGAACAACATCACGAAGTGGCGGCGTGCAGTCGCTGGCGATCTCACCTCAGCCTTCAACTTCGTCTCCCCAAACAGCGCGACGGTTCCTCTGCCGAGCACCGTCGCCTATCTGCCGGCCGACAACCAACGCCACCCCGACTACGTACCCGCGCCACCCGTTGATCAAACTCTGCCTAGCCAGGAGCAAGGTATACGGCCTGCCCGTGCCGTTCCCTATGAACTCCATGTCATCGGACACGCTGATTCCGACGAGAGCTTCCGAATCGACTTCAACAACACTGGCAAAAACACCGCGGTATATCACGTGCGTGCGGGCAACACTCAGAGCGGTCCCTGGACCTATACCGTTCACCCCGGGGCGGAGATCTCCGATACTTGGGATCTTGCGGCTACTCAGGGTGCATACGATCTTTCCGTCTACGGTCCAAACGGTTTTCTGCGGACCTTCAAGGGCAGCACCTCTGGCCAGGACAAACCCCGTCTCAACGTCACGAGCCGCTACGACGACGAGCGCTCCGGCATAACGCTCGAGATCGTCAATCGGGGCGCAGCCTGTCAGCTGAGCGTTCTCGATGTCTATAGCAAGGACCAAAGCTCTCACAGCCTGAAGGGCGGCGAAGAGCTAACCAGACACTGGAATCTCGAAAAATTCTTCGGCTGGTATGACTTTGTGGTCGAAGTCTCCACCGACTCCACATTCCAACGGCACATAGCAGGCCACGTCGAAACAGGAGAGGACAGCTGGACAGATCCGGCCATTGGCGCAGCTAAACCAGCCTCAGTGTAGTCCGATAGTTCTCTGAGCACGAATGACTGACTCACCTCACCACGTGAGGGAAAAGTTTTTCTCTGCGTGGTGAGGTGGGATGTCGGTGGCGGCGGCATAAATGAGTGTCCCTGCGGATCAAAATCCGCACGTTAAGATTGCCCTGCTGGTTGCAATATTTTGCAGCTAAGTGTTGATCTATCAATAGAAAAATTCATGCGAATGTCAAATGCCTTTTCGCGAATTGCGAAGTAGTATCTTGCCATGACCTTCAACTGTTTCTCCCTTCGGCCGTTTGCGGTCCTCGTTGCGTTCTTTTCTGCCATGCTGTCGATGTCTGTAACGGCGATGGCTGCTCCTGGTACTTCGGTGGTGATCTCGCAGGTGTATGGCGGGGGCGGAAACTCTGGAGCAACGTACACCAACGACTTCATCGAAATCTTCAATCCGACGCAATCGACAGTGTCATTGGCTGGGTGGAGCGTCCAGTATGCGAGCAGCACGGGAGGCTCGTGGCAGACGACGCCGTTGCCGTCGATTTCGCTGCAGCCAGGGGAATATGCATTGATTCAAGAGGCGGTGGGTTCGGCGGGCACGACTCCGCTGCCAACGCCGGATGCGACGGGCACGATTGCGATGAGTGCGACGGCGGGCAAGATTGCACTGGTCAGTAGTATCTCGGCGCTCACGGGTTCGTGTCCGACGAGCGACCCGAATTTGTTGGACTTCGTGGGTTTCGGTACGGCGGCTAACTGCTCGCTGGGATCGCCGACCGCTACGCTATCGAACACGACGGCGGCAATTCGCACCAATGTCTGCGCGAACACAAACAACAACAACGCGGACTTCAAGGCGCTTGCTCCTGCGCCGCACAACACGGCTGCCCCATTGGCGGCTTGCGCGCCTTCGACGACGAGTGCGCCTCCGACGGTGACCGGCCTGGCTGCGCCGGCTTCGGCTTTCACGGGAGATCCGATTCTGCTGACTGCGACTGTGGTTCCGGGAACGCTGCCGGCGAGCACAGGCATCCAGGTGAGCGGAAACCTAAGCACGATTGGCGGCTCGGCTTCGCAGAGCTTCTATGACGATGGCACCCATGGTGACGTGACCGCGGGAGACAATATCTTCTCATTCGCAGGGACGACTTCGACGACCGGGTCGTTTGCTCTGCCAGTGACGGTGACGGATTCGCAGTTGCGTTCGGGTTCAGGTTCGATTGCGCTGACAGTGACGTCGCCGCCGCCGTTCGTGACGATCGGGACGATTCAGGCGAACAAGCCTTCGACCTATGCGACGCAGACGGTGATGACGAGCGGCATCGTGATTGGAGTGAAGTCGAACGGGTTCTACCTCGAGGCGAAGAATGCGGATACGAATCCGGCGACGCCAGAGGGAATTCTGGTCTATACGGCCTCTACCGTGCTGCCTTCGTTCGTGCAGGTAGGCGCTGAGGTCCAGGTGACGGGCAAGGTAAATACGTTTCCGGCTACAGGGCTGATCAGGGGAACCGAGATCGACGGGCCGCAGACGTTTACGCTGCTGTCGACGGGCAATCCGCTGCCTGCGCCGGTGCAGATCACGGCGGCGATGGATTCGCCTTCCGGTCCGATCACGCAGTTCTCGCGGTGCGAGGGGATGCGAGTGGCGATCAGTTCGGTGACGACGACGAGCGGCACGGATGCTTCGCTGAACGAGTCGGTGGAGACGAATACTTCAAATGGCCAGTTCTACGGAGTTGTGACGGGGGTGCCGCGGCCGTTCCGCGAGCCGGGTATCGGGGTGACCGATACCGTGTTCGGGCCGGTGCCTGCGGGCGTGCCGATCTGGGATGCGAATCCGGAGTTGCTGAACTTCGACAGCCTGGCGTTTGGCGCTCCGGCGATCAATCTGACGAGCAATGCGACGTTGACAGATGTCGTCGGCGTGATGGATATGTCGTACGGGTCGCCGCAGATTCTGATCGACAAGGCGACGCGTCCGACGGTGACCGGGCTAATGGCTCCGGTGCCGGTTCCAGTGCAGGCGCCGAATGAGTTTACCGTGGCGAGCTTCAATATGGAGCGCTTCTACAATGATGTGGTGGATGCGGACAATCCGGGCAGCAGCGTAGTGAAAGTCACGACGGCTGCGTATCAGCGGCGGCTGGCCAAGGGCTCGCTGGCGATCCGAAACATTCTGAACTTTCCGGACATACTCGGGGTTCAGGAGATCGAGAACATCAACGTGCTGACGGACCTGGCGAACAAGATCAGCTCGGACGCAACGGCGGCGGGGCAGGCTGATCCGGTGTATCTGCCGTATCTGTTTCTGGCGAGCGATGGCACGGGTATCAATACGGGCATGCTGGTGAAGAGCACGCGGGTGACGACAGTGAAGGCCGAGCAGCTTGGGCGGAACACGACGTTCACGAACGCGGGTGGCAACCAGGCGGTGCTGAATGATCGAACTCCGCTGGTGCTGCATGTGGGGATCAAGCGTGGAGGCGGGCAGCCGGATTATCCGGTGACGGTGATCTCGGTGCATCAGCGCTCGTTGATCAACGTGGATGATCCGACGAGCACGGGCGCCACGGTGCGGTTGAAGCGCGAGGCGCAGGCCGAGTATCTGGCGACGTTGATCCAGGGGTACCAGGCGGGGGGCGAGCATGTGGTTACGGTGGGCGACTACAACGCGTTCGAGTTCTCGGATGGGTTTGTCGATTCGCTGGGCATGATTACGGGCAATCCGGTAAATCCGACGCAGGTGGTTACGCCGCCTGTTGCGGGACTTGTGAATCCTCCGTTGGTGGATCTGGTGACACTGCTGCCGGCTGCTGAGAGGCAGAGCTATGTGGAGACCGGCAGTGCGCAGGTGCTGGACCACGTGGTGGTGACGAGCGACCTGGTTCCGACCGAGACTCGGATGGTGTATGCGCATATCGATTCGGACTTCCCACTGGTAAACCTGAACGATGCGACCTCGCCGACGCGGATCAGCGATCATGACCCTGTGGTGGCTTACTTTGTGGTTCCACCGGCTCCGACCGTCGAGGGTACGGTGCAATTGATAACGACCTCTGTGCTGAATAAAGTTTCGGGCGCCTACCAGGCGGTGGTGACGGTGAAAAACACCGGTACGGGAACGGCGCAAGCGGTGCAGTTGACCGGAGCGACGCTGGGCGGGGCAAGTGCCTCGGTGATTCCGCAGATAATCGGCAATATTGCACCGGGCGGCTCGGCTGCGGTGGTGGTGACCTTCCCTGCTACGGCAGGGGCATCGGGCGCTGCCGCGGTGGAAGGGCTCTCGGGTACGTTTACCGGCGCGACGTTTGGAGCGAATTTACGGGTGAGACTACCCTAGTCGCTACCCTAGTCGCTCCGCTATTCGCTTCGAGCTTTTACGATTTGTGTCAAAACAAAATTTGGGACCCTGAGGAAATCGACCATCATGAAAAAAGCTGTACGTACACTCTCAATGTTTGCTCTGTTTGTCCTGGCGGCGACTTTGCTGCTCTCCTCCCGGACGTTTGCCGATACGATCGACTTAAGTCTGAACGCTCCGGCACAGCCGGGCACGGCGGGATCGACGGTTTCATTCGCCGCAACGGTGTCGGCGCCTGGAACGAATGGCGGGACGGTGTTCTTCAACGGGGACGGCTTCAACGTGTCTTCTCCGTTGCTATTGGACGACAGCGGATTCTTCTTTGATTTTCCCCTGAGCCTCGATCCAGGAGAGAGTTTCTCGGGGCCGCTGTTCTCGATTGCGCTGCCTTCGAATTTAGCTGCGGGTTTGTATACGGGATCGTTCGAGATCTTGGGAGGCGCGCATAGCGGTGCGTTGGACACGCTTGGCTCGGTCAATTTTCAGGTGAACGTCGCTCCCAGCACGGTTCCGGAGCCGGAGAGCCTGATGTTGCTGGCGGCCGGATTGCCCGGAATGGCGTTCCTGGTACAGAAAAAGTGGCGACGGTCTTCGGATAGCAAGGCGTAGCCGTTGGTTCTGGGGGCAGTACAGCAAATGTCGGTAAAATGTGAGCATCGAAGAAGCTCAGCCATTAAGAACCGCTCTGAGGGGTCGCCATCCGCAGAGCTTGGCACCAGCTTTACAACTCGCACTTTTTTCCAGCGGGCTTCATCAAGGCAGATGCCGATCACTACAAGTCCTTTACTCGGTGCAGGCTCATGTTGCAGAACTCATTCAGGCTGAGGGATTGGAGAAGGAGGCAGCCTAACGGGTCGCTCAGCTAGGACAGACGACTATCAAGAGCCTCTTCCTGCTTTCGTCAGCCCGGTCTGGTACCACTCGACCCCTCTGTGCGGTTCGGCCCACAGGTTCGGTAGCGATCGACAATCAACCCGGGGTTACCTGATCGCTAATGTTTTCTGAGGCCCGCTCCAGTATCTTTCTAGCGCCAGCGGAATCGTCGTGGCCCATCAGAATGAATTCAATGTCTCGGACCTTTTGATAGTTTACGAAGAACTCCTCAATCTGCTTCAGGACCATTGGCTCGAGATCAGACAAATCATGGACACTCGCGTAAAGGACCGAAGCCTCGGCAACAGCGATGATCCGATCATTTCTCATCTCCTTTTGCCCAGCACTTCGCTGATTCGCCAGACTCGCACCCACAAGGCGCGAGTCTATCTGACACCCCGGAAAGGTCGGTTCGTCACAGAGAATGAGAACATCGAGGGGATCTCCGTCGTCGGTGCGGGTTTCTGGGAAGAAACCGAAATCATATGGAAATACCATCCCTTCCGGCATGACCTTGGACAGCTTCATCCGCCCAGTCCGTTCGTCGAACTTGTATTTATTTCGGCTGCCCCGAGGCGTTTCGACGACGACTTGCACGGGATTCCGCTTGGCGCCAAGGTGCACGGATTGGTCCTGATAAATGGGATGAGCGAGTCCTTCGAATCGGAGAGACTGTTACCGATGAAAACGCCAGCGCGCCACTTCATCCCAGAAGTACCGAGCAGGCAGTCCCGGGTCGAGATGACGATCGGCATCGACGTAGAGGCTGCTTGAGGAAAAATCATGTTCACCTGTTGCGACAACCCGTGTTCCGATGACTGCGAGCCGACTTCGGCCCTGAACGAGGCCGTCTGATAAATGGCAGCATCGACTCTCCTACTGAACCCCAACCGGCACAGAGCTCTTAGCAAGGAAGCTCAACAGAGTGCGAATAGAAACTCGATGGAGAACAACATGCGGGGAACCCCAACCCCCAGCAAAAGTAAAAACCTATGAAGGAAAATCAAGAACAAAACTTGACTCCAGTGACCTGCTCATAGAAAGTCGAGGACGCCAACGGAATCCGCCGTCATCAGCAAGAACTATCTCGAGCAGAAGATCGGTGCCGCAGATAGCCTACAGAGGACAGGAAATTGCTGCGGCAAAGGGAACTGGTCCATCGTCACCTGCTAGGTGGTGTCAGTAGTGGCTGGATCTGCTTTCTGGCCGCAACTTTCATCTGCAACGTCACGCCTTTTGTCCGTCCAGTGGACGTTGGCGAGGCACGGTGAAAGTTGAGCCTTGACAAACCAATCCTCGGCGATCTACTTTGCATTGTAAAGCGATCTTCATGAGCGAACTTCACAAAGCGCTTGGTGACATCAGCAGCATACGCAGGCAGATGGCACATAATACGCAATTTCGCGGTTATGGCCCTGCAACGCTTGCCGCGACCGGTTGCCTTGCGATTCTGGCGGCGTCGGCGCAATCGATCTGGCTGCCAGACCCGGCAACCCACATCTGGGCGTACTTAAACATGTGGATTTTGACGGCTGTGCTGTCGGTTGCTTTGACCGGAGTGCAGATGTACACGCGCACTCGCCGAATCTATTCGGGGCTGTCGAACGAGATGATTCGCATGGCCGTTGAGCAGTTCTTGCCTGCATTAGGCGCTGGGGTGCTGGTGACCATAACCCTGGTGCGCTTTGTCCCGACAATGGTGTGGATGCTTCCGGGTGTGTGGCAACTGATTTTTAGCCTGGGTATCTTGTCGTCTTGCCGTTTTTTGCCGAGGCCGATGATTGCTGCAGGTGTGTGGTATCTGCTCATGGGGCTGGTATGCATTGCTCTTGGAAACAAGCGGGCACTCGCTCCATGGACCATGGGGTTTGGCTATGGGGCAGGGCAAATGTTGGTGGCGGGCATTTTGCTCATTGCCAATTCGGAAGGTGCTGATGAAGATTAAAATTTCAGGAGGGGATGGCCGCTTCGCCTACGAAGGACTTGATCGCGTCATCCATGAGCGTGCCCGTCTCAGTGTGCTCACGTCTCTGATCACGAATCCCAAGGGATTGATCTTCAACGATCTGAAGCAATTGTGCTCCCTGACTGACGGCAATCTTAGCCGGCACCTCCGAGTACTCGACACAGTGGGAATGGTCGAGATTCTGAAAGGACATAATCGCAATCGCCCACAAACCATCTGCCGCATTACGCCGGCAGGCAGGATAAGGTATCTGGAGTATCTGGCCACCCTCGAACAAGTAGTGAAAGACGCCGTCAACGGAACGAAAGAAGAATCCGCGGCTACCGTGACGCGCGGTCTTACACCATCGCAAGTCTAAAATTTTTCTGAGGCAACTTTACAATGCAAAGTAAAATGCTTTGTTCAGCAACTTTACGGTACAAAGTGAACCTGGGGAGGATTTGCATGTAGCAATCATCATGGACGGCAATGGATGTTGAGCTGCTCAGCGCGAATTGCCAGGTGTCGCAGGCCATAGCGCCGGAGGAACCGCCGCGCGTCACGTAGTCGAGCGCGCGCTCGAGACAAGGATTGGGCACCTGACGCTGTACGCCTTCTCCATAGACAATTGGCGTCGCCCGGCGTTTGAGATCAACAGAATTTTCCGCTTGCTGCGCGCCTTCCTCGGTCTCGAAAGGGAGCGATTCAGGAAACGCGGTGTGCGACTTGAAGTAATTGGACGTCGCGATCGCTTGCCCAGCGTGCTGTTACGCGAGGTCGACGAAGCCGAATGTGCAACTGCAGGGGGCCGTCATCTTCACCTGCGAATCGCGCTGGATTACTCGTCACGCGAGGCAATTACTCGTGCTGCAATCGGCATCTACTCGAACGCTTGCGATCGCCCAATACTCTCGGCGGAACCGGTTGGAGAGATGCTCGCGAACGAACTGACGGCAGGCGCCGAGAAAGTTGATCTGCTTTCCAGAGGAGAATCTCCGTGCTACTGCCTAGTGTCAGTGTGATGCGGACGGGACGGTGGAGCGCTAGATTGTCTCCTTTGGCAGTCCCGCTGTAGCCGACGAAGTTGGCGTGATTGAGGACGTTGAAAGCCTCGGCGCGGAGGTCGAGCGTGACGCGATCGCGATAAAGCGGAAATGCGCGTGAGAGGAAGGGATCGACCGAGTACTGACCATTGCCTCGTCCCGCGTTGCGACCAATGACTGTTCCGTTGATGACGGGACGGTCGGTGGTGGCGCCGGTATCTCCGCTGTTGGTGGTGCCGGTGACGACGTTATACGGCAGGCCGCTGCCAAAGGTGCCGACACCACCGAAGTGCACCTTGAGGATGGGGATGATGTAAACGCCGCTCAGCCTGCGACATTCAATGTGAGCGCGACGACGGCGCTGCTTCCGGGCGTGAGTTGGACGTGAGTGGCCCGCGCAGCAGCGAAGCCGTCCTTGGTGATGCTGACCGTGTAGGCGCCGGAGACGGGCAGCCCGGCGAGTATGAAGCGGCCGGCGGAGTCGCTGTCTACTGCGCGTGTGAGGCCGGTGGTTTCATTGGTGACGGTGATGTGCGCGCCGCTAACGGCGGCGTGCGATGGATCGGTGACAGTGCCTTGTAGCGCGACCATATCGGGAGTTTGCGCCGCGAGAGAGGCCGAGCAAAGTGTGGCAATCCATAACACCGTTGCGCGAAACCGGGACTTATGCCTCCATCCGAAGTTGAGTGTGCGTTTTTTCTTGCGGTAGACAAGAAGGGTACGCAACCAGTATTAAAGAAGGCCTGCTACTACCAGTGCTAGTAGCAGGCCTCATCGCGATCATGTTATTGGCTGAAGTTAGTTGTCGTCACCCATCTCGATCTGGTCTTCAACGTCGTGATCGATCTTATGGGTGTTGAGGTCAAGAAGAGCCAGGTGTGCGCGTTCGAGTTGCTTGTTGAGCGCCTTCAGGTCGGTCTGTTTGAGTTGCTGCCATTGATCGAGCAAGCCGGCAAGCGGCTGCGCGCTAATGTGCCATGCCTCCACTTGAGCTTCGGTGGGTGCCTGGTCAGCATTTTCGATCTGCTTCTCAATCCGAGCGAGTGCCAACCGCACGGTGTTCAGGTTTGCTGGCCCTGCCTGCGCCCCACGGCCGCCACCACGACCTCCGCGTCCGCCTCCACCGGAGATCGCGTCGAGCTTCGACTCGATCGAGTCGCCAGCTGCGGCCACAGGAGCCTCGCCCGCACGCGCCTTGAGTTGGTCGTGCAGCACCGTGATCTCGTGCATAGCCGCGGTTGCGCGCATGATGTCGTCGTAGATGGACTTCGCCACGGTGAACTGCTCTTCGAGCTGAGCTCTCGGCGTCTTCACGCGCGGATCCATCACGATCTTCAGCGGCTCGGAGAGAGTCTTGCCGCCTGCAATCAGGCGCACCGTATACGTGTCGGGCATCACCCACGGAGCGGCCGAGACCGACGGTGTGTTGTACGGCACAGCCTGCTCCGCATCCGGCCCGGTGGACATGCCTGGAGCCTGCGGATATTGCATGTCCCACAGAAAGCGGTGATGCCCCGGCGAAGCCGAGAGCACGCGAGGCGGGCGCGCCCATAGCGTGGGATCCGGATAGCGCGGGTCTAGCGGCGGAACAGGATCGTCGCTGTTTATGCGCGCAATCAACTGGCCCTTGCTGTCGTCGATCTCAAGCGTCACCACGCCCGAGATCTTTGGGCCGAGGTAGTAGTCGAGGATGGCGCCGTCCGGCGGGTTCTCTCCCGTAGCCATGTCAGGCGGCCACGGCGTAGGCGGGTTCATGCCGCCGCGTATGCGGATTGCCGTCTGCGGTGCATAGAGATACGCGTTCTCATTGGCCAGCTTCGCGGCAATCTGGCGCAACGGAGTGACGTTGTCGAGAATGAGGAAGCCTCGGCCATGGGTTCCGGCGATGAGATCGTCGTCCTTCACCTGCAAGTCGCGGACGGAGCTTGCGGGCATGTTGAGGCGAAGCGACTGCCAGTGATTTCCGTCATCGAACGAGACATACACCTGCGTCTCAGTGCCGGCATAGAGCAAACCCTTGCGTTTGGGGTCTTCGCGGATGGTACTGGTAGCCGCGCCATCAGGGATGCCGTTGTTGATCTGCCTCCACGTCTTGCCGCCATCGTGCGTGCGGAAAAGATGCGGGCGCATGTCGTCGAGACGAAGCGTATTCACCGCGGCGTAGGCCGTCTGCGCGTCGAAGTGGCCAGCGTCCATATTGAAGACCTTCCAGAACGGCTTCAGCTCAGGCGGCGTGACGTTGTTCCAGTGCGCACCCGCATCGGACGTGGTCCAAATGAGACCATCGTCTGTGCCTGCCCAGAGACGATCGCTGTTCAGTGCCGACAGGCCAAGCGAATAGATCACGCCGCGGCGAGTTGGCTTAGCCGCCGGCATATCTTTGTAGTCTCCAATCGCGGGCGGAATCTCCCACGTTTCACGGCTGAGGTCAGGGCTCACCTCTTTCCAGTGCTTGCCGCCATCTTCCGTCAGCCATAGCGTGTTCGTGGCGAAGTACAGCTTGTGGGGATCAGCGGGGGAAAACTGCAGCGGTTGCGTACGCAGAATACGGTAACTGCGCAGCGGCTTCGGCTCCACGTTCTGGATCTGACCGGTGCGGCGGTCGTAGCGCGTAACCTTGCCGCCGTAGACGATGTCCGGATCGAGCGGGTCCGGAGCGGCGTAACCATACTCCTCGATGCCAGCCGGATGCCAGTCATGGAAAGTGATGCGGCCGTCGTTACTGCGGCTGTCCACGCAGGCTGAGCCGGAATCCTGCTGCCCGCCGCACACGCGATAAGGAAATGCGTTGTCTGCAGTAACGTGGTAGACCTGCGCTGTATCTTGGTTGAACCATTGGGTCCACGTCTCGCCGCCGTTTTGCGAAATGATCACGCCTTGGTCGCTGGCGAGCGCGATGATTTTGGTGTTGTTCGGGTTGACGAAGACGTTCTGGTAGTCGTCGCCGCCCGGAGCTCCGCGCAGGCCGTACCAGGTCTTGCCGGCGTCGGTGGACTTCCAGGTAACGACGCTGGCTACGTAGACCGTGTCGGGATCTTTGGGATCAACCTTTGGCACGGGGACATCGCCTCCGCCGATGCGGGCTTCTGGCCGCGGATCATTGACCGGCGCATGGATCCAGTTCACGCCCCCATCATCCGACCGGTAGAGGCCAACCGTCGCATGCGTAGTGGCGACGGCAGCGTAGATGCGACGCGAGTCGATGGGTGAGATAGTCAGCTGCACCTGCAGGATGTCGTCCGGCAGGCCGCCTCCGGTGAGTTTGGCCCAGGTGTCGCCGCCGTCCGTGGAGCGGTAGAGCCCACCCTCTGCACCGAGGAACGATCCGTTCTCCCACGGAGCTTCCTGCCGCTGCCACATCCCGGCGAAGACGATGTTGGGGTGCTGCGGATCGATCTGCACCTCAGACGCTCCGGTGCGATTATTTGTAAACAGCACACGTTTGAAAGTTTTCCCGCCGTCGAGCGTGCGGTACAGACCACGCTCTTCGTTGGGGCCGTATGGGTGGCCCGTGACAGCCACAAAGACGCGGTCCGGGTCCTTCGGGTCGATGGCGATCTGGCCGATCTGCTGGCCGTCGCGTAATCCTTCAAGGTGTCCACGTCTTACCGCCATCGGTGGACTTGTAGACGCCGTCGCCAGTCGACAGATCTGGCCGCTGCAGACCCTCACCGCTGGCCACATAGACGATGTTTGGGTCATTCTCTGAAACCGCAATCGAGCCGATGGAACCGGTTGGCTCACGGTCCCACACGCTGTGCCACGTCGCCCCTGCGTCAGTCGTCTTCCACACGCCACCGTTCACAGCGCCGAGGTAGAAGGTGGCTGGCTCGCTGGGTACGCCGGCCAGAGCGCGCGTACGACCGGCTCGCATCGGGCCGATTTCGCGCCATTTCATGTCCGAATAGAGCTTCGGATCGACCTGAGCGTATGCCGCTAGGGTGACTGACAGGACAGATGCAGCGAGAAGGAAGATGCGGCGGCGTACGATCATGACTCTCCTAAGAAACCTTTGGCATAGGCGACATTCTGACTTAGTAGATGGCTGCGGATACAACGGTAACGAATGAGGCCGGGCAAAGG
Source organism: Edaphobacter sp. (assembly GCA_025462755.1). Classification (GTDB taxonomy): domain Bacteria; phylum Acidobacteriota; class Terriglobia; order Terriglobales; family Acidobacteriaceae; genus Edaphobacter. The sequence continues at coordinate 16,335 of JAOAPF010000365.1, forward strand.
TCTCAGCAGCAAAAGCGAAAGATGTCCTGCTGCAAACGGTAAATGCGCTGGCGAAGTTCTAGGTTATAAGGGATACGTGCTCACGGCAAAAGAAACTTATGCTGTGCCGACGCCGTATAGTATGCATACCCGTCATGGCGACCCCCTCCGAGATGACTTTGCTCGATCTTTGCTCGTATCTTGGACTCGGCGCCGTGGGTGCGGTGACAGTGAACCTGCTGCTCGGCATGCTGATGTCACTGCGTTATAGCCCAATGCGGCATTGGCCGCATCTCCACATCAACCTCTTCGCGCTGCATCAGTGGACGGCTTACGTCGCTGTCTTCCTTACCCTCTCACACCCAGCCGTACTTCTGTTTCTGCACACGCCCCATTTCGGATTGATGGATGTGCTCTGGCCCATTCACTCATATTTGCAGCCGAAATTGAACATGGCCGGAGCGGGGGCGCTCTATCTCATCGTGCTGGTACTGGTCTCGTCTTTGCTCCGAGCAAAGATCGGCCGGCCTTTGTGGAGTAGCCTGCACTACCTCGTCTTTCCTTGTGCCGCGTTGCTGTTTCTTCACAGCATCCTGACTGACCCCAATCTGAAGGATGGACATCCCGATCTTGTGGACGGAGGGAAAGTCTTTGTAGAAATTTCGTCACTTATCAGCGTAGCTGCGACAACGATGCGAATTCGCATGCGCGGAAGAGGATTTCGCTACAAGTGAATGGTATGCTTCGCTTCGCGAAGGTGCGATTTACCGACGACTTGCAAATGGTGAGATTACGGCGAATTTGATCGGTTTGCGACTTTCGCCGAAAGCGATTGCAGCAGATGTTTCGTATAAACACCTGTCGCCACGAACTTTGCACCATCACGGATCATCATCAGGAGGACCTGTTCGCCGCCTTTGTCGATGGAAGTGATCTCGTTAAGATCGACGATGCAACTCTGAGTTGTCGGACGATCCTTCCGATTGACACGCCAATTTGCGGTCAACTCTTCAACGGAGCACCCAGTCAGCCGGCCTTGAAGAACCCAAAGTTGCTCCGATGCGCCTTCGGTCACTGTGATTCGTAGCATCTTGCCTATCCTTGCAGTCCAAACATTTCAATCTGTTTTTCCGACAGCCTCCCGATTCCTGGCTTGTTTCGTTATTGCAATCGTCATGCCTAATGACGAAGCTTATCCTGACGCACTGAACTCTCTCAAAAATGCGGATTCTATGGCGAACGAATGTAGGAGGGAGACATTCCCGGGAATGCTCATCGGTTGGCAGTGTGCCAAATTGTTGGCACCTGGTTCGGTCCGACTTATTCGTCCAAAACTCCTAGGTTCAGGACTTCTGCGGACGGGAAATTCCGAGCTTTTGCATGCGGAATTGGAGCGTAGGGCGTTTTATTCCGAGTCGCGCAGCCGCTCCGTTAGGACCGGCGAAGACCCAATTGGTTTGCTCCAGAACCGACAAAATGTGCCTCTTTTCCATCTCCTCAAGGGTCGCGGCTCTGTTCACGTCACCGCTTGTATCGGGAGTCCTTGCTTTCAAATCGGCCATGGATACTTTCAGCGCGGGACCTCGGGAGAGAATGACCGCGCGCTCGATTACATTCTGTAGCTCGCGAACGTTCCCAGGCCACGGATAGTTGACCAGAGCATTCATGGTCTCAGCGGAGACCGAATCGATCTCTTTTGTCATGTCACGTGCAAAATGCTGAGCGAAATGCCTGACAAGGAATGGGATATCTTCTTTCCGCTCCCTGAGAGGAGGAACGTAAATTGGGAATACGTTCAATCGATAGAACAGATCGGAGCGGAACGTCTGCTCTTCCACCATGGCATGCAGATCCCTGTTGGTTGCGGCAATCAGACGAGCATCGGTACGAAGCGTGCGTGAACTACCCACCGTTCAAACTCCCGCTCCTGCAAGACGCGCAAAAGCTTTGGCTGCAGATCAGTGGGAATTTCACTGATTTCATCAAGAAAGATGGTTCCTTGCGATGCCAACTCAAAGCGCCCTATACGCTGCGCGATCGCGCCGGTGAACGCTCCCCTCTCATGCCCGAATAACTCGCTTTCGAGCAAGCCAGTTGGAATTGCCGCACAATTCAGCTTCACGAATGGGTGGTTTCGTCGCTGGCTGAGATTGTGAACAGCACGAGCAATCAACTCTTTTCCGCTACCGGTTTCCCCCTGAATGAGGACAGTTGACTTGGTCGGCGCGACAGCTTCTACCTGACGTAGAACCTGGCGGAGCACAGGGCTGTTCCCTATGATTTCCTCGAAATTCATTTCGTTTCGGATCTCGTCTTCGAGATAGAGCTTCTCTTGCGTGAGCTTATCTTTAAGTTCGGTAATCTGGCGGTAGGCGAAGGCATTATCGATGGCGATAGATACCTGTCCGGCCATCTGGGACAAAAACTCGAGATCCTGAGCTGTAAAGGCGTTTTTGTGCAGCCGCATCAGGCAGAGCACGCCAAGAACGCGATTGCACCGGATCAACGGGAGCATGCACATCGTCTCAACTCCCTCTTCTGCAGCGATCCTGTGATCAAGGCCCGATCTTTGTAACTCGCCGGTGTCCCCAACCCATTGCTTTCCGGATCGAAAAACCTGACCAGGCAACGAGCCATAGAGCGGGCTCGACATGTCCTGACGCACCAATCCTTTGCCGCGGGGAAAGTCCAGTGCATGTATCTGAAGGCGTTGGTTTTCTGCGTCGGGCAGGATTAGAGCAATACCGTCCAGACGCATCACGTCCCGAATACTGGGAGAAATGGACTGCAGAACATCGCGCAGTTCCAGGTTAGACACTACGCTGTTGTTCAGGTTCAGGATCAGCTTCAGTTTCGTCCCCTCGCGCTCCAATTGAATCCGCGTGGTCTCAGAGCGGGCGAAATTCAGCCGATCATCGATTGCCAGGCCGGCATAGTAAGCAATTAACGAGAGGAAACAAACTTCGTTTTCAGAGAAGGCATTCTCATACGCCCGGCCAAAGCAGATCGCTCCCAGATGATGAAGAGCTCTGTCCAGAGACAGCACGCAAAGAGATGCGTTCCCACGTCCACGGAAAAACTTTGTAGTTTCAGGAAAGCGGGTCTCCTCATCTAAAGATGAAAGGAGTAGGCTTCGTTGATGCCCCTGAACCATGGGCAATATCGTTTCCTTCCACTCGGCAATCGAAGGAAGCGATGGGCCTCCATAGCCTCCAATGTCAGCCACATGCGACGAAACGGTACCCTCATATTGATAAAAAACTGCTGCTGTATTGCAGGCGGTGATACCGCCCAATTCAGTAGGCAGCGCCTGCAATAACCCCTCAAGATCGTGATGCATGTCCAGTCTGCGCGCAAAGCGGAGAAGTTCCTCATCGTGCTCCGGATGCGGAGCGTTGCCGCTCGAAACAAGAAAGTTCTTGGCATCCTCGTTTTGCATGTGCTGAGGGATCGCCTCCATTACTTGATGCATAGATGTAGAGTCGGAGCGCAAGGTAGCAGAGATTATGAAATCGACGTTTCTCTGGCAATTGCGCTTTCCTAGGCCCAAGAACCTTTTGATTCGATGCCAATAGGCTGGCAGATGGTCAATCGACTGGCACTCACGCATTCATGCAGAGGAGTTATAGATAGAGGTTTTAGTAATTCCCTCTTTTATTTTCAATCGCTGTTTTCACCAAAGGATAGACGGTGAATCTGGCAACCTGATTGCAATTGAGGGCGCGAAGTGCAACTGATCCAGCATTCCTACACAATAATCTACAAATTTGGGGAGGTCCGAATGCACTTGGAGCAGCCCACTGAACAGTCCCAGAGCTTCCGGCTCGATGTTCCGCTCCACGATCTACTCACCAAGCCAAGAACCCATTCAGCCGGTGTGTGCCCAGTAGGTGCCTCCGAGAAACTCCCTGGTCCGATCTTCCCGGAACACCCGGAGCTATTGGGGCCGATTGACGAAAATGCCGAGTGGGTTCCTGCGGAAAAACGCAGGTGGACGCCTGGGCAGATCTACCACGCGATGCAGGGATGGTTGTTTCCCTACATCCGCTCGCGCGTCACTGCAGGGGATTTCCATCCGCTTATTTCCTATTTGTTCACCGAGTTCAAGTGCAATCTGGACTGTCACTACTGCTGGGCCTTCGACAATACAGTGAAGGGCATGAGCGAGGATACGGCGAAACGCTCTGTTGACTGGTTGCACGGCACCGATTGCCGTGTGCTCGCCTATATGGGCGGGGAGCCGTTGCTGAGGCCCGATTTTATTCACAAGATTACGTACTACGCCCCAAAGAAAAACTTCTGGATATACCTGCCGACGAACGCACGGCTATTGCGCACTGAGGTCATCGACAAGCTGGCCGATGCAGGCATGTCCACCTTCAATATAGCTGTCGATGCCGTCGATCTGAAAACTAGTTTGCCCAAAGCACTGGCACCCATCCGCAAACAGTTCGACTACTTAGTTCGCAAACAGTATGGGTATGGCTATTCTGTCTTCCTCAACATCAATATCTGCCGCAATAATCTGGACGATGTACGGGAGCTTACCGAGATCGCCCATAACAACGATATAGCAACGGACTACCACATCAATGAATCTCCATTGCTAGAGCAGGATGAGCACTTCAAACATGCTGACAACAACGCCACCTACATCACCAGGAATGACTGGCCTTCGGTCGAGGAGACCATTCAGTGGCTGTCCGAGAAACAGGATGCCGGATACAAGATGGTCAACTCGAACGCCCGCCTTTGGCAGATGGTGGACTTCATGAAGGGAAACCACTTTCCCTGGAACTGCCGCGCTGGTCAGAACTCTATGATCATTCGCGTTGATGGCACGTTGGCTCCCTGTTTCCCGATGTATACGGCGAGTTATGACTGGGGGGCTGTCGGAGATCACAAATTCAACACCAAACAGCTGGAGCATCAAAAAGAGACCTGCCAGACTCATTGTTTTTCAACGCTCAACCACATCCTCGGCTGGTGCTACAACGACCAGCGAGTTATCAAGTACTTCTTCAAGCAACTCGCGCACGGCTTCCAGGGAATGAAAGGGCAGATGTAACCAGTCATCACCAATACCCAGATTCGATCGCAACTCGCACGCAATTGAGTACAAGGAGACGCAAATGCCTGAAATTGAAGAGATCGTTCAGACAGATTTTGAGGTAGAAGTACAGACCCGTATCGACGCCGAAAGGGCTCGCCTCCGAGCCGCGGCTGGATTGGCACGCATGCGCGAGTTTAAGAAGCCGGTCGAACGTACGTTCACGGCTGCGGAACGCGACTACGTAACGATTCTCTTTGGGGGTCTGACCTGGAAGCACGAAGAGATGATCAAGGCGGTTTTCCATGGCAGCGGCTATCATTGCGAGAACATTCCCACCCCAGTGGTTGACGATTTTCAAGCGGGAAAGGAATTCGGCAACAACGGCCAGTGCAATCCCACCTACTTCACGATGGGCAATCTCGTGCGTCATCTTCAGAAGCTCGAACAACAAGGCCAGACACGCCAGCAGATCATAGACAACTACGTGTTCTTCACCGCCGGCTCCTGCGGGCCATGTCGCTTCGGTATGTATGAAGCTGAGTACAGGTTTGCGCTCCAGAACGCGGGTTTCGAGGGTTTCCGTGTGCTGCTGTTCCAACAGACCGACGGCATTAAAGCTGCGAGCGGCGAACCAGGTTTGAAGTTCTCGGTCGACTTCGGCATGGGAATGCTCAACGCCCTCAATCTTGGAGATGTCATCAATGAGCTTGTTTATCAGGTGCGTCCCTTCGAGGTGAACAGGGGCGAGACAGACCGCGTCATTCAAGAATCGGTGAAAACACTGACTAATACGCTACGCGACCGAAAGCGATGGCACATCATGGACGCCGCTCCATCGTGGGCGAAACCGTACCTCGAGAAAAACAAAAAGCTCGAAGGGATTGGCTGCACACTCGGAAAGATCGGTCACAACTTATATGGCAAAGAATATGTCGACGCGCTGCACGCCTGCCGCGACAGCATCAACGCGATTGAAGTCGACCGTCTGCGTGTGAAGCCTGTTATCAAAATCACCGGCGAGTTCTGGGCACAAACGACCGAGGGCGACGGTAACTTCAACATGTTTGCCTTCCTCGAAAAGGAAGGGGCACAGGTGCTTGTCGAACCGATCGCTACATGGATCGCCTACATGATGTTTGTTGCCAAGGAGGGCGCCAAAGCGCGAGCGGACGCTGAAGCCCCCTATCGTGACCCCAAGTGGCATGAGGTTAAGAAACGCCTCGCGAACGACTTCAAGATATTCAAGAAGACCAGCGGTTTGAGCGCCGGCAGCGCCATGTGGACGTATTTCTATCACCGCACCATCAAGCACATGGGCGACACAGCGCATCACCTGATTCCGCAAAAGGAACTTTCGCGGTTGGCGCATCCTTTCTATCATCAGCTCGCGCGCGGCGGAGAGGGCTACATGGAAGTAGGCAAGAATGTCTACTACACCGTGAATCACCTCTGCCACATGGTGCTGGCACTGAAGCCGTTCGGCTGCATGCCGTCGACCCAGTCGGATGGCGTTCAGTCGCACGTTGTCAATAAATTCAAAGACATGATCTTCCTGCCGATCGAGACGTCCGGTGAGGGCGAAGTGAACGCACATAGCCGGGTCCAGATGGCGCTCGCAGAGGCCAAGGCGAGGGCGCGCGCTGAATTCGACGGCGTTCTGCAGCAGATGGGAAGGTCGCTCGAGGAGTTGCGACAGTATGTTGACGAGCATCCGTCCCTTAAACGAGCGCTCTACAAGGTGCCGCATCGGAAGGGCATTGTCGGAACTGCTGCACAATTTGCCTGGCATGTAAGCGACCTGATGGAGAAGGATAGTGCGTATCGTCGCCGGACTCAAGCCTCCATCCCTGTCCAACGGGTTGCATAATGCGCGTACTCTCGGGCGTTCTATTGGAGGGTTGTTTCATTTTGGGGCTGCTGCTAGTCGCGGCGCCAATTGCGTTGCTGCGTCATTCGGTGTGGCGCTTCGTCAAGCTGCCAGAAGGACTATCTAACCCGCACATTATTCCTGACGTCGTTTTCGGCCCAAGGGAGCAACTCAAACGACCGGCTTTTCTTCCCGGCACCACGGATTCGTCATTGAGGAGAGGGTAATGCACCAATTCCTGGTTGGTCTCGACGTAGGTTCCACGACTGTCAAAGCGATTGTGGTTGACGCAGCGACTGACAAGACCATGTGGCAGGACTACCAGCGTCATGAGACGCGTCAGCCAGAAAAAGTCCTCGAGTTCCTGCGTCGCATGGAAGAGGACACGGGAATTGCCCCTGGAAATACACGCATCTTCGTCACCGGCTCGGGTGGGGGAACCATCGCTGAGATGATCGGTGCGAAGTTTGTTCAGGAGGTGCATGCCGTCTCGCTGGCAGTCGAGAAACTTCATCCAGAGGTGTACTCCGTCATCGAGCTAGGCGGGCAGGATGCGAAGATTATCGTCTTCAAAGACGATGAGGAGACTGGACGCAAAAAGAAAATCCCTTCGATGAATGACAAGTGCGCCGGTGGTACAGGAGCGGTCATCGACAAGATTAATGCCAAGCTCAAGATTCCCACTGCGGATCTCGCGAATCAGGGGTATCACAACATCAAGCTGCACAAGGTTGCCGGCAAATGTGGCGTCTTTGCCGAGACTGACATCAATGGACTGCAGAAGACAGGTACGCCGCCTGATGAGTTGATGGCCTCCCTCTTCGAGGCCATCGTGCTTCAGAATCTCAGCGTACTCACCCGCGGTCATACGCTCCGCCCCCACGTTCTTCTCCTGGGTGGCCCGAACGGATTTATTCGTGGCATGCGCGAGGCGTGGCAAACCAACATCCCGCGCATGTGGAAGGAACGCAAGGTCGAAATTCCGGAGGGAACAACCCCCGAAGAGCTGATCAAAGTGCCCGAGAATGCACAGTACTTCGCGGCCCTAGGATCGGTTGAGTTCGGCAAGGAGGAAGAGCCGGAGGTCGGCCGTTATTTAGGTACGGATAAGCTGCTTTACTACATTGACTTCGGCAGAGCCGAGGAGAAGGCAACCTCCGGCGGCAAAGGCCTCGTTGCGGAGGATGCCGAGCTTGTCGCGTTCAAGTCGGCATACACGAAGAAGAAGTTTAACCCTGCAGAGTTTTATCCAGGGCAGATCGTCTCTGGTTTCATTGGGATTGACGCAGGATCGACGTCGACCAAAGCTGCCGTGCTCGACACGGAAGGGGAGATTCTGTGCAAGACATATCAACTTTCGAACGGTAATCCGATTCAGGACACGATCGAGGTGTTCCAGAAGCTTCGAGAGCAGATTGAAACGAAGGGTGCGTCGCTCGAGGTACTCGGTGTTGCCACGACCGGCTATGCCAAAGACATTCTCAAGGATGTTTTGAACGCCGACGTCGCACTGGTTGAGACAGTCGCACATACGGAGTCGGCGCTGAAGTTCTACGACGATCCACACGCCATTGTTGATGTGGGCGGACAGGACATCAAACTCATTGTTCTGAAAGACGGCCGCGTAAAGGACTTCAAGCTGAACACGCAGTGTTCCGCAGGCAACGGTTATTTCCTGCAATCGACCGCCGAGGGCTTCGGCATGAAAGTCGAAGAGTTTGCGGACATCGCCTTCGCCGCCAAATCCATGCCGTCCTTTGGCTACGGATGTGCAGTCTTCATGCAATCCGACATCGTCAACTTCCAACGCCAGGGCTGGCGGTCGGAAGAGATTCTCGCGGGCCTCGCAGACGTGCTCCCGAAGAACGTCTTCCTCTACGTGGCCAGTATTCCGAATCTAGCCGCCCTCGGTACGCGCTTTGTTCTCCAGGGTGGCACACAGAACAATCTAGCCGTGGTCAAAGCGGAGGTGGACTTCATCAAGTCGAGCTTCCGCGCTAACGGCAAAGAGCCGGAGATTATCGTGCATGAGCACTGCGGTGAATCCGGCGCAATTGGCGCAGCCCAGGAGGCGCACCGCCTCTGGAACAACGGCCGTCAGACGACCTTTATCGGTCTCGAAGCCGTTGCGAACATCCGCTACCGAACTACGCGCAACGAAGACACGCGCTGCTGCTTCTGCAAGAACAATTGCCTGCGTACTTTCATCGACGTCGATGTAACTGGTGGAAAAACCCCGGAACACAATCATTCCCATACTGTCGCAGAGGACCGCGCTGCTACGATCGAAGAGGTAGCCGAGGTCGTATCCAATCTGCCTCCCCTCGAGCAGATTCAGGCGAACCTTCCTCCCGTCGAATCGCATGGGTCTTGCAGCACTGGTGGAGGACACAGTTCTCCGTCGCTATTCAAAGCGAAGGTAGAACCGCTGGTTCAAATTCAGTTGGCTCCCGGATCGAACAAGGTTGTCGAACTGCCGAAACCCACCGAATTTCAACCGCGCAAGACCAAGGTTCCTCTTCGGGTTGACGAACAGCGTCTGATCATCGCCACTTGTGAGAAGGGCGCAGTGGAAGACCTCGATGAGATGAAGGACATCAAGGCAGACATCGACAAAATCAAGTCCGTCAATCCAAACTATGTTGATATCTCGGCACGCGATGTCTTCCGTCACCGTGAAGTCGAGGGCGCCTCGGACTCCGTCCCGCAAACCAAAGGGCTGTTCGTTTCGAAAGCTGTCAAAGAACGCGCCTATCTGATGGACCGGCGCAGAGATTTCCGCATAGGTATACCGCGTCTTTTGAACACCTACACCTATGCGCCATTCTTCAATGCGTACTTCACCAGTCTCGGATTGAAATCCGAAAATATTATTTACTCCGACTACACAACGCCGGAGCTGTACCGCGCAGGAGCAAGCCGCGGTGCCATCGACCCATGCTATCCGTCGAAGATAGGCATCGCGCACGTCTACAATCTGCTCGCCACGAAGCACGCGAAGAAGCCGCTCCACGCGATCTGGTTTCCGATGTATGACGTGCTGCATTCGTACTTGGTGAACTTGACTGGATCGAACGCCTGCCCAACCGTGACCGCTACGCCGGAGACTGTGAAAGCTGCCTTTACTAAGGAAAGCGATATCTTCGCCGAGAACGGCGTCTTATATATGGATCCAATTCTGAACCTTCAGGATGGGAAGATCTGCGCCGATCAGATGTTCAAGGCATGGGGGTCAGTACTCGGTCTCAGCCGCGAAGAAAATGACAGGGCTGTTGCTGTCGGCTTCCATGCTCTCCATGAATGCGAAGCCGAAATACGCAGACAGGCGCGAGAAACGCTCGACCAACTCGAGCGCGAGGATCGCATCGGTATCGTCATGCTGGGCCGCGTCTATCATCACGATCCCGGCCTCAATCACGAGATCATGGAGGAGTTCCAGAAGCTGGGTTATCCCGTCTTCTCACAAAGCACCCTGCCGCTCGATGAGGATCTGCTCGACCGCCTCTTTGGCGAGGAGGTGCGCGCCGGCCTGATTACACATCCGCTGGATATCAGCGACGTCTGGAAGAACCGCTACTCCACCAGCACCAATCACAAGGTGTGGGCCGCAAAGTTCACGGCACGTCATCCCAACCTTGTCGCCCTTGAAGTCTCCAGCTTCAAGTGCGGCCACGACGCTCCCATCTATGGAGTGATCGAGGGCATCATCGAACGGTCGGGAACGCCATATTTCTCGTTCAAGGATCTCGACGAAAACAAGCCCTCCGGCTCCATCCGCATTCGAGTAGAGACGATCGATTACTTCCTTCGCCGCTATCGCGAAGACATCGTCAAGCGTCGGAACACCGAGAGAGATATAGAGGCCCAACTCGCGGTTTTTGAACGATCGCTTCGCGGTCAAGCTAATAGCCAGCCCGACATGGCAATGGCAGGGGATTGAGCTTACGCGAGATTTGAGCCCTGATATCTACCTGACGGGCTAACTATCTTTCGTGGCCTTCAACACAGCCATTGCGGCATTGCGCCCATTGATGCCGATCACGCTTCCACCCGGATGCGTACACGCGCCGCAAAGATAGACACCCTCCATCGGAGTGCGTGCAGAAAGTCGATTGGACCACATAAAAGGAGGCAGGCATTCGCCTTGAAAAATGTGACCGCCGGTGAGGCCAACATTTCGCTCTATATCGGGAGGCCCCAGCACCTGCGTATCCACTACCGCGCTCTCCAAGTTGGAGCAGAATCGGCCGAGTGAACCAAGTGCCAGTTGGCGAACTTCGTCGCGCCGTTCCTCCCAGGTTCCGCGCGAAAACTTGTACGGAACATACTGCGAAAAGACGCTCATGGTGTGCAGGCCGGCCGGGGCCACCGTCGCATCGTGCACGCTCTGGAAGTACACTTCGCACCACAGATGTTGCGCCACCCCACCTTGCTGCGCCGAAACAAAGCCGGCCTTCCACTCCGATTTCGTGAGCGGAGCATTGATCTGCCCATAGTGGTGAGCTTCATTCTTCCCCGGACGTGCAGTGAAGTCCGGCAGCTCCCGCAGCAGCACATTCAGTTTGACCGTGCACCCCTCGATCGGGATCTCGTGAATCCGCGCGCTCCATCCCGGATCGGCGGCAGTTCCAAGTAAATTCTGTGTCTGCCGCGGATCAGCATTCGAGACTACGATTGGCGCATGCACGCGGTCGCCCCCGTCGAGAACCACACCTTCTCCAGGCAGTATCCGCGCAACCGGAACTCCAGTCGCAACCACAGCTCCAGCCTCCCTCGCGGCATCGCAGAAGTAGAACGAAACCATGCCAATACCACCCTTGACGTAACCCCACATGCCCGGCATCCCGCCAAGCCGGCCTGAAGCATGATGAAACCGAATCGAGGCGGTCCCTGCGTCAAACGGGCTCGCCTTCGTACCAATCACCCCCTGCCCCAGGTAAGCCATCTGTAGCCGCTCATCAGCCAGATAGTGCTCCACGAACTCAGCCATGGACCAGTCGAAGAGCATCCGCTGTGCTTCTTCGTCCTTGCCAAGCCGCTCATTAATTTGTTCACGCGTCGGAGCTTCGCCGATCCACAGATCACCTTCGCCTGCAGGACGCAAAGCATCGCGCGTTCTGCAAATCACATCGTTCAGTGCGCGCCACCCCTCCACATCCTTAGGAGCAAACGCTCGAATCTCATCCTCGCACCGTTCCTCGTCGTCCCAGAGCTGAATGCTGGAATCATCCAGGAAGGGAACGAACAAACCATTGACCGCAGGGCTCCATTGAAAACCGCGCGCGGGAAGATCCAGCTCCGAAACAACCAGCGGATGCAGCAAGCCGGCAAGATAGGCGCACGGAGACATCCGCACTCCGGGAAAGGGCTCCTCGATCGTGCAAGCCCCACCTACCCGCGACCGGCTTTCCAGTACAACCACTCGCTTGCCCGCCCGCGCCAGATAAGCCGCGCAGGCAAGGCCGTTGTGGCCCGCTCCGACAACAATCACGTCCCAGGTGCGCGATGCCAGCTCGTGCATCGGCATCGGCAATCCAATCTCGCCCAGAGCGGCAGCTGTAGGTGAACTCATCCTGACAGTATCTACGCTATCCGATCCGTTGCACAAATTTTGACTTAATCGACCCGGCATCCGCAGGGATTTGTCGTCTGGAGACAACGAAGGCGCCATGATTTCTTGGCTTCTCTAAACTTAGCTGTAAACAACTCGGAATAAGGATTTCGTTACCGATATGTCCTCGTAAATATAGAAAATCAATCAGTTATGCGCTGACATTAGGCTTCCCAGGAAAGAAAGAGGTATTCTCTGGGAGCTTTCCTGTCAACCCCAGGCAGATTGCAGTCAAGGTTGTAGCTGCAATCTTCAACAGACTTGTTGAATGATCGGTTCCGCAATCCTATGATTGCGAGGCAGCACTGATCGAGAGCTCAGCGTTGTTTTGAAGGAGGAAGAAATGAAAAAGATTATCTTCTGCGCCGACGGTACCTGGAGTCATCCCAAGAGCACCACAACTGTCTCGGATACAGATACGAACGTTTACAAGCTGTACAAGTCCCTGCCGACTACCGCAACGCAATGCCCCCGCTACGACGATGGCATAGGGGCGGATGGAATCCTCATCAATCGTCTGTTGGGAGGGGCGTTCGGAACCGGTCTGTTCAATAAGGTCAAAGAAGGTTATACAAAGATCGCCCATGACTACCTCGATGGCGACGAAATTTTTCTCTTTGGCTTCAGCCGGGGTGCTTATACGGCTAGAAGTATTGGAGGGATGCTGGCGTGCTGTGGTCTACCGGCTAATCTGACACAACAGGCGATCGAGGACGGTTTTTCTGCCTACCGTATGACGCCGCAATCGGCAGGTCGCGCTGCAGCCCTAGCAGATTTGAAAACGAAGTATGGTAACCGTCCCGTGACCATCACGATGATTGGCGTGTGGGATACCGTTGGATCTCTTGGAATACCCAGCATCATCGGGGCCGTCGACCCCATCCGTTATGGTTTTCTCGACACAAAATTGAGTGGTTCGGTCAAAGCCGCCTACCAGGCTCTTGCGATCGATGAGCGTCGAAGATCATTTCCGCCCACACTATGGGTCGCTGACAACGTTCCAGGCCAAATTCTCGAGCAGGTCTGGTTTACAGGTTGCCACAGCAGCGTGGGTGGCGGATGCCCGGATGCTGGACTATCCAACCTAACTTTGAAATGGATGCTTCAAAAAGGACAGCAACATGGCCTGGAAATCGACCCTGCAGTTCTCAAAATTTATATGGCCATCGATGCGGCTGCGCATGGCCTAGACCAGATCAAGGAGTCATGGAGCATTTTGTGGGGAATTCCTGCAGTCAGGTCAGTTTCAGACGATTCCACCCTCGCCAGCACCGTGCCCAGCCGCTTGACCCATTTGGCCGATTACAAGCCCTGCAATCTGAAGCTGACTGCCGCCCGTGCCGTCGCGCCGAGTTATACCATCATGACCGTCTGAATTAACTTCACTTTTGTACTCAGGCCCGAGATCGGCTGCAAGTCCGATAGAAGCACTTACACATTCGTTGTGTCTCGTGACAGTCAGCATTAGTAGATGGACCATATAAAGGGAGGAAGGCATTCTGGGTGTAGTATCCATTACACCCCAATAGCGTAGACCAACATGGACCCTGTCCCCCAAACGAGCGCACGGTTGGTTATCAATATCGATGGCGCACGCCAGGTTATTTCCCTCGACAGTACTCCTTTCACGATTGGACGCGGCGCGGATCGTGACCTCTCGCTGCCCTATCCGCAGGTCTCACGCGAGCACGCCTGCATCGAACGAGATCCCGACGGTTATGTCTTGCGAGATACGGGTAGTCGACACGGCACCTTCGTCAATGGACTGCAAATCGACAAGACACGCCTGCGCTCGCAGGATTCCATCAATCTCGGTCTAAGCCACGTAGTCTTATTGTTTGAGGATGCCGAGGAAAGTACCGTATTGACGTTAATTGGGCAAATCTCACAAACCGGCTCCCGCTTCGATAGTCAAAGCGATCTTGAGAAACTGTCACTATTCCTCAAAGCCGCGCAAAGCCTTAACACCTACGGCGCCATAAACGACGTGTTGCGCACGATGGTCGAGTACGCCATACGCATCACTGCCGCAGAGCGCGGTTTCGTCTTTCTTGGCGAAAGCGCCGACAGCTTCCGGCTCGAATGCGCACAGGATCAATACGGCAACGCCATTCTCGGACAGCCGACGATTTCATTCTCCATCGTGAGAAAGGCAGCAACCTCTCAGTTGGACTTTATCCTCTCCGACGTTACCGAAGAGATGGGTCGGCAACACGAAAGCCTTGTTCTGCACGCCATCCGCAGTGTCGTCGCCATTCCCTTGCGCGGCCAGAACTCCGGCCGCCTGCTGGGCTTGCTCTATCTTGACAGCCATTCCGGGAGTCACGATTTCACCCATACCGGCAACGACATCCTGCACGCTATCGCCAGCCAGGCAGCAACGCTGGTCGAAAATCTGCGGATGATCGAAGTCGAACGCGAGTCCGCCCTACTTCGGAAAGAGCTTGAGATCGCTGCGTCCATTCAGCGCCAGATTATCCCGCAGACCCTGCCGGAGTTTCCCTACGCGCGCCTCCGCGCACGCACTATCCCTTGCACCGGTGTCGGTGGAGACTTCTACGACGTCATTCCCGTCCCAAACGGCTTCGTAGCGATTGTTGCCGACGTCTGCGGGAAGGGCGTTCCCGCCGCTCTTCTCGCGTCCATGGTCCAGGGAATGTTCCACGCCCAAGTCAACATCCAGAACAGGGCGAACCTGTCACTGGTCGACGCTGTCCAGTCGGTCAATACCTTCGTCTGTTCCCGCGTTGCAAACGAAAAATATCTGACACTCGCCGTTCTCCGCTACACGCATTCAGAGAATGGCGAGGCGCACATCGAACTCGTCAACGGAGGCCACGTCTCGCCGCTTATCGTACGCGTCGACGGCCGAATAGAAACTATCACGGATGGAGACCTGCCCGTCGGGCTACTTGACTTCGCTCATTTCCACTCCATATCGATCAGCCTAGGCATCGGCGATCGCATCATTCTGTTGAGCGACGGCATCAACGAAGCCGAGAACGTGGACGGCATCCAGTTTGGACTCCCGCAGGTTGAGCATCATGTTATGCAATCGGATCCAGTCGCCGCGCTATTTTCAGCGTTAGACAGGTTCTGCCAAGGGGCGCGTGCGCTTGACGACCAGACTGTCCTCTCCATCGATCGGACGGCATGAACCGAAAGCAGAGAATCGAACGGTCGCGGTCCGTCAATGAACCCGTATCGAGACCAACCGAGGTTGAAGAGGCACTCCGCCCCGGATGTTTACCTCCAGCAACGCTTCGAAATTGTGTATTTGCTTTTTGAAATTTACTTGCCGAAGTAGCTCGGCAGCAGTGTCTGGGTCTAACGCATACTCCATTGCTGCCTGGGTGCCTAGCGTCGTCAGCCCACTAAAGACAAGCATCCGGTTTTCGGGCTGAACCCCAGGTAGAAGCGCAATGACGGCATAGTCTTTTGTCAGGGGATGTTCGGGACGAAGATAGACTTGCGGCTCCCCTCGTTTCGGATGATGATTGACGATTCCCGCCGCGCCGGCGGTAGCCGTCAATGTGAACTCCTGCATGGAAGGTAGCACCTTGAGCGAGGCATTTTCCGCAACCGAACCGATAAAGATCAGGTTGCGCGACCGGGCTTCGTCCCAGGTTACCAACGGGCTGCGTTTGAGAACAAACTCAGCGTGTTGATGGTCAAACATCTTCGTAAGCTCATGTACCGAAATAAGTTCTCCGACACCGGTATAGCTGTCAACTAGCCCAGCGGGCTGTTCATCCGACCCGTCGTTGGCCGCGTATCGCATCCCACTCTTCGCATTTCCCACAAAAAGAGCGTTGCTGTAGATGACCAGCGGGGGATCCCCGGCGAGGAAGGGCCCCCAGAGTTGCCTCAATGATTTAGTCGGCGCCTGTTTTTGCCACTGAAAGACTGCGCCCAGAGAAAGACAGAGCAGTAAGGCGAGCCCAACTCCACCCAAGGCCAGCCAGCCCCACTGCCTCCCCGTTCTATGCATTCGGGCCGGCCCCGAAACAGCCGCATCTTTGGCTTCTTCGACATCCGTGGGCGCTAAATCGGCGTGGGTTGAGTCCTCAGCAGCCCGTTTGGATGGCAGAAATACCGGCAGATAATGTCCTTTCGGAATCTCGATGATCAGGGGTTCCGAGGCGCCCTCGGCGCTGAAGTAGGCCGAAAGCTTAAGTCGCAGAAGACGTGCGTGGCTGCGTACGATGCTGTCTTCACTCGAGTTGTAACCCGGTGAACGTTGAAAGACCCGAATACCTATCTGCTGTTCGGTAGCGTCTTCAGGCGTCCCCCGAATGGCAGAGGCGGTCACGTGGAGCAAAAAGTCCCGCAAGCGAGCCGACCCAATGAGATGTGGACTTCCGATCACACGTTGGACGAGCTCCCAACGAGCATCGCCTTCAAAGTCAATGGTTTCCCAATTTTGTTCCAGCAACGTTTTCATCTGTTTCTCTGCATTTCACGTCCAATTTCACGGTCAAATCACCGTGAACTCCGTAGTCAATCCCGATGGTCAAGCGGATTGTTTACACAGGTGACGAAAGGGAGAGAATTCATCTTTCGTCCCAAACGCATCGATCGACTATCTCGCGCAGGACAAAGACTTGCCAAGTCCTGACGCACTTATTCGATGCGATACTTCGGAGGTTCGGTGAGGAAAATTTCTACAAGGCAGCGGTGTCTCGGAATATTCGTGGCAGCGATGCTGCTGATTGGGCGGTTTGGTCACGCACAGGCTATCTACGGTTCCCTTTATGGAACCGTTCTCGACAACACCGGCGCAGTGGTTCCAAGCGCAAAAGTGACGGTTACCGATGTCGCAAAAGGAACCCAGAACGTCGTCCAGAGCAACGGGCAAGGGTTTTGGCGGGCAGATAACCTGATCCCGGACACCTACACGGTCCAGGTCGAGGCCGGAACATTTTCGCCCGGCCGCGCGGAAGGTGTGGAGCTGCACGCCGGGACCTCCCAGCAAGTGGATGTCTCCCTGCAGATTCAGGGTTCACAGCAGTCCGTCACCGTGACGTCGGCGGCCCCGGCCCTGACCACAGATCGCGCCGAGGTCTCGGAAGTCCTTAATCAACGCGCTATCCAGGATCTGCCAAACCTTACTCGCAACTTCACGGCATTTGCTCTGCTCACCCCCGGCATGCAGCACTCGTCTTTCAACATCCTGGGGCCCGAGAACCCGCAGGGCGGCCTGGCTCTGAACTCCAACGGCTCAAATTACGGCGTACAGGGCTTCCTGCTCGATGGGACCGACAATCGCGATCCGGTATTGGGAATAATCGTCATCAACCCGACCCTGGAGTCGATCGGAGAACTTAAGGTCACCACCCAGAACTACGACGCAGAGTTTGGCGGGGCGGCCGGTGGCATCATCAGCGCCACCACCAGGTCAGGGAGCAATAACTTTCATGGTGATGCCTTCTGGTTCCGCCATAGCGATGCGATGGAGGCGCGCGACCCCTTCGCTCAGGCTCTCCGCGATCCCGTGACAAACCGGTTTATACCCAGCACCCTCTATAACCAGTTCGGCGGCAGTCTCGGGGGACCAATCATGAAGAACAAGGCATTTTTCTTCATGGACTACCAGGGCCTGCGCCAGCGACTCGGCGCTAGCTTCTTGCAATCTGTCCCGACGAACACGGTTCGCAATACCTGTCTCGCAGCGGGGAGCACGACTTGTAACCTGAGCGAATACATCACCTCCGGCTCCGTCTATCGGTACCCCGTGTCCGGGGGTGATCCTATCGCGTATGCTCCCAACGCGATCCCGGTCTCAGCGCTCTCGCCGCAGGCCCTCAATCTCCTCCGGCTGCTTCCCGCACCCAACACAACCTCTTCCTCCCTGACCCAAAACAACTTCGCCGCCTCTGGAAATGGAACGGACAACGGCGACCAGGCAGACATTCGTCTCGACTTTCCCGTCAACGACAAGATCAAAACCTTCGGTCGTTACGACTATGCCCTTTACCGGCTCGCCGGAGCCCCTGCCTTCGGTACTATCGGTGGTCAGGGCTTCGGCATCACGAACACAACGGGTACCTCTACGGTTCAAAATCAGAGCGTTGCGGTGGGTGCCGACTACGTCGTGAATGCCAGCTTGTTGACCGACTTTCGTTTCGGCTTCTTCAGCTATCACGTTTCCGAGAACAAATATTCCGGCGGAGCACCCGCTGCTGCAGCCGGCATTCCGAACCTCAACACCCTGCCCGACACCAGCGGTCTGCCTTCCTTCAACATCTCCGACAACAGCATCAGCAACTTCGGCAATCAAAATTGCAACTGCCCTTTGCTCGAGAGCGAACAGGTCTTTCAGATCAACAACAACTGGACCAAAGTCATCGGGAACCACACCATCAAATTTGGTGGCGACGTTCGTTACGCCCTCAATCTTCGCAACTCCAGTGACAATAACCGCACCGGCGTCCTCAACTTCAACAATGGAGCCACCTCTGGTCCCAACGGCGCTGGCTCTGGGCTGGCGTCACTGCTCTTCGGCGATGTCAATGAATTTCAGCGTTTCGATGTCTATCAGAACAACGCGTCGAATCGTCAGAAGCGGCTCGCCTTCTACGGTCAGGACAGCTATCGCGTGACTCAGAAGCTCACCGTCAACTACGGGGTCCGCTGGGACGTCATCTATCCCGAAACCGTCGACGCACCAGGCAATGGGGGATTTGCTTCTCTCGTCTCCGGTGGAACCCGAGTCGCGGGGGTTGCCGGCATCGGCACCAACAGCAACCAGAAGATGGAGTACCTCAATCTTGCGGGTCGCCTCGGCTTTGCCTATCAGGTGTTACCGACCACCGTCGTGCGTGGCGGAATCGGACAGGTATATGACACGGTAGGCTATTTCGGCACCATCTTCGGCAGCGTTCTCACTCATAATCTGCCAGTCCTTGCGAATGAAGATATCACCGCGAATAACGCACGGGGCCAGTTTGCAACGACGGTGGCGGCTCCTCCGGTGCGTCCTGCAGCTCCGACAATTCCGTCCAACGGCATCATTCCGCTCAGCAACACCTTCAACCCCCAGTTCCGCCCGGAGCTGATTCAGTTGCCCAAGGTCGATCAGTGGAATGTCGCCGTTCAACAGCAGTTCGGAGCGAACACGACGCTTGAACTCGCGTATGTCGGCAACCACGCGGAACGCATCTACCCGGGCGAGACCTATGGTTACGATCTCAACGCGCCGGTCCTTCCGTCGTCCCCCGCTGAAATTGCTTCCGGTGACATCGCCACTCGGCGTCCGTACTACAACAAATTCATCTCAACCTACAACGGTGCGCCTGCGATCTGCTGCAGCAATGGGATGACCTCGGCCGCGCCCTCTGCCAACGCCCGTTACAACGCTCTGCAGACCAAGTTCGACAAACGATTCAGCCGCGGACTGCAGTTCAATGCGAACTACACCTGGTCGAAGGCGCTGGGTTATGCGAATGACAACGTATTCGCTCGCTATCCGCGCGTCAGCTTCGGCCCCAACGACACAAATCGCGAGCACGTTTTCGTCTTCAGCGGCGTCTACCAGCTTCCCTTCGGCAAGGACCGCATGTTCCTGTCGCACAGTGGTCGTCTCATGAACTATCTCGTTGGAGGCTATACCCTAAGCGGCTCTTCCATCTGGCAAAGCGGTGCGCGTTTCACACCGACTTACGCCGAGTGCGGCCAGGACCAGGACCTCGATAATAACTTCAACGGGCCAGGCCGCAGCAGCGACTGCCGCCCCGACAAAGGAAGCGGAGCCTTCACACTCAAAGCTGGCGCCCTTAACCCCGGTACGCATTCCGTCCAATACTTCACACCATCGACGACACCCGTCGGCACAGGTTCGAGCCCATTCGGGCGTCCCGCCTTCGGAACCTTCGGCAACATTGGCCGCAATCCCTTCACCGGTCCCCGTCAGTACATGGCGGATGCTGCCATCCTGAAGGACATCCCGATCAAAGAGAGCGTCAGAGGTCAGTTCCAGTTCCAGGCCTTCAACGTCCTTAACCATCCTGTACTCGATATACCGAACGCCTCCGGCGCACGCTGCGTCGACTGCTCTAACGGCGGCGTTATTACGAACATCGACGCAAACGTACCCATGCGGCAACTGCAGTTCGCCTTCCGCGTGGAGTTCTAGTCGGCTTGATAAACTCGCGGGGCTGCCGATGATTCTCTTGTCGGCAGCCCTTTAACATGCCTATTATCTCTTCCACCACTTCAGCGAGGTTGCAGACGACGATGTCTTTCGCACAGTTCCGGTTCCAAGGAGTGATCAGGTTTCTTATGATGAAGACCACCTCAATGCTTCGCCGGAATCTACTTCTCGGCGTGGTTCTTGCGCCGTTTGCTGTCGTTTCATCTGCTGCGGCCCAGGGGATACTCCAGCCGATACCCGAGTTCCCGCTTTCGGACGGTCCCCTCATCATTCGTCAGAACGTGCAGCCCCGGCATCCGTTCACTGTAACCGGATTAACTGGCGCCATACTCGGTCTTCAGAACGGCAATGTCGAATTGTGGGCGCTACCCACCAAAGTCTTTAATAACCTGCATCTCACCGCCGAGTTGGACGGCTACACCGTACCCATCGATCTGAACGCTGCCGCCGCGACCATTGACGTTCAACCCGATCACACAACAATCACCTACTCCCACGCCGCTATCACCGTTCGTCAGCATATGTTTGTACCCGCAGGCGACGGCAATCACGTCGAGGGCGGAATCATCCTCTTCGAGATCGAATCTCTTCGCCCCACGGTCCTCACGATCTCCTTCGAGCCCGCAATGGTGCAGCAGTGGCCTGCGCCCTCCTTCGGCAGACCCAGCGCATATTGGCGGCCCATCAACTCCGGCGGAGCCTTCGTTCTCTCCACGGATAACCCCGCGATCTTTGGCATGGTGGGAATACCCAACGCAACCTCCGGCCCGCTCCCTCCCTACCAGGAGCGCCCCCAGGCCATGCCATTGGAGTTCAAGCTTCGCTTCGATCCCGCCAGGGACCAACACCATTTCTTTCCGATGCTCGCGGAGATTAGCAGGCCAGGCGAAAACAACTCTCCTGCTGGTGTCGCCGCTTTGGAAAGACGATTGACCGCCACGGCAAACGCACTGCCCGAGACCTACCGACAGACGCGTGCCTACTACGCCCATTTCTTCGACACCCGTTTGACCACTCGCACGCCGGATCCACACTTCGACGCAGCAATGCATTGGGCTGAGGTTGCAATCGATCAGACGAAGGTACGCACCGGCGATGAAACAAGTCTCGTGGCAGGTTGGTATCCGTCGTTCGATTCCACGCGTCCTGGCTTCGGTTGGTACTTTGGCCGCGACGCCCTATGGACGCTCTATGCCGTAAATAGCTTCGGCGACAAAACACTCGCGAAGCAGGTCCTGGAGTTTCTCGCCAAGCGCCAGCGCGCCGACGGCAAAATGATGCACGAGTACTCCCTAACCGCCGACAACCTGCACGGCGACCTCAACTGGGCAAGCCTCGGCTACGAATACGCTGCCGCGGACGCAAC
>JAOAPF010000291.1 GCA_025462755.1 Edaphobacter sp.
CCTCTGCTGCGGTCGCTTCTACGCTTGCTTCAGCGGCGGCCTGTGCAGTCTCCAACTCTTCCAGGCGCAGTTCGAGTTGTTCGAGCTGGATGGAGACCTTCTCGCTCTTGGCCCCGAACATCATGCGTTTCAACTTCTCGATGATCAGGCGCAAACGCTCGATCTCATGGCTCTGCACGGAGAGCGCTTCCAGGTGCGCCGAGTATGCTTGCCGACGTTGCGCGTGCTGCTCGACGACCAACGCTCTCAAGGCTTCGATATCGAGCCGATCGAGGTCGGGAAGAGCGGTGGCAATCATGACCGCAGTATGCCATGAGAGCGATGGCAGAATATCCACAAAAGCCCCATGAATACAGGGGAATCACGAGCATAACTTACACTGCGATCTGCGGCGTCCAGGTCCTCTCCGGCCTGCGCCAGTCGATGCCTTCCAGGAGCATCGAGAGCTGGGCCCGAGTTAGCGAGACCGTGCCTTCCGTGGCTTGCGGCCAGATGAATCGCCCGCGCTCCAATCGCTTCGCGAACAGACATAGGCCATCGCCATCGAACCACAAAATCTTGATCGTGTCGCCGCGCCGCCCGCGAAACACAAACACATGCCCGGAGAATGGCTGCTGTTCGAGCACCGTCTGCACCTGCGCACTCAGTCCCTGAAAGCCACGGCGCATGTCGGTCACGCCTGCGGCGAGCCAGATCCTTGTTCCTGCACGCAGCTCGATCACTGGCGCAGGCTCTCCAGAATAACCCGCAGCAAAGAACCATCTGCACCGTGCTCGACGCTGATCGCTGCTCGCCCCGGAAACTCAATGTGGATCGCACCGGTTGAGGCTGCTGGTTCTGGACCTATCGGCGCAGACAACGCAATACCGGCTTCAAAACCGGTTGCGGAAACCACAACCGGCAACAACGATGTTGTGGACTTTTCGGCTTCCACCAACCGGCCGCTGCGATACTCCCGCCGCCACTTGAACACCTGGTTCGCGTTTACACCTTCTGCCTGCGCTACACGCGCCACGCTCACCCTTGGCTCAAGCACCAACTCCACGATCCGGCGCTTCTCCGCCATGCTGCGATGCACCCGATGCGTCCGCTTCGCCGCTACAACTTCCCCACATTCCATGGCCGCATCATCAACCCGCAGCCAACAACAAATCCAGTGGGGAAGATCACACGCTTACTGGGACTCTGAATCAAGCCTGACCAATGACGAGGCTCTCACGCGCAGCCATCACGACTTCGGTCGTGATTATAGCGAGACCGTTGACGTCCAGAATCCGTTCGATCTGCGCCAGCAGCCGATTGAGCAGTCGAAAATTTCCTGCCGTCATTCGAATGATGGTCGCCGTCACACTCCGCAGACATTGGTTCTTTGGGCAGGTGGACGCCGGAAGGTGCCCAGTGCTCGCCCAGGAGCGCCTGCATCTCTGGCGTTCCCAATGGCCTGAACTCATGTACGAAGCCGATGCGAGAATAGAACTGAGGAAACCGTGCCATACGTTTCTCGATGCCGGGCATACCAATCAGGATCAGACCGGCGCCACCCTCATCGAAGATAGCTCGGATCTGTTCGAGGCTGGTCATTCGGAGCCGGTCTGATTCGTCGATCAGTATGAGCGTGGTTGGTTCGATTAACGCCTTCTCTTGTTCCGCGTACCGTTGAAATACTTCAAGGTAGGTCGGCTTGAGAGAACTGACCTCAGTGCGCGTGTGGGGAGATTTCTCAAGTTCCGCCTTTCGGTGTGTGTCATCTCGCGTTCTAAGGACAGTCAGTGCGGCCTGCGCCTCGCGCCGAAGAGGTCGCTTGGCAAGTCCTGCGATTGTCTCGCGCGTGCGCCGAAGCTCCGAGTCGATTCTTGAAGGGGAGTTTATGACTGAGGGGGTGTAGAAGAGGGTCTCGAATGGAGGAGAGTCCTCGAGTTCCGCGCTCCAGGGATCGGCTTGAGCAAAAATTTCGTTGCGGCTGTACCGGAGCGCTGAAAGCGTCTTTCCGACACCTGGAGGGCCGAAACAGAGACCGATGTAGCGGTACTGCCTGCAGGCATCGCAGAACTCGATAAAGCGCTTGTATTCCGGCGTTTCGACAAAGCTCGCGTCGCTATTCGTTGCGATAGCGTTTGAGCTTTGGGGCGGAGGGCTTCTCTGGAGCGGGTCTGCTTGCATGAGTTTCCTCCGGATGTTGGCCTCGTTTCAAACTGAGTAGCATGAGTTCCTGGTTCCGCACATTGAACGCCGTGGCTGCAGAAGCGTGCTCGACCGACTCAGAGTACATCTGCGTTAGAGAGATCTGCTCCTCGCCATCCTCGATGAAGACAATTTCGGGAGCCCTGCCAAGGACGAGATATTCAAGACAATGATCAAAAGCGAGTTGAGCGATCTTGGTTAATGAATGAGGTGCAGCTTTGCTAAATGGCTCGCGGTAGCCGATCAGAGAAATTCGAGTTCCTCGCTCGTGCTCTGAAACCAAAGAGACACTAAGTCGCTCGATCCCTTCGGCGGAGAGTTCAAAATCAAACTTTCTGACATAGAGCTGCTTGTCGACTCCGAGGAAGCAGCTTTCGATTTCGCAACGGTCGAAGGCTTTGAGCCATAGGAGCCGACCGACACCTTTGCCACCACGAGCCGCTTTCCACATACTGTCGGAGGTGGAGAAAGATGCAAAATTATCATCGTTGAACCCTATGCCATTGTCTGAGATATCAAAGCGCACCCACTCCCGGGCTCCCTCATCAATGAGCCGCGCTTGTGTGGCTCGAACACATCTCACCTCGATGCGGCCTCGATTGACCTGCGCATCTTCGACTGCATGAATGGCATTGACGATGGCCTCGAAGAGTGGCAGCAGGCTCTCTGAAGCGGTCAATCGGATGTTCCGAACTCGTCCTCTTAGATCGATGTCCACTGCGGCCTATCTCTTTTCGTCAATCGTGCGGTCAATTCGTTACGTCCCAGTATGCCAGATACAGACAAGAGGAACAGAAATGACTTGTTAGCGAAATCAGGACTCCTTTTAGGCGTCCTGATTGGTAGGAAAAGGGGCAATTGAGGCAAGCTTGGAGGATCTGCTTATAGCCAACTGCTCTCCCCGCGACGAAGTGGCCTTTCGCGGCCTGGAGTATGAGCAATCAGTCCCCGAGAGGCTTAGGAACTCCCGCTCTTAGTAGTTTCGCCTCGCCCACCAAATGTGGAGCGTCGATATATGCCCGTGGCGGATGGACTTCTCGCGCCTGGCATGTGCCGAGATGCGTTTGATGGGAAGATCGACCTCGATCAAGCGTTTGGGATACTTCTGTGTCATGTACTCTCTATTGTCCTCTACCCAATCGCTCCGTCGAGAATGGCCTGGGGCTTTGCCAAGTAATGCTCGATCTTCACGATTGGCCGCCAATCAAGTTGTGCCGGATCACGAACTACGCTTATTGCAGGCTTCTCACAGCAGTTGAAGACCACGTATAGCCAGTAGTCCTTCTTAAGGCGCTGCGCGGTCCTGTATTCGTTGCTGCTCAAAGCGATTTCACCGACGGTGGAGCGGCCCTTTACCTCGATGAAGCGAACCTCGATGGCAGTCTTAGGGTCTTCCGGATGAGGCTTCCGCGAAATGAGATCGAATCCCCGATTGTCGCTCTCAACGCTTTCGACTTCGCACCCTCGGGCTCTCTCATAAGCAATCACCGCGTCAATCGCAATTCCTTCAATCGCGTCATCGCGAACCATCGCCGCAAGCCCCGGAGTCTCCCGGTCTGGATGTGGCAACACCCAGGCGGAGGCGTGACGCTGGATGTCGCTGATGGTGCAATTGCGCTCCTTTTGCAACTCCCGCTTGCGTCCCTCAAGCCTGGCGAATAGTTCATCGAGTCGATCTTGCGCCTGTTTGGTGTTGGCGGCGAGCAAAGGGCTGGTGTCGCCATTCTCCTGAAGTGAAATCAACTCTGCAAGCTTCAGGTTCTGGCGCAAGATGAGCTCGTTCAAGCTGATATCCAGATGATGCGCGACGGTCTCGATCTCCTTCTCGCGCTCCGCTGTAACCTCGGCCAGAAAGGGTTCAAGCGCTTGTTGAACGAGGAAATGTTCTGTTGAATTATGGTCTGCACCGGCGTCCATCGGAACTGAGGTACCATTCGGCGCTGGGATGAGGTCCAGCAAGAGGGTCGGCTGACGGACGGTCAGAGTTCCTTCGATCTCCTCCTGCACAACAAATAAACGACGATGCAGTACATTGCCGAGGCCGTCGCGAATGGCGGCGGAATAGACGGCCAAACGCGCCGGCAAGCTCCGATGCACGTCATAGAAGACGGCACCGCGCTCCATCTCGCTACGAACTGCCTCAAGAAGCTCTTCTCGAACTGTCTCGAACAGAGGATGCCCAGGCGTCACCCAGTCGACAGTTGGAAGTGTCTTCAGGATTTCTTTATCGAAGACGAACTGCTTGTATTCCCGGCCTAGCTTGCCGAAACGCGGTTCAAGGCGCTCTCCTGTGGCCCATAGATTTCGAGGAACGCGAGGCGCTCGATATGTATGTTGCCCTTTGCCTTGCTCACTCACCTCAAGGCCGGTGATAGGAGCAGCCTCAAGGAAAAACTGCTCAATCACTTCCGGTACAAGCCGCCGTTCTTTTGCTTCGGCAGATTTGCCAACGATGGCTGAGAGATTGAGCTCGCGCTTCGCAAGGCCTTCCAAGGTCGAGTTGGTGATGCTGCGGAAATATTCCGGGTCGACCTGCTCCACGATGCGCTGCTTGATGAGCTCTTCGGTCATCTGGTTATGCGCATACATATCGCGCAACATCTTCTCAAGCTGATTTGCAGGAAAGACTTCTCCGAGGACATTGAAAACTTTGCCGGTACGTTTGGGGTCAAGGTCATTTTCGATCTCGGTAATGCGCTCAAATAGCTTTTCGAGAACCCTGCCTTCTCTGGTATTGGTTGTGACGAAGTTGAAAATGAGGCAATCCTTCTCCTGCCCGTACCGATGAATGCGGCCCATGCGCTGCTCAAGGCGAACCGGATTCCAAGGGATGTCGTAGTTGATCATCAGCCAGCAGAATTGAAGATTGATTCCCTCGCCGGCAGCCTCCGTGGCCACAAGCACCTGGCACGACTCGCGGAACTCGCGTTCCGCATAAATTCTTGTACCGGGAGTGTCGCGGTCGCCGATCTTCATGCCACCGTGAATCTGGGTGACGGACAAGCCCCACTGTCGCAACTTACCCAGCGGTCTGCCATCACGTCCATCACCCACCAGAAAGTCGAGCGTGTCCTTATGCTCCGTGAATAGCAGGAGCTTCATGGACGGGTCAGCGAAAACCCCCTGATCCGTCAGGAGTTCCTTGAGTCTGCGGACCTTCACCTCCGCTTCCTGAACTTCCAGTACCTTGCCATCTCGGATTAGTTTTTCCAACTCAGCGATTTCAAGCCGGAGATCATTAGGATCGAACGAAGCAACGGCAGGTTCGAGGTCCGCAAGGATTTCCTGCCGTTCTTCGTCAGGCAAGTCGTCGAAGTCTTCTGGCAGGCGCTTGGTGATCTGGTCCTGACGAAACTTGGCGGGATCTTCGAGTATCTTCTCGCGCTTTTCTTTCATGCGCTCTAGCGTTCTTCGGACCGCATAGATACTGGAGGCGAACCGGCGCTGAAGCATGGCCATCGTGAATCCAACGGCGCGAGCGCGTGCAGAATCTTCCAGAGCTGCTTTGATGGACTGGTCGTCAACATACCGGGTGAGCTGGTCGTAAAGCTCAAGGTCGTCCTCGCTGATCTGGAACGGTGTGGTATGGACGATTCGCTTCGTAAACAGTGCTTTGACGACGCCGGTATTTGGATCTGGGAAGCTGACCAGAGCTTCCTTAAGGCGACGCAAATAGAACGGAGCTTCATGCTTCGCCATCGCCTCATCGAGGCTCTTGATATTGCCGTAAACGTCTTTATCCAGCAGAGACAGAAAAAGGCAGAAGTTCTCTGGATCGCCTTTGTGAGGCGTGGCGGTCATCAGCAGGTAGTGATCCGTCATCTGCGAGAGGGACTCGCCGAGCTGATAGGCAAGGGTCTTCTTGTCCGCGCTGTAAGCGCTCATCTTGTGGGCTTCATCCACGATGATGAGGTCCCACTGACTTCTCAGGAGAGATTCCTTAGCATCTTCGACACGCGACACCCACGAAACCGAAGTGATGACCTGGTTCTTTTCTTGCCAAGGATTCATTCCGTAATTGGCCCGAAGCACATCGCTACCGACGACCTCGAAGCTCTCGCGGAATTTATCCTTGAGTTCCCGTTGCCACTGGAAAGAGAGATTGGCACCCTTGCAAACGCTCAACTGCCCTCGTCGGAGCGATCTCGCTGGCTCGCGCCGTATCGGATGAGTCGCTTTCACGCGAGATACTCAAGACGGTGGCAGAGCTTCTAAAGAAGCCCGCCTCAGAGTACTTAGAATCGTAGGAGTTGAATGTGGTTAAATCTTCGAGAGGTGATCGACGTAGACGCGGAGTAAATCGCGTTGGAGGACAAGGCTGGCGAACTTGCCTTTACGAACGATTTCGACCAAGCCGGCCATCTTCAATTGTTTAATGTGATGAGACAGAGTCGCGGCACTCACGCGGTGGGTTCCGCGTAGTCTGGCGCAGAGCATTGGTTCTTTGCAGGCTGCGATCTCTCTGAGCATTTGAACGCGTCTCGGTTCGGCCAGAACTCGGCCGATTCGGGCCATCTGACTAGCCGTCACTCCGCGGTCCCGCGATCTTTCCGTCACGTCTGGCTCGCCATTGTGGTCAAAAACCATTGCGCGCATGTGTAATGCCCCCATTCATTCGTGAATTAGACCGGTGCTCGCGAAGAACTTACGAGCTGACCGTTTCTCCGGCTTCGTAGAAATTCTCGATCTGTTGACGCTCGGCCTTGTTCACCAGCTCGCTTTACAGCCTCGATGAGACGAGCGTTGTGAAGTCCGTGTTCAAAGCCAGGCGATCTCCAGTAGCTCGCTGGCGTGTATTGTCGCCCATTCCCTCAGCAACAACGGTTCGCGACCTAGAATCTCCTTTGTATCGTATTTGACTGCTTCGGACAAAATTCACGCGCGCCACCTCGTCGGCAGACAATGAGTCAGGGTAACGGCCATAACGCTGCCTCTGCACAGGCGTCAGATAGTCGACAGGCATAGGTGTTCCCCGATCTCGATCACGAAAAGCCGTAGAATTTTAAGAAGTTAGATCGATAAAACGACCGTTCTCTGGACCTTCAATAAACGCTGCGAACACTTTGCGCCGCATAACCGTATCAGTGCAAAATGCTCCTTAATTCTCGTCGAGAATGTGAGGCTTTATCGTGAAAATTACCTTGGAAGCAGTCCTACCGCCATGCAAAGCTAGTTGGCTGAGATGAAAGGATCGGGGGCTCACGCGGATAAACTGCTGGGTTTGTATGCGGGCTTCGAGCGCTCTTGGACGGTTCCGGATTTTCGAAGCCACAGCTGAAACTCCCGGTTCGTCGCCCATCCGTAAGGTATTTGGCGACAGATGACGCACCACAAAAGCGGTGAGGAGAAAGGCTCACTGACTGAAACGGCGATTTTCCAACAAGTGAGGTTGGCGACGCGGTCAACTTCTGGATGGCTCTTTCACGTACGTCCAGTACCGGTGTGATCAGCGTCCCAAGCCGAATGCTGCGCAACGCATGGGTGCCATCGACTCCGATGTCGAATTTTGACGAGAGCGTTGACATATTGGGGCAAAATTCCGCAGGAGAAGCGAGCCAGGTGAAAGACATTTTCGTGTCGGTTTTGCTGGAAAGCGTAACAGCGTAGTGGTTCGCGGCAGATTCCACCTTATATGTGCCTGCCGGAAATGTCTTCCCGTGGGTCTCAAAGTTGAAGGGAACATTGACTGTCACCCTATCAAACGCAGAAGCGGCAGTCGCGCTCGCCGACACGGCTGCAAGAACAAACATACGAATTATCGATCGCATAGTTTTCTCCTACTCATAAACACCTCGACTCTCTCTTTATTCCGATTTTCGAAGAAGAAGACGGCACCAGTCGCTAAGATCGGCTTCGGGAGACGCGCGAATACTATCGCCGCGCAACGGTCAAGTACGGTTGGCCGCGCGCATACTGCGGCGTTCTTCTTATGGCGCTGCTGGGCTGTTCATTGTTGAGCAGATGTTCGCGTAGACCGAGTGAGAGGCTCCACGCTAAATGTCGCGAAGCAATGGCCCTCCTAGGTGGGCGACGCTCCCACGACGAACATTTCGCTGCGTTATGAGCAGAGAGCCTAGTGGCTGTCGCAGTGAAGGTGTTACCGCGGATACGGCGAGAGGAGTCGGGATTTTGGAGCGGTTTTATGACCCAAATTCAACCATAAGTGCTTTAGGCTGTTATGGTTGCTGGTAGGAATTGAACCTGCGGCCTTTGGGTTATGGGGCGCCCAACGAGCTACCGGACTGCAGTTCCAATCAGGCACGATTCAGCATGTCCGGTCCCATTGTTGCGCCAGTTACCGACGGCGGGATTGGGCATGACCATCTTGTCAGCGTCGTATGAGTGCAGAACGTCGAGCGGTGGGGTGCGGATCGCCCTCTCTTTTTTCTCTCGGGAATATCCAGCTTCAATCCGTGTTGTTTCTAGCACGGATCTTGACGGAGGCGGACTTGGACAGTTCGTCTTGCATTTAGAGTCGCTCGACCAGAACCAATCAATAAGGATAACTTTGCAGAACAATAAGCCCGCACCTTCATGAACAGATTCTTTCCCTCAACAGCGCTCTTGATTGTGGCCGAGTTTGTCATTCCGGAGGGGCGGCATTTGATTTGGCAAATGGGCCGATCTGCAGATATTGATATTTGTCGGAGGACACGAACGAACGGAGACGAAATCCGTGATCTGCTGTCGGCCGCAGGATTCGAGTTGCGGGAAGTGGTTGCTAAAGGTCTCCCGCTGAGCCCTCTTGCTGCGAAGACGCACCATCGACCGAGGATTCGTTGTGATTCTTATCTAGCTCCGGGGATCATCTAGGAACATTCAATTACAGTGGCAAGCTTCTGCAGGTTGCTGCCCACACATAGTCCCGAGGGTGACTGATCGAAGAGGTTCGAGTTCTTTCCGATCACTTCACCGACGGGTGCGAGCACCGATGTAAGCGATTCATTAGCTGCGATGGGACAGTTGTAATTCTCTTTCCCTTACCACGGGCTGCTCGACAGGAAAGCAGGCCGATCCTTCAAGGGATCGTTGTGAAGTTTCGACGATGACAGAGCTGTTGCATTACACATTCAAAACTATTTGGGACGACGGGAATTTCATCCTGTCGCAAGCGACGCTGCCAGAGGAGACGTCGCCGATATTGGTTGCGAGCCCGGCGCACGCACAACCTACGCCGGTGAGCATGGCTCAGCTTGAGCATGCGTATGCGCTCCGGAGAGAGTTAGATACCGTCTGGGCCACACGCCCCTTCGAATTAGTTCATCACCAGGGAAAGCCGGCACTGCTGATGGAGCATCCCGGTGGTGAACTTCTTGCCGCAATGCTCGGCACGCCGTGGGAACTGACGCAGTTCCTGCGCGTCGCCATCGGCCTAGCCATTTCCCTCGGTCGTCTCCACGAGCACGGCCTCGTTCACAAAGACATCAAACCGGCGAACATCCTGGTGAACAAGGCGACAGGTGAGGCGTGGCTGATGGGCTTTGGGATTGCGTCGCGCCTCGTGCGCGAGCGGCAGGCTCCAGAACCTCCTTCGGTAATCGCCGGGACGCTCCCGTACATGGCGCCTGAGCAAACCGGCCGCATGAATCGGTCGATCGATTCGCGGAGCGATCTGTATGCCTTCGGCATAACTATGTATGAGATGCTCACGAGCGAGTTGCCGTTTACAGCTTCTGATCCGATGGAATGGATACACTGTCACGTTGCGAGGCATCCGATTCCGGTGGGCGAGCGGGTGAATGGAATTCCGGCTGTCATCTCCGCGATCGTCTCGAAGCTCATGTCCAAGAACGCCGAGGACAGATACCAGACTGCTGCTGGTATCGGAGTGGATCTACGGAGGTGTCTCAGGGAATGGGAGTCGCGTAGGCAGATCGATCCGTTCCCGCTTGGCGCGCATGACGTTCCCGACCGACTGCTGATTCCGGAGAGACTCTACGGACGCGAACACGAGATCGATACACTCCTGGCGGCCTTCGACGATGTCATGGCTTCCGGGACGCCGGGACTTGTACTCGTCTCCGGATATTCCGGCATCGGCAAGTCCTCGGTGGTGAACGAACTGCACAAAGCCCTTGTCCCGCAACGCGGCCTCTTTGCGTCCGGCAAGTTCGACCAATACAAACGTGACATCCCGTATGCCACTCTGGGCCAGGCATTCCGTCGCCTTGTTCTCCGGATCCTAAGCCAGAGCGATACGGAACTCGCCCGCTGGCGTACCTTGCTTCAGGAGGCGGTAGGGGCGAATGGTCAACTCATCGTGAACCTCATCCCTGAAGTCGAGCTCGTCATTGGGAAACAGCCGCACATTCCTGACCTCCTCCTTCAGGACTCGCAGAACCGCTTCCAGATAGTATTCCGGAGATTCCTGTGCGCGTTCGCCCGGCCCGAGCACCCGCTTGCACTTTTCCTGGACGACCTGCAATGGCTGGACACGGCGACCCTTCAGCTACTTGAACATTTGGTGACGGAGCCAGAGGTACAGTATCTACTGTTGGTTGGTGCTTATCGGAGCAACGAGGTCAGTTCCTCGCATCCGCTCATGCGGACGCTGGCGGCGATCCGGAAAGCCAAAATAACGGTACGCGAGATCATACTTGCACCCCTCCAACTCGACGATTTTAGCCAACTCGTCGCCGACACATTGCACTGCGAGCGGGAACGGGCTAGGCCTCTGGCCGCGCTTGTACACGAGAAGACCGGCGGCAATCCATTCTTTGCGAACCAGTTTCTCGGCGCTCTGGCCGAGGAAAGACTCCTCGCGTTCGATCCGGGGATGGCCGCCTGGATCTGGGATCTCGAGCGCATTCGGGTCAAGGGTCACACAGACAATATTGTCGATCTCATGCTCGGCAAGCTGAACCGTCTGCCTGCGGTCACACGGGAGGTTCTGAAACAGCTTGCCTGTCTGGGGAACCATGCAGAGGCGGCAACGCTGAGCTTAGTTCATGAGGCATCGAAGAATGAGATTCACTCGGCGCTTTGGGACGCCGTCAGGGCGGGACTTGTTTTCCGTTTGAATGATGCTTACGCGTTCCTGCACGACCGGATCCAGGAGGCTGCGTATGCGCTTGTACCGGAAGCCGAGCGGGCCGCAGTCCATCTCCGGATTGGCAGACTGCTCGCAAGACACACATCCGATGAGAAACGTGAGGAGAGGATCTTCGAGATTGTGAATCAGCTCAACCGCGGTCTTGCGCTGATCACATCGATAGAGGAGCGCGAGCAAGTCGCCGAGCTCAACTTGATCGCCGGCGATCGCGCCAGACTAGCGACAGCCTATGATTCGTCGTTGGTCTATCTTGCGACCGGTGAGGCGCTGTTGGCGGAGGATTGTTGGGA
The DNA here is from genome assembly GCA_025462755.1 of Edaphobacter sp. Lineage (GTDB taxonomy): Bacteria > Acidobacteriota > Terriglobia > Terriglobales > Acidobacteriaceae > Edaphobacter. Next base: position 11,524 of record JAOAPF010000291.1, read on the forward strand.
GCGATGCTACGCACTTGCTTTCGCGATGCAGCTCAAACGGGCCGAGTGCGAGTTCCTGACCGGGGAGTTAGCTACCGCGGAAGAGCGGCTGTCGACGCTATCGGGTCACTCAGCAACCCTTGTCGACAGAGCCGCCGTCACGCGCTTGCGCGTCGCTCTCTACACAACGCTGGACCGATCGGATCGTGCCGTCGAGGTTGGCCTCGAATACCTGCGATATGTTGGCATCGAGTGGTGGCCGCATCCGACGGACGAGGAAGTCCGGCAGGAGTGTGATCGAATGTGGCTACTGCTCAGGGGCCGGACGATTGAAGAGCTTCTTGATTTGCCGTTAATGAGCGATCCAGATTGGCATGCGACGATGGACGTTTTCGCAGAAGTTATGCCTCCGGCCGTATTGACTGACGATAATCTGCACCACCTTCTCCTCCTTCGCATGACGAATCTCAGCCTGGAGTATGGCAACTGCGACGGATCATGCTATGCCTATGCCTGCCTCAACATCGTCTTGGGGCACCGGTTCGGCGATTACCAGGCGGGCTTCCGCTTTGGGCAGCTCGGTGTCGATCTGGTGGATGGGCGCCGACTGGATCGTTTCAAAGCGCGCGTCTACATGTGTTTCGGGATCTATGTCATGCCATGGAAGAGACACGCGCCTATCAGCCAGGCATTGATGCGACGCGCTTTTGAGATCGCGAACGGTGCCGGAGACTTAACCTTCGCCGCCTATAGTACCGTGAATCTGGTCACGAATCTTTTCATCTCCGGAGTACCACTCAACGAGGTGCAACGGGAAGCCGAGCATGGTCTCGCATTCGCCCGGAAGGCACGATTCGGTCTCGTCGTTGCCTCCTTCTTCGGACAGCTCTCGTTGATCCGTGCGCTACGTGGGCTGACGCCAAACTTCATCTCCGCCGAAGGAGAACTGCTCGACGAGGTCCGGTTCGAGCAGCACCTGGCAAAGAACCCACACCTATCGTTCGCTGCTTGCCTTTATTGGATTCGTAAACTGCAGACGCTCTTCTTTGCTGAAGACTATAGAGCTTGCATCGAGGCAGCAGGAAAGGCTCAAGAGCTTTTCTGGACGGCGAAGTCATTCCCCGAGGCTGCCGAATACCATTTCTATGCTGCACTGGCGCGGGCGGCGGCCTGCGACTCCGTGCCTGCCAACCCGCGCCGGGAGCACTTTGACGCACTTCTCACGCACCACAGGCAGATTGCGGTGTGGGCGGAGAACTGCCCCGAAAATTTCGCGGACCGCGCGGCGCTCATAGCCGCCGAAATCGCTCGCCTGGAAGGCCGCGTGCTGGATGCTGAGCGACTCTACGAAGAGGCCAGCGGGCTGGCACGCGAGCACGGTTTCATCCAGAACGAGGGCCTGGCCGACGAACTCGCAGCGCGGTTTTATGGCGCACGCGGCTTCGAGACCATCTCTCACACCTATCTGCGGAACGCACGGCATTGCTATCTCCGCTGGGGCGCTGACGGTAAAGTGCAACAACTCGACCGGATTCACCCGCACCTGCGGGAGGAACTGACGGTGCTCGGTCCCACGTCCATGATTGGAGCGCCAATCGAGCACCTGGACCTCGCAACTGTTGTCAAAGTGTCCCAGGCGGTATCCGGCGAGATCGTCCTCGAGAAATTGATCCAAACACTCATGAGGATTGTCGTAGAACTTGCCGGGGCAGAACGAGCCCTTTTGATCATTCCGCAAGGGGGCGCACAACGGATCGAGGCAGAGGCCACAACCGGTCGGGAGGGGATCAAAGTCCGTTTCGTCGGAAGAATCGTGACACCTTCGGACCTTCCTGAATCAGTCCTCACATATGTCGTTCGAACCCAAGAGACCGTGATCCTGGATGACGCTTTAGCTCCGAATCTCTTCTCCTTCGACAGCTATATCGCGCAGAAGGGCGTCCGCTCCATCCTGTGTCTACCGCTGGCGAAACAAGCCACGGTTGTGGGTGTGCTGTATCTCGAAAACGCCGCGACATCCCATGTGTTCACGCCGTCTCGGATCGAGGTGCTGAAATTGATTGCCTCCCAGGCAGCGATTTCTGTGGAAAATGCACGCCTCTACACAGATCTGCAGAAATCAGAAGACCGCCTGCGTCTGGTGATCGACACGATCCCGGCGATAGTGTGGAGTTCGACGGCTGACGGATCGTTTGATTCCATCAATCGGCGGTTCGTGGAATATACAGGATTGCCTGCTGAATCAGCATTTGGTGACGGTTGGCAAGCCCTGATTCACCCAGACGATATCGCAGGCTGGAAGGAAGTTCGGAATTTGGCCATTGCGGAGGGCAAGCCCTATTCCGGTGAACTTCGCGTAAGGGGGAGCGATGGGAAGTATCGCTATTTCCTCGGCCAATTGACGCCGCTGCGCAATGCATCGGGAACCGTCGTGAAATGGTATGGAAGCTGCATCGATATTGAAGATCACAAAAGGGCAGACGAAGCTCTTCAGACAGCGTTCGATGAAATAAGAAAATTGAAGGAGGAACTCTATAGAGAAAACGTGGCTCTGAAGGAAGAAATCAAACAGTCGTCCATGTTCGAAGAGATTGTGGGAACTTCTCCGGCGCTGGAAAGGTTACTCAGTCGTGCCGCCAAGGTTGCGCCGACCGACGCCACTGTCCTGATCACTGGAGAAACCGGCACCGGCAAAGAACTCATCGCGCGCGCTATTCACAAATCTTCGCTCCGGTCCGAACGAGCCTTCGTGAGTGTAAATTGCGCGGCTATCCCGCAATCGCTGATTGCCGCGGAATTGTTTGGCCATGAAAAAGGGGCGTTCACCGGGGCGCAGCAACGGCGTCTGGGGCGTTTTGAACTGGCGGACGGAGGTACGATCTTCCTGGATGAAGTTGGTGAGCTTCCCCCAGAGACCCAGATTACTCTTCTACGGGTTCTACAAGAGCGGGAATTTGAGCGGATAGGTGGGAATACGCTCATTCGAACTGATGTGAGGGTGATCACCGCCACCAACCGTAACTTGGAGGATGCCATTGCTGCCGGCACATTTCGCAGCGATCTCTTCTATCGCCTTAATGTATTTCCGATCGAGATTCCTCCGCTGCGCGAGCGCAAGGAAGATATCCCCATGTTGGTTGAATACTTTATCAATCGGTTCGCAAGGAAAGCGGGAAAAACGATCCGCAGAATAACGAAAACAACCCTGGATCGACTGCGGTCCTATCCCTGGCCGGGAAACGTTCGTGAGTTGCAGAATGTGATCGAGCGGTCGCTGATTGTCTGCGAAACAGAGGACTTCACAGTCGATGAGAGCTGGCTAGATGTTGGTTCTGGTCCGACTTCGAAAGCGCATCGTCCTCTAGGCCGGACGCTCTCCACAAAGCTTCACGAGAAAGAAATCATTGAGGCCGCCTTAGCTGAGACCGCAGGCAGAGTATCGGGCCCGTTAGGTGCCGCGGCGAGGTTAAATATGCCGGCATCGACCTTGGACTACAAAATCAGAATCCTCAAAATCGACAAGTATCGTTTCAAGACCGTTTAAATGCTGAGAGTCTCTATCTCCTACAAATGGTCATTGAAGTTCACGATTCTTTGGGGATTTTTTGGTGATTCCGATCTCGTCGGTTCGTGACCATGAACCCTATCAAGAGTTTACGATTGGCACTCGCCTTGCAGTAGCAAGGCCAAGACCCATTCAAAGGATGCCACTTGAAAACTCTTTTGCTGTTGGATGCTCGTTTGTTGTCCGCTTTACTAGTACTTTCAAGGCCGATGCTTGCTCAGATTTCGGCACGTCCCGGGATCATATTGCTGCTCCTCCTGAACTCTATTCTCAGCTCGAAGGCCGAGAGTGCTGGACAAGTAGTTACTGCGCGTCTCGTACGGAACAATCCACTAGCCGAAGGATTCACGAGCAAGCCTGGTAACACAATTGTCGGCCGCACAATCGAGTTAAATGCGACGGCAGATGTTACCGCTGCAACGACCGCGTATCGATTTGATGAATCACGGCTTACGAAAAGCATTTGCTCATCCCCATATGCTCAAGATCTGTTCATTCCTCTAAGAATGCCGTAGCTGTTCAGGCTTTCCAGTCCCATCAGGGCGACTGCACTCCCCAAGAAACCGCGACTACAGACCCAATAGTGGGCGGCTCAGTGGCCGTCGCGGAACGTCTACTCCGCAGGTTTCTTAGCTATCACCCCTACTGCCTGACGCAATTGTCGAGCGCGCCTGGCGCACGATCGGAGAGCCAACCCGCACGACACGCCGAAAGTGCAGTCGCAACCTCATATTTGATTATCGTCTCCTCGAGGGGGAGACAACGGGCGATTCGCGTGTACTACGTCACCACGCTTGATATGGGCTCGTCTCGCGTGAGACTCGGTATCGCGAAGCATATGTCCAACTCTGCACTATAGATAGGGGTTTAGTATGTTCTGGAAGAACGATTCGAGCTACGAAGACGTCGCGGTAATCGAGTACATGGACACTCTATATAGTTACGCTATGGTTCTGACCCACAATCGTAGTGAAGCGGAGGACCTGGTGCAGGAGACATATGTTCGTGCCATAAGAGCTATTAGAGGTCTGAAAGCGGGTAGTAATATAAAAAGCTGGTTGTTGGTCATCCTGCGCAATATCTGGCTTAATCAGTTGCGGAGACGGCGTACAACACCGAAGATGGTCGAGATCGATGTGGACGAGACCACCGCAGATGTCGTTGTGGAGACTTCGAAAGGTCCGCACGCATTCTATGTGAGCAAGCTGGAGTGCGAGCAGGTGCGTGAAGCGATCCGGCAGCTTCCCGTGGATTTCCGCGAGGTTATCTTGTTGCGCGAATATGAAGAGCTGTCCTACCAAGAGATCGCGAGTGTTCTGGGCTGTCCGGTCGGTACCGTGATGTCCCGTCTGGCGAGGGCGCGTTCCAAACTTCGACCGCTGCTTTCGGTCACATTGCAAATCCCAGACCCACGAATGAACAAGAGATCAACCCCCTGAAACGCGCACACTGGGAGAGAGAGCCCGTGTTGAGCTAATTGGGCCGGTAACGTCTTCATAAACTCCGCTGCCTTTGTGGGCTGAGCGCCTCGGCCACTATCGAAAAATTCTCATTCTGCGCAAGCTCCTCCAGTGAGAGGTAACGCGCACCGAGAATCTTCGCTAATTCCTCACATTGGCCTAGTCGCTGTGCCGCAGTCTCCGTATCGACGACGATTGCATTGCAACTCATCAGCTGCGCCACATCAAGAGCCTCTTGCCAGGGGTCTCCTCCATGCAGCGGGATATTTGCCCTACCGTCCGTGAGTGGATGAGAAGCGTCGCGGGCGTCAGGTAACCGCGCGCTTGATCGAGAGCGGCAGCCAACGGCGTTCGACCACCCGTGGGAAGACATTCAAGCGCAGCCAGAGCGTCGGGAAGCACTTGAGTTGGCTCTAGAACGACCTGCGCGGAAGTTCCGCGGAAGACGATCATCGCCACTTCGTCCTCTCGCTTGAAAGAGCGGGTCAGCAGGCTTGAAATGGCGCCTTTGACTAGACGCATTCTCTGCTGGACAGCGTGAGAGCCGCTGGAATCGACGACGAAGAGATAGCGAGTTCCGCTCCTCAGCTTGCGCACTCGTTCGTGCAAATCCTCGACACGAGGTCGCAGACCGCCGGTTTCACGCAGGGTATGGCTGAGCGTGGCACGCAAATCAAGCTCGACAGGGAAATCCGCCTTACGTGTCCCGTAAAACATGGATTCGGTCAGAATGACATCGGCAGGAAAGTCGTGCAAGGCGATCTCCAGACCAGCTATCTGCGCAGGAAGCCGGGGCAAAAAGAAATTCTCAATAGCGAATCCAAACCACTCAAACGGCTTTTTCTCATGAATTTCTGGATGTTTCGCGAAAAACTGTGCAGGCTCTACATCTGCCTCCGGAAGCAATGGAATGAAGGGTATTCGGGCGGCTTCGACCATAGGCTTGAATGTGCTTCCTGTTTGTACGAGAACCTCATGGCCGTGCTTCACAAGGATTCTGGCCAATCCCAACAAGGGATTCAAATGACCAGGGATTGGTGTCGTAGAGAGCTGGCTCAGGAAATTCGGACAGGGGTATAAGTGGAGGTTCTTTTCGTCGACAGCCTAAGATGGCTGGGATGAGGAGAGCAGATGAGCAGACGTCCGCGTCGGAACCACACAGCGACTTTCAAGGCGAAGGTGGCATTGGCAGCGATCAAGGGAGAGAAGACGCTATCGGAGTTGGCAGAGCAGTTCGATGTGCATGCCAACCAGATCACGCAGTGGAAGGGCCAGCTTCTTGAGGGTGCAGCCGGGGTCTTTGGCGGCGAAGCGAAGGCGGAGCCCGCAGCGGCGGCGGTGGACCTCAAGACGTTGCACGCCAAGATCGGTGCGCTGACTCTGGAGAACGATTTTTTAGAAGGGGCGCTCACCAAGGCGGGACTGCTGAGCGTAAAGCGATGATCGACCCCGAGCACGACCTTCCCATCAAGCAACAAGCTGTGGTGCTGGGCATCAGCCGCAGCAGCGTCTACTACGGACCGCGCCCGATCTCAGGGGAGGATCTGTAGCTGATGCGGCGCATCGATGAGCTGCATCTCAACTATCCCTTCGCCGGCAGCCGGATGCTGCGCGATCTGCTCGGCCAACAAGGCCTGGAGGTTGGCCGCCGACATATAAGAACGCTGATGAAGCGGATGTGCATCGAGGCCATCTATCGCAGGCCGAACACCTCGAAACCCGCGCCAGGACAGAGGATCTATCCGTATCTGCTGCGCGGGCTGGCCGTCACGCGGCCTAACCAGGTCTGGGCCATGGACATCACCTACATCCCGATGGCGCGTGGATTCGTCTATCTGGCCGCGGTGGTGGACTGGTTCACCCGCAGAGTTCTGGCCTGGCGGCTATCGATCACCATGGATACCAGCTTCTGCATCGAGGCGCTCGAAGAGGCGCTTTCCAGGAAGGAAAAACCGGAGATCTTCAACACCGATCAGGGCAGTCAGTTCACCAGCGAAGCCTTCACCGGGCGGCTAAAGGAAAATGGAATCGCCATCAGCATGGACGGCAAGGGAAGATGGCGCGACAATGTATTCGTCGAGCGGGTCTGGAAGTCGATCAAGTATGAAAAGGTCTACCTCCACGCCTACGAGTCGGTTCACGCAGCCAGAACTTCGATCGGCCGATACCTGGAGTTCTACAACGCCGTCAGACCCCATTCCAGCCTGAAGGCAAAAACGCCCGACCAGGTCTACTTCAACCGCCTGCCAGAATCTATGGCAGCCTAAACCAAAGAACAGAACTTAGGAATCAAGAAAAACTGCCCGAATAACCGAGACCACCGCATAGGGATCAATATTTTCATACTGTGATAAACACCTTGGAGGACAGCTTATTCCTGCCACTCTTGTGTAACGACCGGCAACACTATGGCTCCCTGCGTTGTTATTGGGGAATAAAAGAAACGTTGGCGGGTTCTTTTAGGTAGCTGGAATGCTGCACCTGCTTAAGCCAGGTGGTGATGACAAGGAGATTCTCATGTTCAACCTGAACCATATCATCGGCCGGTTTAGCGCTCTCGTGATCGCCCTGGCGATTGCCTCCGCTTATCCGGCCCAGGCCGACATGGTCTATAACGCGACCGGCGGCGCGGAAAATGGCGGCGACCCCCTTAGCGCGGCCACCGGTGCCGGTCCTGTTCTGGCGGATCGCTTCGTCAATCCGTTCGATGGCACGCTGACCTCGGTAGAGCTCAACCTGCGCCTCAGTCCGGGCGCCTCGGCAGGTCAGGGCTTCACGGTTGATTTGTTCGCCGACGCCGGTGCCGCCGGGCCAGGTGCGCCGCTGGTCCAGATCGCCAGCGTGCTCGATACGTCTCTGACGAGCGGATTCTCACTCATGACATTCACGCCTGGCACGGACTTCCTGCTGACCGGCGGGCAATCCTATTACGTTGGCGTGTTGGACAATGGCAGCAACGCGGTTCTTGGGAATACTTTGGATCCAGCGGTCCTCGCGCATCCAGATGTTGCCGCCGGCGCCAGCTACTTTAACAATGGCGGTGTGCAAGCAAATTCCGGAGGTCCTTACGAGATCAGGGTCAACACTTCGCCGGTGCCGGAGCCCTCTTCTTTTGCCCTGCTGCTGACCGGGATTGGGGCGTTGGGTACGATGCGTCGCAGGTTCACCGCCTGACGTCCGGGCTCACTCAATCGCGCATCCATCTGGCGGGAAAAGGCGCTGCCGCGCCTCATTCCCGCCAGGATGTCAAGTTACTTTGTTCTTGAGACGGCTCCTGAGGCAACCCCGAAAACGGGTTCCCCGCACTTTAGAAATCAACTGAAGGCGCGTCCTCTCATAGATCGGATTCCGACTCAAGTTGTTGCCACTCGGTGCGATTCTCGTAGTCGCCTTTGTCGTTCTTCCAGCTCTCCTGGGTTGCGAGGTTGAGGGTGACGTACTCGCGGTTGTTCTGTGCCGTCTTTGCCTCTGCATTCTGTCCGAGGAGGCCGATGAGGATGATTTTGTTGATTATGTGGAATTGGGGCGGTTTTGCAAGCGCGATTTGCCGCGCAACCCCTCGCCGCCGGGAGGCCGCCGACACGGATGTAACGATGAGTTGGGTCAGCATTGTTGCTCGCTTTCGATTGTGTGCGTGGTCGGTGCCGCCTCGATTTGAACAAGATGGTCTGGGGTCGGCACATCGCGGAGGTTTACGATGAGCCTTTCGTAAGCGGCCAGGCCGTCTTCGACCGCCGCCAGTTCAGGCTCGGATAGCGGGATCTCTTGCCGCATTCTCAGCAGATTGGTCTTGGCCAAGGTATCAGCGGCGAAAGTATCCGCCGTCAACACCCTCGGCTTTGCCGTTGTGCTCTTTTTTGAAGTGCCAAGTCTCGACAAAGGTTCCATCTCCTACGACCCCTAACGTGGCGTTTCCCCAAAA
>JAOAPF010000299.1 GCA_025462755.1 Edaphobacter sp.
GATGGCTAGCCTTCTTTTGGGCCACGACGACAGTGCCTTCAGCCCGATCGAGCGCATCTTCATTGCAACGAACGGTCCGGAGGCCGGAAGCTGCAACAACCCTCTGCGCCAGGGTCTTTCTGCAGACCTCGCGGATGGATTCAGGCCGAACAACACACTCGGCGGTATTCCCACGATCGCACTGGACTACAGCCCGGCGTGGGATGCCAACCTTTACGAGTGGACTCAGGACGCTATCAACCAGGGATACCGGGGTCAGCTTCGCGAGGAGTTTCAGATATTGACCTTCGTCCAGGATGGATTGTTGACCGGCCCTGGCGGAGCTCCGTTCGGCAGCGCTGGCTTCTCCATCAATTGCCCAATCGTCCAAAGATTGAATTGATCAACAACCTCTTCCCTGTGGGGATTGTTCAGACGTAAGTCGCCAGACCTGAACAATCCCTGCTTTTTCTTTCTCCGACGCACGCAAAGAGGCCCTGATCCCTTTCAGGAGGCTGATTTGCTCTCGACGCCGACCTTATTCCCAAAGAGTGAATGACGGGAAAAGTTCACTGTAACTTTTCTGGAAACCGCTTGTCAGATGGGCATTCCATAGGAGGAGTCCCTAGTCATGTCCGCTTTTAACCTTCCATCCGGCAGAGCCCCAATGACCGCCAGAGTTGACCTTAGTCGAGCTTGGCGATCTTTCCTCGCCGTAGCCTGCGCGTTATTTTTAGTGGCGTCCGCATTCGGCCAGACCCCAGCCGTGGGCGCTAAGGCGCCTGATTTCACGCTGTCGACGCCAACAGGAAAGACTGTCGCATTGTCGACGGAACAGAGTGGACACGATCTCGTCCTCGTGATTTTGCGAGGTTTCCCAGGCTATCAGTGCCCTTACTGTGTAAAGCAGGTTCATGATTTCATGGATCATGCCTCAGACTTCAAGGCGAAGAACGCGAGAGTGCTGTTGGTTTATCCGGGACCACCCGCGGATCTGGATCAGCACGCGAAGGAGTTCCTTGAAAAGCAGACCGAGTTGCCATCGAATGTTGTTCTCGTGACGGATCCGGACTATAAGGTCACGAACTTGTATGGTCTGCGTTGGGACGCGCCGCATGAGACGGCGTATCCGTCAACGTTCGTTCTCGACAAAAAGGGAACGGTCGTCTTCGAAAAGATTAGCCATAGCCACGGCGATCGCCTGTCTGCGCAGGATGCCCTGGACCACCTTTTTACGAATTAACGCGGGGCTGCGCCGGGAGCCATCGGCGCAGCTTCTTTTTCCCGCAAGCACGCAGGTCCAACATGAGAACCCTTTGCAATCGTCTTCTCTTTCTCCTCGCCGTCTTGTCGGAGCTTCCCTCATTCAGCTACGCTCAGGTTCGTGAATCGGGAACTGGTGAGCCAGGACCAGTCAAGTCTCAGCACCTGACCGCCGAGCTGATCTCCGATTCGGGAACAATCGCGCCCGGCGGCAAGAGCCGAGTCGCTTTAGCACTAATGCTTGAGCCTGGCTGGCATGTTTATTGGTTCTACGCCGGGGACTCGGGCGAGCCTCCGCTTGTGGCATGGTCGGCGCCGACGGGGCTTTCCCTCGGGCCAATGCAGTATCCCGCACCGTCGAGACTCCCGCTTGGTCCGTTGATGGACTACGGATACGAGGGCACCGCAGTATTTCCGTTTGACCTTTCAACCTCCCCGCAAACTCCCCTTGGGAACGTGGACCTCAAAGCGCACGTACGATGGCTTGTGTGCCGAGAAGTGTGCCTTCCTGGAAAATCGTACCTTGGGCTCAACCTAAAGGTCATTCCGCAGGCATCTTCGCAAACCAACAAGCTTATTGACGCTGCTGTTGGCGCGGAACCGGTCAAGGCGCCGAGTTCAGTTAAGATCGCCGTCACGGCGACTCGCGACATGCTGACACTCAGCGTAGTCACTGGCAAGAAAGAGACTTCGGCGGAATACTATCCCGTTGACGACGACTCGATCCGGAACGCGGCAGAACAGAAGATAGAGTCCACACCTGACGGCGTCAGGCTCGTGACTGAGCGAGCGGACACCTCCGATACTCTGCCGAAAGAACTTAAGGGCGTCCTTAAGCTGAGTGGCGGCCGGTCATACACGTTTGATGTTCCAGTTGCTCCAGCTATTGGACACTCAGGTCGCGGCGACGAACCAGGGCTTCTTCTCGCGGTTGCACTTGCCTTCGCTGGCGGAATCATCCTGAATCTGATGCCGTGTGTCTTCCCGGTGCTTTTCCTAAAGGCCCTGGCTCTTATCGGGAGCGCCGGCGAGAGTAAGGCACGTCAGCGAGCGCACGGGATGGCGTACACAGCTGGAATTCTCTGTTCATTTTGGATCATCGTAGGCGCGCTGCTTACGCTTAGAGCGCTAGGCAAACAGGCCGGATGGGGATTTCAACTTCAATCCCCCGGCTTCGTCGTCGCTATGACCTGCCTCCTATTTTTCATGGCACTCTCCCTGGCGGGCATGTTCGACCTGGGCATGACTTTGACGAGCGCCGGAGACAGCCTCGCCCGTAAAGGTGGCTATACCGGCTCGTTCTTCACAGGCGTCCTTGCAACGGTCGTCGCGACACCCTGCACAGCTCCGCTCATGGGAGCAGCCATCGGCTTCGCGTTGTCTCAAAGGGCACTCGTCACTTTCACGGTATTCACCTCTCTCGCCATTGGCCTGGCGTTTCCCTATCTCACGCTGACGTTTGTTCCCGGATGGGCAAGCAAGTTGCCGCGGCCCGGTCGCTGGATGGAGACTTTGAAACAACTCACCTCGGTGCCGCTCTTCCTCACCGTCGTCTGGTTGCTTTGGGTCTATGGCCACCTTAGCGGAAGCACCGCAGGTGACGGTATCGATCATGTCGCCCGATTGCTCGTCGGATTGCTGATTCTCGCTATCGGGGGATGGATACTCGGCCGCTGGCCCGCCCGCCGTTTGGGATATCTTGCTGCCGCTGCAATGGCAGCAATAGCACTCGCTTTCCCTTTGTTCACAGCGCAATCCGATCGCTTGCAGTGGCAACCGTTTTCCAACGCTGCCCTGGATGAGGCGCGAAGCGAAGGCAAGCCTGTTTTCGTCGACTTCACTGCAGCATGGTGCCTCTCATGCCAGGTCAATGAAAAAGCGGTTCTGCAAGATCGTGGCGTCGAGCAGGAGTTAGTTCGTCGACACTACGTTCTCCTTCGCGCCGACTGGACTCGCTACGATCCGGAGATTACCAGCGAACTCAGTCGCGTCGGGCGTAGCGGTGTTCCTACCTACGTAATCATTTCCGGGCCGAGTGAACGGGCTACCCACGTCCTGCCTGAGCTGCTTACACGCGGCGTTGTGCTCGATGCAATCCGGCAAGCTGGGACACAACAGGACAGTCAGACCCTGACTTCAATACATACTGGAAAGACAGGAGGCTGAACATGGTCCGAAAAGCAGCGACAACAGACATCTCCAACACCATTCAATTCGTGCTGGAAATCGACAAGTTGAAAGGCGTCCTAAGAAAGGTTCGGCTCATTTGGGAGGAGCGCTACGAGAATGTTGCCGAGCACAGTTGGCAGATCGCCTTGTTCGCAATGTCGATGGCCCGCACACTTGAGCTAAAAGTCGATGTCACGCGCGTGGTGGCGATGTTGCTTGTACATGATCTAGGCGAGATCGACGCGGGTGACAGGTTTGTATTTGCACGGGACGGCTGGGAAGAACGGAAAGCCGCAGAGCTTAGTGCTTTGGAACGCATCTGTGGACTAGCGCCCAAGAAAACAGGAGACTTCCTCCTGGGGCTATGGAAAGAGTTTGATGCGGGAGAATCGGATGAGGCTCGCTTTGCCAAGGCCATCGATCGCAGCATGCCCGTCCTTTTGAACCTCACCAATAGAGGCGGAAGCTGGCTGGAGAACGGGGTGAGCTACGAGAGGGTCGTCCAACGGGTGGGCCCTGAGATCGAGAGTGGTTGTCCTGATCTGTGGGAATATCTGAAGCCTCAGCTGGAAGCGGGGCGCCGCAAGGGTTTTTTTGCGACGTCCGCATCCTACTAGGAAGGCACCAACAGGGAGCCAAACAAAGCTACTCTTTGAAAAGATGCGTTGCATGTGTGATCGCGCCACCGGCGCGCATCGCCGCAGCGATGACCGCCGTTTCAGCAAGCATCGCATCCGTCGCACCTGCTTTGCGAGCGGACTGGACATGTAACTCAATACAGTATGGGCACTGCGTAGTCAGCGCGACTGCGACCGCCATTAATTGCTTGTTTAGTACATTGATCGCGCCCGGTGCAAACGCCGCTTTGTCGAAAGTCCAAAAGGCCTTCATTGCATCCGAAGCGTTTTCATCGAGTTGCTTCAGCTTCGTAAGATTTGAAATGTTATACATCCTGCACTATCTCCTCGTGAGATTGGAATCAAATTGAGCCGAAAAGCTCATCCCACGGAGAAGACTCGAAACCGTTGACTTCCTTTTCAGTCTTTACGGGCAATGGCTGATCGACTATCGTTCGAACTCTGACGAGCCATTTGGCCTGAAGGTTACAACGTCTATTCCATCTGGACAGACACCGGTTACGGTGTAATCCCTCTCGTTGTTGTTTGGAATCGTCTACGCGATCTGCGCTTCGAATCCACGCGGCATAAATAATGTCCCGCAGCTCGATCGAAGCCGCAGCTATCAGTATGTTTCACCCACAAACGAGCAGAGAGTAAGAGGGTGAGGACCCTTAGAGTCCTCCACCTCTGGTCGACCTCGCTGCGGTATTGAACCATGTGCCGCGACTAGGATTTCTCTGCGAGGATATCCACGGGTTTGATATCAGGATGAGCGACAAACAACTCTTCAGCGCGAGCGAAGAGCGCCTTCGCTACCTCACCATTGACATGGGCACTTCTGCCATCTTCATCCTTGAAAGTATCGAATATGCCGAATGTCGCAGGTGCCACTTTGAATGCGAACCACGTTGTGGTTCCGGTTTCCGCCTCCACCAGTGGACCGGCTGATTGCAAGAACCGTTCCACATCTGCCTCTTTACCGGGACGGGCCTGTGGCGTTGCTAGTATTCCGACTGTGTTCACTTAATCTCCTCCATTGGTTATGCAGACCTGATCGTCCTGTTTCGTCTCGGTTGAGTGTTTGATAGAAACCCATCAACAGAAGCTGCGACAAGTCACGCTGACCGTTAGAGGCGCATCATCAGCGGGATGAGTGAATTGCACCTGGAAGGGATCTGCGATCAGATATCGCATGAATTCAAAATCCAGATCGATGTATGCCAGCCTCAGGTGATTTACTTGGAGACCGTTCGCAAGCACTCGGAAGCGGAAGGCAAGTACGTCCGGCAGACGGGCAGCGTGGGCAATTACGGCCACATCAAGATTTCATTGGAGCCAAACGAAACCGGCAAGGGCGTCGAGTTCATCAACGGAATTAGGGGCAGCGTACTTCCGCGGGAATATATTCAGCCGACAGAACAAGGCATTCGCGAGGCTTTGCGAGGCGGCGTACGGGCCGGATACGAAGTCGTCGACGTGAAGGTGACCCTGCTCGATGGCAGCTATCACGACGTCGACTCGAATGAAATGGCCTTTAGAATTGCGGGTTCGATGGCCTGCAAGGAGGCCATGCGCAAAGCCAGCCCTGTACTGCTTGAGCCTGTGATGGCGGTGGAAGTCGTTGTGCCAGAAAAATACGTGGGCACGATCATCGATAGTCTAAACCGGCGTCGCGGGCGCATTGAAGGCATGGAGCACCATGCGGGATTGCAGGTGGTAAAGGCGAGTGTGCCGCTGAGCGAGATGTTCGGTTATGCGAAGCATGTGAGCGCGAGCACGGATGGAAAGGGCGATCTCTCCATCCGCTTTGCCCGTTATGAAGAGGCTCCTCCTCCTCGCGGTGAGTGGGGAGGTGATGAATCGGGTGTTACCGCCAACAAGCCCAGACGCCCAGGAGGATCGAGCGGTTCCGCTGCTGCCAAGCTGGATGAAGAATTCGAGTGATCGCAAACTCAGTGTGTTTGATCGTAACCCTTGGCGCGACCGACCTAGCCTGAGGTCGCGAATTTCCTGCGAAGTCAGATTTTGAGCAAGTTCACCTGGCCAGAAGGTTCGGTGCGTCGAACTTGGTGAAAACCCCGCTTTTCTAGCACATCAGTTCTCAGTTGATTGAATGGCCATTTCAGCCGAAATCTGAGGGGAATAAAGGCAGCGATTCGAGAGGATGTTGCGCTTGGACTGGTATATTCTCGGCATGGCAAAGGAGCGAAAATCGCCGAAGGAGAAGAAGTCACTGGAGTACACCAGGGACCATTTCACGTTCGCGGAGCATTCGTCGTTTCCGAAGATGTGGAAGCGAAAGAAGACCCACGCCAATCGCGAGTATCGCCGGAAGAGCGCCGGACTGCTTTTTCAAGCTAAACCTGGAATGGGAGCCGACGACGTGGCATTGATTGCGGACGACCTGACGGCTGCGCTATTTCAGAAATCAGTTGTTCGCAAGCCTCTGCGCAAGACCGGCACGGTCACTGTCGGCGAGAAAGTAGAACGAAAGCTGGTGAGGCGCGAACAGAGCATTGGGCGAAGGGCACGGAGTCATGAACCCTATGACCTTGCAGCAGATTCGGCCATCCGCACGCTGACCTCACTTGAGGGCGAGAACCTGGTTGATGTTGTCAGGCGTGCGCGCGTTCTGCGCGACGGGGGGAATCCCGAGGAATGGGTACGTCTGCAACAGTCCAGCGATCCTCTCGACCAGGCTCTCTGCATTTCTTGCAACAACTGAGTCACGGATCAGCCTATGAGATCGATGCTGTTCGCAGAAACGAGGAGTTGGGCGCAGCGTTGGCCGCTTGGGTCACAAAGGCGAATCGCATTCTCGCGTGTGGCCGCGAGCCATCGAAAAGAAGGTCGAGCAGAAACAGATGGCAGGGAAGAAAGTGAACGCTCTCCGTCGCGCGCCCCCAACCGTTTGAAACTTCCTCGCTTCGCCGCACAGCCTCCTGATTGTTGGCAAGAATTTGTGTTCGCATGGACCGCGTGACAGACGCGAGTCCGGGATTCGTGATCGAACTTCTCGTCCAAGTGGAGAGGAGCGCGTTTTCCAGTACTAGTATCCGTTGCATCTGACTTATTGGTGCCAACGCTTTTCGAGGAGATCCCTGTGCGTGAGCGATGGAAGATTCCCTTTCTCTTGAGTGCCTCACTCTTGCTTCGCTTACATGCGATTGCCCAGCTGGATTCCTCGCCGCATAAAGTCCAGTTTGTCACCGTCGAACAAGGTGTTCAGCTTGAAGTTTTGGATTGGGGCGGCTCCGGCAGACCGCTAATCTTCCTCGCCGGGGCTGGAGATACCGCGCATCGCTTCGATGGCTTCGCTCCGCGGTTCACCGGGCAGCATCATGTCTACGGCATTACGCGAAGAGGGTTTGGCGCATCGAGCAAACCCGCACCGGCCAACGGCAACTACTCGGCGGACCACCTCGGGGATGACGTTCTTGCGGTGATGAAGGCGCTTCACGTCGAACGTCCTGTGCTTGTGGGGCACTCTCTTGCAGGCCAGGAACTGAGTTCCATCGGCAGCCGCTTTCCGGAGAAAGTTTCCGGGCTCATCTATCTCGACGCCGCAACCGGCTTTGCTTTCTACGATCCAGCGCATCCGCCGATATCGATCGAGATGAACGACATCAAGAAGCGTATCGACGAGATCGAGGCCGGTGGAGTGGATGAGCAGAAAAAGTTATTGGAACTGGAGGCCGCCGTCGCAAAGTTCGAGACCATTCTTCATCAGAGCAACGCGGAGGTCGCAAACATGCCTCCATTACCACCGCGCTCGCCGATAGGTGCCGCCCTCAACTTCGGCGCACAGAAGTACACAAGCATTCCTGTCGCCGCACTTGCTATATATGCCTGTCCGCACAACTGGGACCGCTTTCCTGCCAACGAGCCGGACCGCAAAGCCGCTTTGATTGCCGACGACACTGCACGCTGTACGGCCTGGGCCAATGCCTTCAGGCGCGGCGTGCCGAGCGCCCGTGTCGTCCTGATCCCGAATGCGTACCACTATGTGTACCTCACCAACGAAACTCAGGTCATTGCTGAGATGAACGAGTTTCTTGCCAGTCTTCATTAAGTGAAACCGAACCGCGATTCCGACATTGGCCGTAAAACCGGCTTTCCGGAAAATTGATCCGAACCTCCCGTAAAGTCGCGTTTTCGGCAAGTTCGCCTCGAAGTTGCCGCTAACGCCGTTTTTCACGAACGCGGATCATCCGGGTGGAAGCACTCAGTGGAACTGAACGATGACCGCGTCGAGTGAGGGCACAGGATCTGCGGAGACATGACAAGCGGACCATAAAAATAAATTGCGGTCATGGGCCCGTCATGGAGCCGAGCCGCCACAAACACTTGTTAGGTTTTTGAGATTCCAGATCGCTACATTCGTACCACCGTCCACCATCGCCGCAGCAAGCCAGCGACCATCAGAACTGATTGCGGCGGTGCCATTGCCGAGACCTTCCTTGTGGCAATATTGTTTTCCACTGGTATCCCAAACACCGAAGCCGCCACCTGTGTAGGCGAAAACCAAAGTCCCGTCTTGATTGAATGCGGCAAAATTCGTGTACCCCGATCCCACCTTTGCAACGTCTTCTCCCGAACTGATATGAACAAGGCGCGCACTGTTCGGGCCTCCTACAATCGCGAGGTCTTTCTCGGGGAAAGCAGCAATTTGCGTGACGTAGTCGGGGCCATTCGGCACATCGCTAACCTTGCTCCAATCGTTCGTACTCCATGCAATCAAGTGTTTTCCGTTGCCGCCAACAAAGACCGTTCCGTCCCGTGAAAACTGCCCCTGCTGTGTGCTTGTGAGAGTGGCTACCAACTGGCCGGAAGAAACACCGAAAACCAAATCATTTTCACCGTTTGAGGAGACCTCAAACTGGCTTCCCGCAGCATTGAACTCCAACTTCTTGATCATTCGCTGAACGCCTGGAGTTGAGGTTGTGATGGACCACGGAATTCTTCTGATCAGTTTGCCCGTCGCCGCGTCGCAAATCTCGATTCCGTTTCCATCCTTCGCAAGCAGGCGACCATCCGGACTCAATGCAACCGTGGTGCCTCCGTCTAATGAGAAAAGCTTTGTTCGCTTTTCAATGTCCCACACGTCTACATGCCCGGGTGTACTTCCAACCGCCAATATCTTTCCGTCGCCACTGAACGACAGGCTTCCAACTTGAATCATGGATGCGCCTCCATATACCGCGAAGGAGCCTTTAGTTCCTCCCTTGCCGTCGCTTTCCATTGGGCCCAGCACGACCCTACCTTTCCGTGGTTTCACGCCGTGGTCGCGGAGTGTGAAGTCCGAATCGGGGAACGAGTTGATGGCGGGTGGCCCCGCAGGCTTCTCCTGCGCTAACAGAAGAAGGGACGAAAATAAGGCCATGATGCAGATCGCTCGACTCATGAATAGAAATTACCCTTTCAGACGACCTTTTATGAAGCGCCCGTAAAGTCGGGTTTTGAGCAAGTTCGAGTTGGAGGGCAGATCGTAGTTGCCGATATTCCCCGTTTCGGGGAGGTTTGTCGCGAAGAGGAAGGGGCGCTTCTCAAGCGTCGTCCGCATATTAAGGCCGACGATCGCCGTAGATCGCCCGCTGGTATCCGGCCATGTAGCCCTGCCTGTACTGCTGTTTCCACTGTCCCTTGTCTCCATACGAAGAGTTGTAGCCTGGGGCATCCTCGTAGTTCTCGCTCTTCGTCGGATCACCCCGCTTGCCTCGCTGAACATCGGCCTGCCCGTTTCGCATC
>JAOAPF010000302.1 GCA_025462755.1 Edaphobacter sp.
GAGTTGAATTTCATTTTGAGACGACGATCGATGCCGCCGCGCTGGCTGAACTTGAGCGGAAACATGACGCTGTTTTTCTGGGAGTTGGGTTGGGGGCGATTCATCGGCTGGGCATTGCTGGGGAAGATCTTTCCGGAGTAACGAATGCTCTCGATCTTATTGCAGGCTATAAGTCCGGTGCATTGACGACGGTGCCCGATCGCGTGGTGGTGGTGGGGGCGGGAAACACCGCTATCGATGCAGCAATTGCAGCCGTTCGGCTTGGATCCACTGAAGTGCATATTGTGTACCGGCGTGGCCCCGAGCAGATGTCGGCGTTCGCATTTGAATATGAACATGCCCGCAACGAGGGAGTGAAGTTCCTGTGGCATGTTCAACCTGTTCGTATTTATGGTGACAAGGCCGTCGAGGGGATTGAACTTGCGAAGCTTGTAGCGACCGAGGATGAGTCGCTCATCCCACAACCAGGCTCGGAGTTTTTGCTCGAGATAGATCTTATCGTTTTGTCGATCGGACAAGGGACACACACGGGTTTTCTCGCGGAATCCGGAGGCAAGAACGCGAAGATTGAGCTGGAGCGGGGACGCATCCTCATTGACCGTGCTACAGGTCAGACTTCCAACCCAAAGTTTTTTGCCGGCGGAGATTGTACGAATGGTGGCCGCGAGGTTGTGGACGCGGTTGCGGATGGAAAACGCGCCGGCATCGGCATTGCGGCGTGGCTGGAGGTGCGGCATGTCCAGGCCTAAGCCAACACTTGAAACTACCTTCTGTGGGGTTCCATGCCTCAACCCGTTCTGGCTTGCATCTGCTCCGCCGACGAACTGCGGAGAGCAGATCATGCGGGCGTTTGATGCTGGGTGGGGCGGGGCCGTCTGGAAGACGATTGGCGCGCCGATTACGAATGTCAGTTCGCGTTATTCGTCGATCGATTGGGAAGGGCGGCGCATGATGGGCTTCAATAATATTGAGCTTATCTCTGATCGCCCTATCGAGGTCAACCTCCAGGAGATTGCTGAAGTGAAGCGGCGCTATCCGAAGCACGTTGTCATCGCTTCGCTTATGGTTGAGAGCAAACGCGAGACGTGGCACGATATGGTTCAGCGCGCGGAGGACGCCGGTGCTGATGGACTTGAACTCAACTTCGGATGTCCCCATGGCATGAGTGAGCGCGGCATGGGATCGGCCGTAGGGCAGGTGCCAGAGTACTGCGAGCAGATTACGGCGTGGGTGAAGGAGAAGGCGCGGACTCCGGTCATCGTCAAGCTGACGCCTAACATCTCCGACATTCGCATACCAGCTCGGGCCGCCAAGCGCGGGGGCGCCGATGCGCTTTCTGCCATCAATACCATTAACTCGATTACGAGTATCGATCTCGACACGTTCCAGCCAAGTCCGAACGTCGACGGCAAGAGTTCACATGGCGGCTACTGCGGTCCGGCGGTAAAGCCGATTGCGCTGAATATGGTCCAGCAGATACAGGCCGATCCTGCGAGTGCTCTGCCACTTTCAGGTATTGGCGGTATCGGAAGCTGGCGCGATGCTGCGGAGTTTATCCTGCTCGGCTGCGGTAACGTACAGGTGTGTACCGCGGCGATGCACTATGGTTATCGTATTGTCGAGGACATGCAGGACGGTTTGATTGGGTGGATGGCGGAAAAGGGTTTCGCGACTATCGATGATTTTCGCGGGCTCTCGCTCCCCAATGTTCGTGAATGGAAGCAACTCAACCTGAACTATCAGATTGTTGCCCGGATTCACGAAGATTTATGTATCGGATGTCAGCTCTGCTACACGGCGTGTTGGGATGGGGCACATCAATGCATTCACCTGGATCGGACGTTGCCTGCGCCAGACACGACAAGAACTCCCGCGATGGTTGAGGTTGAAGCGTCAAGGCGAATTTCGATGACTCCTATTCCTAAACTTGACGCGGGAGCGGTGGGCCGTAGTAACGCAGTCACGCCGCTGGAACGTATACCGCGCGTCGATGAACACCATTGTGTCGGGTGCAATCTCTGTTCGCTGGTTTGTCCGGTGGAGAACTGCATCACGATGGAGCGCATCGACAATGGACTGCCCTTCGAAAGCTGGGAAGAGCGCACCGCTAAGGGGTTGGTTCCACCGGGAGCCGAAGAGGTAATGAGTACAAATACCTGACGTAGCGCGTTCCTGAATGACGTCGACCGCTTTATGTGATGAAACTGCAGCGTTGAACAGTTCGGAGCAAGTATGGGAATCCTGATTCAGAATGGCACCGTTGTCACCGCAGATCGTGCTGAGAAGGCGGATGTTGTTGTGGAAGGCAGCACGATACGCGAGGTGCGCGCGCAACTCGATCCTGCAGGGCACACCGTTGTGGACGCTACAGGTCTCTTGGTTTTGCCCGGCGGCGTCGATGCCCACACGCATATGGATATGCCCTTTGGAGGAACGGTGTCTGCCGACGACTTTCTCACCGGCACGCGTGCCGCTGCGATTGGGGGCACAACGACCATCGTCGACTTCGCCATTCAAGCGAAGGGGACGCGGATGCGGGATGCGCTCGATGTCTGGCGGGCGAAGGCGGAAGGCAGGGCATGCATCGACTACGGGTTGCACATGATCGTCACGGACCTTGGATCCGATAACGGAAGACAAGGACTGCACGATATGGACGACATGGTCCGCGAGGGTGTGGCCAGCTTCAAATTGTTCATGGCGTATCCGAATGTCCTGATGGTGGACGATGGCACGATCTTCAAGGCGCTGCGACAGACCGCGAAGAATGGCGCGCTGGTCTGCATGCACGCTGAGAATGGAAGCGCTATCGACGTGATTGTTCAACAGGCGCTTGCTGAGGGAAAGACGGCTCCGATTTATCATGCTCTGACGCGGCCGACGAAGGCAGAAGCAGAGGCGGTGCACCGCTCGATCGCACTGGCTGAGATGGCGGGAGTTCCGGTGTATATCGTTCATCTGTCAAGCGAAGACGCGCTCAACCAGGTGCGTGAGGCGCGTGACCGTGGTCTTCCTGCATTCGCCGAGACGTGTCCACAGTATCTTCTTCTTTCGATTGAGGACCAGATGCCGGGCAAAAGTTTCGAAGAGGCGAAATTCGTTTTTACTCCACCATTGCGAGAGAAGAAGAATCAGCCGAAGCTTTGGGATGGGCTTGCCACAGATAATTTACAAGTAGTTTCGACCGACCATTGTCCGTTTTGTTTTGCCGACCAGAAGCAGCTTGGCAAAGACGACTTCAGCAAGATTCCCAATGGCGGACCCGGAGTTGAGAACCGGATGCAGTTGCTCTATCACTTTGGAGTGAGTTCGGGAAAGATTTCGCTTCAGCGATTTGTTGAGATCACGTCCACTGCACCTGCGCGAATCTTTGGCATGTATCCGAAGAAGGGAACGATTGCCGCAGGCTCCGATGCGGACATTTTACTCTGGGACCCTGAGGCATCGCACCTGATCTCTGCAGCTACGCACAATATGCGCTGCGATTTTTCGATGTTTGAGGGATGGGCTGTGAAGGGGAATGCCCGTCAGGTGTACTCGCGCGGAGAACTCGTTGCGGATAGGGGACGTTATATCGCTGCCACGGGACGAGGGGAGTATCTGCGACGAGAGGCCAGGGGAGGGGCATGGCAGTGAGTTCGACAACCTCCGGCATGCTCGATCAGGATGTGGCAAGCCTGACAGCGCAGCACGACCCACGTCTCTACAATGAAGACCTTGCTCCCACCACGGTCGCACAGCGTACGTGGGGCACCTATAACTACATTGCGCTCTGGTTCTCCATGTCGATGGAGGTGACGACATACATGCTCGCCTCGTCGCTGATTGCGGGGGGCATGAACTGGAAGCAGGCAATCTTCACCATCTTGCTGGGAAATCTGATCGTGCTCGTCCCGATGCTTCTGAATGCGCATGCCGGGGCGAAGTATGGAATTCCGTTTCCAGTATTTGTGCGCGCCAGCTTCGGAACGCGTGGAGCGAATCTTCCTGCGATGCTGCGGGCTTTGGTCGCCTGCGGTTGGTTTGGGATTCAGTCGTGGCTTGGTGGACAGGCGATTGCCGCAATGATCGGAGTTCTGTGGCCTGCGACGGCCAACATGCCTGCAGTTCTGTGGGCAAGCTTTCTCGGGTTCTGGTTACTAAACATGTATGTCGTGTGGCGCGGGGTCGAGTCGATTCGGTTTCTACAGAGTTATTCGGCACCGTTTATGCTTGTCATGTCGCTCACCCTGCTGTTCTGGATGCTGCACAAGGCGGGTGGTTTTGGGCCGATGCTTTCGGCACCTAGCCGTTTTCATACGACGGGAAGCTTTCTCCGCTTCTTCTTTCCTTCGCTGACGGCGATGGTCGGTTACTGGGCGACGCTGTCTCTGAACATTCCGGACTTTACTCGCTATGCGAAGTCTCAGGATTCGCAGATCGCCGGTCAGGCGTTTGGGCTGCCCGTCGCGATGGTGTTGTATTCGTTTATCGGCATCGCGTGCACTTCGGCATCGGTCACCATCTTTGGCGAGCCGGTGTGGTCGCCTATCACGCTGCTTGGACGGTTTCATCAGCCGCTGGCGGCTCTGTTGGCGCTGGTTGCGCTATTGATAGCGACGCTCAATGTAAATATCGGGGCGAATGTCGTCTCTCCCTCGAATGACTTCTCTAACCTTGCTCCGGGGCTGATCAGCTTCCGCACTGGTGGCCTGATTACAGGTTTGCTGGGGCTTGCGATGATGCCTTGGAAGCTGATGAGCACCTTCGGGAACTACATCTTTGGATGGCTCATTGGCTACTCTGGACTGCTTGGTCCGGTCGCGGGGATCATGGTGGCGGACTATTTTTTGATTCGCGGCACTCGTCTGGATACGGTCTCGCTATACCGGCGTGGAGGTCCTTACGAATATACGCGGGGCGTTAATCCTCGCGCGATCGTTGCGCTGGTTGCAGGCGTGGTTGTTGCGCTGATTGGACTCGTGGTGCCGCGGTTGCGGTTTCTCTATGACTATGCGTGGTTCGTGGGGTTCTTCTTGGCGGCGGCCAGCTACTATTTCCTGATGCTGCGATACAGGGTGGATACTTCCGTGCCGCTCAATCCCGTGACACGGTCAGGCGGGAACGAATAGGATGGCCATTATGAACTCTACTAATGTTGCCGAACCGCAGACCCTCACCAGCGAACAGGTTGTCGATCTTACGCGGCAGCATAACTACGGCACGTGGCGATTCCAGAAGAACTGGAACCCGATGCATGTGGCGGATGCCGAGGGCTGCTACATCATCGACGGAGCAGGGAAGCGGTACCTGGATTTTTCTTCGCAGCTTATGTGCTCCAACCTTGGGCATAAGAATCAGGCTGTCATTGACGCGATTGCGCGGCAGGCTCAACAGTTGAGCTACGTTATGCCGGGGTATGCCACCACCGCACGCGCTGAGCTGTCACAACTTCTGGTGGAGGTTCTTCCGGAGGGTCTGAACAAGTTTTTCTTTACGACCTCGGGCACGGAGGCTAATGAAGCTGCCTTCAAAATTGCGCGGATGTATACGGGGAAGACGAAGATCATTGCACGGTATCGGTCTTACCATGGCTCTACGAGTGCTTCTATAGCGGCGACGGGGGATCCTCGCAGGTGGGCGATGGAGCCGGGTGGGAAGGGGCCGGGCGTCATCTTTGCGCCTGAGGTGCATTGTTATAAATGCCCGATCAAGCATAGCTATCCGGGGTGTGGCATCGCTTGCGCGGATTACATCGAGCACATGATTCGCAATGAGTCCGATGTGGCTGCTGTTCTGGTGGAGCCGATCGTTGGGACGAATGGCGTTATTGTTCCTCCTGAGGAGTACATGCCGAAGCTTCGCAGGATTTGCGATGAACATGGTGTCCTGCTGATTGCGGATGAGGTGATGACGGGGTGGGGGCGCACGGGGGAGTGGTTTGCGCTGAACCACTGGGGAGTTGTGCCGGACATTCTGGTTACCGCCAAGGGGATTACGTCCGCTTATGTTCCGCTTGGGCTTTGCGCCACGAGTGGGAAGATTGCGGAGTATTTCCAGGATCATTACTTTGCTCATGGCCATACCTATGAAGCGCATCCGCTTACGCTTGCGCCGGCGGTTGCGACGATTCACGAGATGCAGCGGCTTGGGCTGGTGGAGCGGGCGCGTGAGCTGGAGCCTTATGTGGAAGGCAAGCTGCATGAGTTGAAGATCAAGCACCCTAGCGTGGGGGATGTTCGGGGGAAGGGGCTCTTCTGGGCGGTGGATCTGGTCAAGAATCGGGAGACGAGAGAGCCCTTCAATACGTATGAGGATAAGGTTTCGGGTAAGGCGCTGCTGGTCGATCAGATTGCGGGGAAGATGCTTGGTGAGGGGGTTACGATTCAGGCTTGGGTCTCGCATTTTGTGATTGCGCCGCCGTTGATTATCGCCAGGGAGGAGATCGATCGGGGGATTGCGGCTTTGGATAAACACCTTGCTTTGGCGGATGCGGCTGTTGAGGCGGTTTAGGACCCCCCCACCCCGTCAAAAGCGTGCAAAGTCTTCGAAACAGGGACTTTCATGGTGGACTTGCGCCTTGGAGTTGTTGCACAGCTCGAAGCGGATGGGTCTGAGTTGAGGGATGGTTGTCAAGCATCTGTGCTTTTAAGAGGAAGATTTAGGTCGGGCCTTCAGCCCTTGAGATTTCGACCGTCCTCACACCCAGGGCTTTGCCCTGGGCTAGTATAGGACGCGCCTTTGGCGCTCTTTGAGGCGCAAATGTCTATGGTGTGAGGACAAATCTCTTTACCGGGACGCTCCGTGAAACTGTTGAGGTTTCAACCGTCCTCACACCCAAGGCTTTGCCCTGGGCTAGTATAGGACGCGCCTTTGGCGCTCTTTTGGGATAGATTCCCCCTGGGAAAGAGCACGAATTTCTTCGCCGGCAGCCGCTCTTCGGCTGATGGTATCTCTATTGGCGATATCGTTGCGATGCGCAGCATGGTTGCCAATTCTGGAGGAACAGCAGATCCCTCCACTCCGCTTCGCTCCGGTCGGGATGACAAACAAAAAGACTTTGCTTCGCTTCGGTCGGGATGACAAACAAAGGTAGCCTCGCGATGACAAAGAAGAAAGAAACAGTCATGTCACCCGAGGGTGGGCATGGAGGTGTCTACGCCGGTGCGAATGCCGGTGGGCCACCGTGAGGTTACGGTTTTGAGGCGGGTGTAGAAGCGGACTCCCTCTGGGCCGTAGATGGAGTGATCGCCGAAGAGGGAGCGCTTCCAACCGCCGAAGCTGTGGAAAGCCATGGGGACGGGGATGGGTACGTTGACCCCTACCATGCCGACCTGGACGCGGTGGACGAAGTCCCGGGCAGTGTCGCCGTCGCGGGTGAAGATGGAGGTGCCGTTGCCGTACTCGTGTTCGTTGATCATCTGCAGGGCGGTTTCGAAGTTGTTGACTCGCACGACTCCGAGGACTGGCCCGAAGATCTCCTCGCGATAGATCTTCATCTCGGGTTTTACGTGGTCGAAGAGGCAGGCTCCGAGGAAGAACCCTTCGCCTTTGGGCAGGGCTTTTTCGCGCCCATCGACGACCAACTCCGCACCCTCTTCTTTTCCGTGCTGGAGGTATCCGGTGACGCGTTCGAGGTGGGCCTTGGTGATGAGAGGGCCTAGCTCGGCTCCCTCCTTCATGCCGTCGTCCATCTGCAGGCTCTCGATGCGCTGTTCCAGCTTGCTCAGGAGGGCGTCGGCGGTCTTGTTTCCGACGGTCACGGCTACGGAGATCGCCATGCAGCGTTCGCCAGCCGAGCCGTATGCGGCGCCGACGAGGGCGTCTGCGGCTTGATCGAGATCGGCGTCCGGCATGACGATCATGTGGTTCTTCGCGCCGCCGAGAGCTTGTACGCGCTTGCCGTGCTTTGTTCCTTCGCGGTAGACGTACTCGGCGATGGGGGTTGAGCCAACGAAACTTACCGCCTGGATGGTGGGGTGGGCGAGGATTGCATCTACGGCAACTTTGTCTCCGTGGATGACGTTGAAGACGCCGTCGGGCAGTCCGGCTTCCTTGAGCATCTCGGCGAGGAGGAGCGATGCGCTGGGGTCGCGTTCGCTTGGTTTCAGGACGAAGGTGTTGCCGCATGCGAGAGCGATGGGGAACATCCACATGGGCACCATGGCGGGGAAGTTGAACGGGGTGATTCCTGCAACGACGCCAAGCGGCTGCCGGACGGACCAGCTGTCGATGCCTGAGCCTACCTGCTCGGTGAACTCGCCTTTGAGGAGTTGCGGGATGCCGGTTGCGAACTCGATGACTTCGAGTCCACGGGTTGCTTCGCCTCTTGCATCGGAGAAGACTTTGCCGTGCTCGCTGGTTAGAAGCGCAGCAACTTCATCGAGTCGGCGTTCGAAGATCTCGCGAAAACGGAAGAGCACGCGGGCTCTCCTAAGAGGTGGCTGGGAGGACCAGTCGGGGAATGCGGCGGCTGCGGCGACGACAGCGGAGTCCACTTCGGCAGGGGTAGCCAGGGCAACCCTGGCCTGCAGCTCTCCGCTGGCGGGGTTGTACACGTCGCCGAATCGTCCGGAGGTTCCGGTTAGTAGCTGGCCGTTGATCCAATGATGGACTTCGCGCAGGTTTTGGCCGGCGGAGAGGGGCTGGGTAGGTGTGGATGTAGCCGGCGTCGAGGTAACGGGCATAGCAGACCTCCTGTCGAGAGGACTATGCTACCAGCCGCGGGCTCAGATTTACGACTCTTCTACCTCGGCGGCTGCCCCGCCGTGCATTAGCAGGTACATGACGGGGGTGACGACGAGGGAGAGCAGCAGAGAAATCGCGAGGCCGCCAATGACGGCGATGGCGAGGGGCTGCAGCATCTGCGAGCCAGCGCCGAGGGCGAAAGCCAGAGGCAACATGCCGGCTATGGCTGCGAGCGCCGTCATCAGGATGGGGCGCAGACGGCGGCGACCGGCGAGGATCATGGCGCGTCGCGGCTCCATGCCGATGTCGAGAAACTTGTGATAGGCATCGAGCAGGAGAATTCCATTCTTGGCGACGATGCCGATGACCATGATAAGTCCCATGAAGGAGGCGACGTTGAAGGTGATTCCGGTCACCTTGAGAGCGAGGACTACACCCGACATGGAGAGGATGGAGGAGGTGAGGATCGCGATGGGAGCGGACAGATTGCGGAACTCAGTGAGGAGAACGCCGAAGACGAGTGCGAGTGCAAGGAGAAGCACGCGTTCCAGTTCGGCGAAGGACTTCTGCTGTTCTTCGTAGGTGCCGCCGTATTGAATGCGCACGCTTGGAGGCAGGTGCAGCGCGGCGACTGCAGCCTGTACGCGCTGGATGCCGGAACCGAGGTCGGTGCCTTCGAGACGGCCGGTGACGGAGATGTTGCGCTGCAGGTTTTCGCGGCGAATCTCCTGTTCGCCGGCGGTGTGCTCGATGGTGGCGAGGGAGCCGAGGGTTGCGGACTTGCCGGTTGCACTGTTCAGGACGGTGTTCTGGATGGCGTCGAATGTGGCGCGATGCTGGTCGTCGAAGCGGATGCGAATGGTGTACGGGCGCCCGTTCTGGATGATGGGGTTGGGAACAGGCTCGCCCTCGATGACGGCGGTGGCGTCGGTGGTGACCTCCTGCGCGGTAAAGCCGAGGCGCGCGGCGACGGCTGGATCGACGCGAAACGTGGTGGAGGGACCGCTGATGGTGTTCTCAACGCCGTTGAGGACATCGACGACTCCGGGCTGTTTTTTGATGGCGGTTGCGACTTCGTCACCGACCTGGGCCAGCAGGGCAGGATTATCGTTGAAGAGTTTGATCTGAATCGGCTCGGGCGAGTTGGAGAGATCGTTGATCATGTCTTCGAGGACCTGGACGAACTCCACGTCGAGCTCGGGTTCCTTGGTTTTGATCTCGGTGCGCACATCGGACATGATGTCGTCGATGGGCTGACTGCGCTTTGCCTTCAGCTTTACGGTGATGTCGCCGGTGTTTGCTTCGGTCACCGCGGCGAGACCCATCTGCAGGCCGGTGCGGCGGGAGACGGTTTCGACGTTGGCATTGTCCTTGAGCATTGCTTCGACGTGCAGGAGGACGCGGTCGGTCTCGGTGAGCGAACTTCCGGCCGGCATAATGTAATCGATGATGAAGCCGCCCTCATCCATCCCGGGAAGCAGGTCGGAGCCCAGCGACTTATAGGTGATGACTGTGCCTACAACGAGGAGGAGGCAGGCAAGCAGCAGGAAAAGGCGGCGGTCGAGGGCGCGGGTGAACCATCGCTCGTAGAAGTTGAGGACCTTGCGCATGAAGCCGGAGAGCTCCGCCTCCTCGTGGTGCATCAGGCGCAGCATCTCGGGTTCTTCTGCCGCTGCGTCTGCCTCTGGGGCCGGGGTGCTGGTGTCGGTCTCGTGATTCTTGCCACGCAGAATCAGCAGGCTCAGCGCAGGAGTCCAGGTGAGCGCCAATGCCAACGAGGTGAGCAACGAGACTGTCATGGTGATGGCGAGCGCGCGGAAGAAGGTGCCGGTGACGCCGGTGACGGAGACGAGGGGGAGAAAGACGACGATCGGGGTGATGGTAGAAAACACCAGCGGCGTCGTGATCTCGTGCAGCGCCTTGCGCACCGCCTCGATACGGCCTTCGCCGGAGTCGCGGTGCAGGACGATGTTTTCGACGACCACGATGGCGTCGTCGATGACGAGACCGACGGCGGCTGCGAGACCGCCGAGGGTCATCAGGTTGAAGCTCTGGTTGGTGAGTTTGAGGAAGACGAAGGTGACCAGTACGGTGATGGGGATGACGAGGCCGGCGATGAGGGACGAGCGCCAGTCGCGGAGAAAGACGACGATGATGACGGAGGCGAGGATGATACCGATGAGGATGGCGTCGCGGACGCTGGTGATGCTGTCGCGGACCAGCTGCGACTGATCGTAGAAAGGTTCGAAGTGAACGCCGGGTGGGAGGTTGGCTTTGAGACGCTCGACCTCGATTGCCACTTCATCGGCGACCTGGACGGTGTTGCTGGAGGGTTGCCGGGCGATGTTCAGCAGGACGGCGGGTTTGCCGTTGGCGCGAACCATGGTGTAGACGGGCTGCACTCCGTGCTGGACGTCGGCAATATCGGCGATTTTGACGGGAACGCCGGCGGCGCTGTTCTTGACGACGATCTGTCCGAGTTCTTCCACGCTGTGGACCTGGGCGCCGACGAGGCCGAGGACGAGTTGATGGTCTGCCTCGTAGAGGCCGGGGGAGTCGAGCAGGTTGGTGGCATCGATGGAGGTGACGAGATCGGAGATGGTGATGCCGGCGAGCAGGAGTTTTGCGCTGTTGGGAGTGACCGCGTACTCGGGGACCTTGCCGCCCTGCACGATGACGGTGCTGACGCCGGGGAGCCGATTGAGGGGAGGCTTCAGTTCGTAGGTCGCGATCTCCCAGAGGCGGTCCTGCGGTACCGTGTCTGAGGTGAGGCTGTAGCCGAGGATGGGAAAGGTCGCGAAGGTAAGGCGATGGGTACTGATCTGGGCGGTGGAGGGAAGTGTCTTTTCCACCTTGGAGAGCGCGGCGTCGACCAGCTCAAGCGTGGTGACCATGTTCTCGTTCCAGTCGAAGAAGAGGCTGACCTCGGCGCTGCCCCGGCTGGTAGTGGAGCGCACGGTCAGGAGTCCGGGGACGGAGTTGACGGCGTCTTCG
Source organism: Edaphobacter sp. (assembly GCA_025462755.1). Taxonomy (GTDB): domain Bacteria; phylum Acidobacteriota; class Terriglobia; order Terriglobales; family Acidobacteriaceae; genus Edaphobacter. The sequence goes on from JAOAPF010000302.1 coordinate 11,662, forward strand.
ATGGGCTTGGTGATGAGGACCTGCATCTGTTCGACTGGCGTGACGCCGTTGTCGATGCCGATGACGACGCGGGGAAAGTCGGTTTCGGGAAAGACGGAGATGGGCACGCCCAGGGCGAGGTAGATGCCGGCGATTCCGAGGACAATGGTGAAGAAGAAGACGGTCTTGGTGTGGCGCGCGAGCCAGAAGGAGGCGCGTTCGACACGTCGTCCCTTTGGGTTGACCGGACTGGGGTGGATTGGGGCGGAGGAGGA
>JAOAPF010000310.1 GCA_025462755.1 Edaphobacter sp.
GCCGTAGAGGATCATGAGGGCGCCCAGGCCCGCGCTGTCGAGATAGTCGATGCCGGAGAGGTCGAGGATGAGCTTGTGGATGCCCTGGTTGGCGACCTCGCTGATCTTTGATTCGACTTCGCGGAGCCGCGTGCCGAGGGTCATGCGTCCGGTCAATCGGAAGACGGCAGTGGTGAGGTCGACGGGTTCGTACACCGCTTCGAGGATCATGGGGCAGGTTTCTCCTGTGTGGCTGCAAGCATATCTCAGGTTGAGTTGCAGGTCTTCGAGATTCGGGTCTCGAGATTCCTGATCCGTGGGCGAATGGGTGTTTGCTGGGTGTTGTGCGGGGGTGCGGAACCATTGATGGTACGTGTGGTGGAAAACGAGGGTCGTGCGCGGGGCGCGGAGGTGGGAGAATTAAAAAACGTTTAAGGAGTACCTGCTGCCATGCCGAATCTGCCCAACGACGACCTTCGTATCCACTACCACGACGAGATTCCGCATGGAGCGCGGATCAAGGTGATTGGGGTGGGTGGCGGAGGGAATAACGCTGTCAATCGGATGATCGCGGCGAATGTAGTGGGGGTAGAGTTTATCGCGGCGAATACGGATGTGCAGGCGCTGCAGATGTCGAACGCTCCGGTGAAGCTGCAGCTTGGGGTGAAGCTGACGAGCGGGCTTGGAGCGGGGGCGAATCCGGATGTGGGGCGAAGGGCCGCGCTCGAGGATTCGGACAAGATTATTGAAGCGCTCGAGGGCGCGGATATGGTGTTTGTGACGGCTGGGCTGGGGGGTGGCACGGGGACGGGCGCTGCTCCGGTGATTGCGAGCCTGGCGAGCGAGATGGGGGCGTTGACGGTGGCGGTGGTGACGCGGCCGTTCGCGTTTGAAGGCAAGCGGCGAATGATGCAGGCCGAGCGCGGGATGCAGGAGCTGCTGGAGTCTGTCGATACGGTGATCGTGATTCCGAATGAGAAGCTGCTGGCGGTGGCGAAGGATGCTGGATTTTTTGAGAGCTTCCGGATCGCTGATGATGTGCTGCGGCAGGGCGTGCAGGGGATCTCGGACATCATTACGATTCCTGGTGTGATCAACCGCGACTTCGCCGATGTGAAGACGACGATGGCGGGGATGGGTTACGCGGTGATGGGGACGGCGATGCGGACGGGTGCGAATCGCGCGGTGGAGGCTGCGATGGCTGCGATGGCTTCGCCTCTGCTGGAGGCGGGGGCGATCGATGGGGCGCGGGGGATTCTGATCAACATTACGGGGTCGAGCAGCCTGAAGCTGAGTGAGGTCAATGAGGCTTCGACGATTATTCAGAATGCGGCGCATGAGGATGCCAATATTATCTTTGGCGCGGTGCAGGACGAGACGATGGGCGATGAGGTGAAGATTACCGTGATCGCGACGGGTTTCAAGCAGCAGGAGATGCCGCAGCGGCGGGAGCGGATGCTGGCGGAGTCGACGCTGCCGACGATGCGGTATGACGTGCCGATACAGCCGCGGGTGACGACGCCGCGGCCGAGCCCACGATTTGCGAGTGAGCCGGAGGCGGAGTTGATGAGTTCTCCTGTTGTTGAGGGGAAGGAGAAGACTGCGAGCAATGGGCATGGCGCTCCTCCGGAGTTGGTCCCGGTGAAGGCTTCGGTGTTTGACGACGATTTTTTTAGGGCTGCGTCCGCGCGGGAAGAGATGGCTCTTGAGGGGAAGGGGATGGAGGGTGGATTGCATGAGCGGCCCCACCTCTCTGGGCCAGGGCGGGTCAAAGATGACGAAATTCGCGGTGTGACGGAAGATGTTTTCCCTGTAGAGGCCTCTGTACGGGTGCCGTTTGGTGGTGGAACTGTGGCGGCGGTGGATCATGCTGAGCCGGACGAATTGGACATTCCGGCCTTCCTTCGACGCGGAAACGGTTGAATCTATTATTATTTGAGTTACGCTACACGAAAGTGGCACGGTGAGGCCGTGCTGAATGTAGTTAAATAAAAGCTCCATCTAATGCTGATCGTATTCGATGGCATTTCGATTGCACTCAATCAGCACGAGGTACCCGCCAGTGTCGCGATTAATTTCTGCTAAGGTTTACGGCGCCGCACTCTTCGGCCTTGTTTTGGGTGCTGCAGTGGGTGCGAGTGCAGCAACGGTTACGACCAGCAAGACCAAGCATCGCTCTGCCGGGACGGCGCGTGTTGCTACCAAGGTAACGACGCATACCGCTTCGCACACCACGTTGAAGAGCGCTGGAGCGAAGACAACGGTTGGGACACATTCGGGAACTACCAGGACTGTGGGGCATGGGCATGGAGCTCGTCCTACGCTTGCGGTGCGACGGACGCGATATCGGGAGCATTTCTCCGCCAGCTCGTTTGCGGACAACCTGACACTAGGGGATGTGACGGAGGGCGAGGACCCAGTGGTTCGCGCCGCCGCGATTGAAGCGTTGGGAAACATGAACGGGACGGCGATCGCCATCGACCCTTCGACAGGGCGAATTCTGGCGATGGTGAATCAGAAGCTTGCGCTGTCGCGTGGAGCTGAGCCCTGTTCGACGATTAAACTGACGGTGGCACTGGCTGCTCTGGAAGAGGGAATCGTACGGCGGGATACTCCGGTGAATCTGGGCGGCAGGTATCACATGACGATGACCGACGCGCTGGCTCATTCGAACAATCTTTATTTTGAGACGCTGGGGCGGCAGCTGGGATTTGAACGCGTGAAGCACTATGCGAATCAGTTTGGCCTGGGAGAGCTGGCCGGGTATCACATTCAAGGCGAGCAGTTGGGGATCTACCCCGATGAGGAGCTGCCGGCGGCACTGGGCGGCGTGGGGCGCATGTGTTCCTTTGGCGAGAGCGTTTCGATGACTCCGCTGCAGCTGGGAGCGCTGGTAGCGGCGATTGCGAATGGGGGAACGCTGTATTACCTGCAGCATCCGGAGAGCTCAATCGATTTGGCGACCTTTGAGCCGAAGGTAAAGCGGACTTTGGATATCGCTCCGTTGATTCCGGAGATCTCGGTCGGGATGCAGGGCGCAGTGCAGTATGGAACGGCACGGTCGCTGCGGACGAACTTCAGCCAGTTTCCGGTGATGGGAAAGACGGGGACGTGTTCGAACAATGGGACCCGGTTTGGGTGGTTCGGGTCGTATGCGGATACGCCGAATGGGCGTATCGCTACGGTAATTTTTCTTGAAGGCGGACGGCCCACGTTTGGACCGAAGGCGGCCGAGCTGACGGGCGAGTTCTACCGGGCGCTGTGGGATAAGAGTTATTTCCTGCAGAAGACGGTGGTCGCAGCGGACGGCGCAGTGGGTGGTACGAACTAAGCCCAAGGTGGGCTGACCGGCTTCGCACGCAGTTTGCCAGACGAAGCAAGTTGTGCGCCACCTTGCAAGTTGACAATTTTCTGCATCTGATTGGAAGAGCGGCTCAGGTTGAAATTGGCCTGGGACGACGGTGTGTGTGCTGCGTGACGGCTCCCCCGCGTCTTGGCTTGCGCTGCGGAATCGCGTAGAAGGGAACGATGAACATTTTGACGGCAGAGGAGATGGGTGCGGTCGATCGACGCACTGCGGAGGAGTTTGGGGTTCCGCTCCAGTCGTTGATGGAGGGCGCGGGGGATGCTGTGGCGAGGTTCTGTCTTCGGCAGCATGTTTCGGTGTTCCGGACGGTTGTGCTTTGCGGGAAGGGGAACAACGGGGGTGACGGATTTGTCGCGGCACGCAGGCTGGCGCAGACGGGATGGCAGGCAAGGGTGGTTTTGCTTGGGCGGATGGAGGAAGTGAAAGGCGAGGCCGCGATTGCATTGGAGCGGCTTCGGCGTGAGACGCCGGCAGTGGTCGTGGATGAGGTTCTGGATGAGGCGGGTTTGAAGGCCTGTGCGCCGATGCTCAGTGATGCGGATTTGTTGATCGATGCTGTGGTGGGAACAGGGTTCAAGCCTCCGCTGCGGGGGCTTGCGGCTTTGCTGCGCGAGATGGTGGAAGGGATCGATATCCCGATGATCGCGGTAGATCTGCCTTCGGGATGGGATGCGAACTCGATGGAGCAGACAGCTGAGGGGTCTTTTCGCGCGGATGCGGTGGTGACGTTTACTGCTCCGAAGAGGGCGCACATGTTTGGGCATCTCACGCGGAATGAAAAGACCGGCGGGACATTTGGGCCGGTGGTGGTGGCAGAGATTGGGTCGCCGGAGAAAGCGGTGATTTCGACTGGCGGGCTGACGTGGACGGGCACTTCGAAGGTGCTGGCGGAGAAGCCTCGCGATGTCAACTCGAATAAGGGCAAGTTTGGGCACGTGCTGGTGATCGGTGGAAGTTACGGGAAGGCTGGCGCGCCGGCGATGGCTTCGCTTGCGTGCCTGCGGACGGGGGCGGGGCTGGTGACGGCGGCGGTGCCGAAGAGTGTGGCGGATACGGTGGCGGGGATTGCGCCTGAGCTGATGATGGTGCCGCTTGCGGAGGGGTCCAAGGGTGCCGTGTCGTTCAAGAACTTGGATGGGGCGAAGCTGGATGCGCTGGTGAAACAGATCAGCGTTGTGGCGGTTGGACCGGGATTGTCGACCGAAGGCGATGCGCCGGCGTTTGCGCGGCAGGTCGTAGAGAAGACTACGGTGCCGGTTGTGATCGATGCGGATGCTTTGAATGCGTTTGCGGGGAAGGCGCATCTGCTGAACGGTAAGGGCCGGGTGCTGGTGTTGACGCCGCATCCGGGTGAGATGGCGCGGCTGGCAGGATTGACGGTGAAAGAGGTCGAAGCGGACCGGCTTGGGCTGGCGCGGCGGTTTGCTACCGAGCACAAGCTGACGCTGGTGTTGAAGGGGTGGCGCACGCTGGTGGCGCATCCGGATGGTTCGATTGCGGTGAATACGAGTGGGAACCCGGCGATGGCGAAGGGTGGAAGTGGAGATATCTTGACGGGGATTGTGGCGGCGATGCTGGCGCAGTTTCCCGGCGATGTGGCTCGCGCGGTGGAGACGGCGGTGTATTTGCATGGGCTCGCAGGGGATTTTGCTGCGAAAGCGATGGATGAGCATACCGTACTTGCAACCGATACGGTTACACATCTTTCCGACGCGTTTCGATATCGGGTAACGGATGAGGATGGATTTACGTGGATCTGTGGACTTCGCGGATGAGGGAGAAGCGGTTCAAGACGCGGAGTGAGGCGGGGACACTGGCGATGGGAGAGAGGGTGGCGGAGATGCTGCTGCCCGCTCCCAAGATGATTGTGCTGCGGGGAGATTTAGGCGCGGGCAAGACGACGCTGGTGAAGGGAGTTGCGGCGGCGCTGGAAGCGGCCGAAGCAGAGGATGTGACTAGTCCTACGTTTACGCTGGTGCATGAGTATGTGGGGTCGAAGGTGCGGCTCTATCATCTCGATCTTTACCGGCTGGAGACGGAGAGGGAGCTGTTGACATTGGGGCTTGAGG
>JAOAPF010000323.1 GCA_025462755.1 Edaphobacter sp.
TGGTGGTCGGACGGTGGTTCACGGAATTTTGGGGCAAGACCTACAACCCTGCCGTCGTCGATGAACTTGCTGCTCCCGATATGGTCTTGCGGTATTCGTTGCATAGGCCTCGACGTGGTCACGAAGACGTGGAGAAGCACGGGCGATGCCGCGGGATGCCGCTTTCTGGATTGCAGCTCTCCACTCGGCGGGAGAAGATCCGCGAGCCGGGTCAACTGCCGCTTCTCTTTAGACAGCGGGCCCTTGATCCATATCCGCCCTTACAATTCTGCTGGCTGAGGCTGCTGCCCGATCTGCTCCACATCCCGAAGTGGCGGCGCTCCGAAGAGACGGCTGTATTCGCGGCTGAACTGTGAGCGACTGACATACCCAACGTGATACGCCACAGCAGACGCATCCATTGCGTGGGCCAACATGAGCCGTCGAGCCTCCTGCAAGCGAAGGTGCTTTTGATATTGAAGGGGGGTCATGTTGGTGAGTGTCTTGAAATGGTGGTGGAGTCCAGAAGGACTCATATTCGTTTCCTCGGCAATAAGCTTGATTGAAAACGGTTTGTCGAAGTTCTCTTTTAACCAGATGACGGCCTTCACGACGCCGCTGGCCTTGCCATCCGATTGTGCCATTCGCTCAAGTTGTTCGCCTTGCTCGCCACGCCACAAGCGGTAAAGGATCTCCCGCTGCAACAGGGGTGCTAGCACAGCACTGTCTTCCGGCTTTCCGAGGAGCCTGAGCAAGCGGAGTACCGGATCGAGTAATTCCGGCGTCATTCTGCTGAGGAAAAGACCACGATCAGGCTTCTTCGCCCGTTGGATCTTGCCGGAGGTCCGAAGCGACGGAATTTGTTTTACGTCGAGGTCCAGGTGCATCCCGAGGAAGGGCTTTGCCTTCGACGCCGACGTGACTCTTCCAGAGACCGGTAGATCGAGTGAAACCACCAAGCAGTGTCCGGGGGCGTAGGTGAAAGCCTCGTTACCCAACATGACCCGCTTGCTTCCCTGGGCGACGATGGCGAGAGTTGGACACTGCACGCCATGACCCGGCTGCGTGCGCGACGAATAGCGAGAGAGATGTAACCCAGGAATTGGAGTAGGAAAAGTACCGTCGATCCGCGTGTTTGCCTTGATCAAGGATGCAAGTTCGGATGACATTGCAGTCTCCCTCAGTACATATTCGCAGAATGGAGCCGCAAAAATGGTGGATTGCGGCTGGAAATCTGGAGGATCAGGCACAAAGTTTGCAGGATCAGGTACCCCGGTCAGGCCCCTTCGGGAATCTCATAGAGGCAAGTCAGGAGCGCAAGGTTGCCGCTTTGGAATTGACACTCGATAAGCAAGCTAACCAGTTGAATCAGGAGCAAAGTATGCCGTTGAATTCATACGTAACACTTGGAAGATCAGGACTTCGCGTGAGCCCGTTTTGCCTTGGGGCCATGACCTTTGGAGAAGACTGGGGCTGGGGAGCAACGCCGGAAGACTCCGCAAAGATTCTCGGCACCTTTCTGGAGCGTGGCGGCAACTTCGTCGATACCGCTAATTTCTATACCAAGGGCCACTCTGAGAAGATCATCGGCGACTTTATCGCCCAGGACCGCGCCCGCCGCGAGCGGATGGTTCTGGCCACGAAGTTCTTCAACAACCTTTACCCCGGTGATCCGAATGGCGGTGGCGCTGGCCGTAAGGCGATCCTTGCGCAGTGCGAGCAGTCGCTTCGTCGCCTGCAGACGGATTACATCGACCTCTACTGGCTCCATTTGAACGACCGCTTTACTCCGATCGAAGAGACCCTTCGTACTCTCGATCACCTGGTTGCATCAGGCAAGGTGCGATATATCGGCTTCTCCGATACCCCCGCGTGGAGAGTCGCGCAAGCGCAGACGATTGCCCATTTCCGTGGCTGGGCTCCCCTGATTTCCCTTCAGATCGAATACTCATTGCTTGAACGCACCGTGGAAGGAGAGCTGATCCCCATGGCTCAGGACATGGGGCTCGGGGTCACACCCTGGGGGCCACTGAAGGGCGGAACCCTTTCAGGAAAATATACCCGGGAAAACAGGGACGAGATGAAGTCCGATCGCGGCGATCATGTGACGGGTTCCCTCACCGATCAGGCGTACGATCTTCTTGATGAATTGCAGAAGATCGCAAAGGAGTTGGGCAGCACCGTAGCCGCCGTTTCGCTCGCGTGGGTCCACAGCCGTCCCGGTGTGACCTCGACGATCATCGGAGCGCGCACCATGAAGCAGCTTGACTCGAACCTTGCTGCCCTGGACCTACCTCTCTCAACAGACCACATAGAGCGCCTCGACAAGTTGTCCGAACCCAAGCTCAACTTTCCTGCTCAGGTTATGAAGATTGCTCCTAACTTCTCGAATGCGGGGGCCACGGTAGATGGGATCGAATCAACGCTCGTGCCACAAGCTCCAAAGGACCTCGAAGACCATTACTGAGCTCTCCATCGGACCTGCGTAGGCTATGAACATGCCGCCGCTTGCTGTCCATGCTGTACCCAATGGCGAAAAGGCCGTTGAAGCACTCGTGATTTGAGAGGGAGAACTATGCTCGACCACATTATTCTGACTGTCAGCGATGTCGAACGTTCGCTAGCCCTCTATGAGGCTGCGCTGAAGCCACTTAACATCAAATTCTTCATGCCGTACAAGGGCGAAGACGCTCATCCCGATCTGTGGGGATTTGGTGATGGCAAGAGGGCATTCTTCTGGATAAAGCAGGGGAAACCTGATCCAGAGGCCATTCACTGGGACTATGTCCGAAGATGAAGAAAAGGTCGATGAATTCTATAAGGCCGCAATCTTAGCTGGCACCAGAGACAACATTTCACCCCGCGCACGACTGGAATACTATCCGGGATACCATGCCGCTGATGTATTCGACCATGACGGGTATTCGTTCGAGGTCGTCCATAAAAGCTAATGATGGAACAGCACATCAATAGGGTGAGCGAAGCACGAGAAGAAGCCGTCGACACAACCCTACTCGCCACGATTTGTCCATTACGTTATCAACAATCGTGCTACCAGTGGCGGGAGCTTCTAATGCATCCATTAGTCAGGACCTGCAGCCTATGTGTACTGCGGACGTCACCAATGAAGTTACTTATTGTGAGCGGGGAGACATTCGCCTTGCGTCTACTTCTTCTGTAAACCATTTGTAGCCCCTCCCTTAGAGAAGGAGTGATGATGCACGTTTGCAGGTTTCGTTTCTCCATACCACTATTCATGCTGGCCTTTTCGATATTGATTGCTTACGCGAGCAGTAGCTCGTATAAGGGCCACCCATGCGGGGTCTCTACCAGCACCAACAGCTCTTCGATCGTCCGCAATAATGCGTATGTCGCTCTAGAGCGCACTACGGAGATCCGTCTGGTGAATGGTGTCGCCCAGGTCAGTACGACCGGCAGATCCCTCATCGGGCGTGATGAAGCAGGACGCACTGTCTCTGTGCTTTTTCCAGAGGGCCAATTTGCCGATGCTTACCAACATCCACTAGCCATTATGATTTCCGACCCGGCGCTTCGCATGAGAGTCCATGAAAACCCGCGCACCAAAATTGCTATGATTTTTAGAGACACGACTTCTGCACGACGTAAGCACACACGTAACACCTGCGGTGGATCATCCAGAAGACCTGGCCAAGCAAACGCTGGATTTTCGAGAGCCGGTCTTACCCTGATATCAACCAGACAGCTGCCGCAACGCCAGATCAACGGCATGACAGCAATCGGGACCCAAAGTGTTTTCAAGCCGTTAGGAGGCGTCGCATCGCCCATTCTGAGAATTGTCTCCGAGACGTGGTATTCGCCGGAGTTACACATCAATGTGCTATCCAGCTCATTTGATCCGAGGGTTGGTGAGTCGATAACGGAGGTAACAGACATCAAGGCCTCCTCGCCCGATCCAAGCTACTTCAAGCTACCGGCCGGATTTCGCGTGACTGGAGTACTGCCGGTCCAATAGTAATCCGTGGCTGCTGATCATAGAGTGTTGGGCGCCATTTGTCTGGTCAGAACTATCACATCTCAGTCAACCAAAGATCCAACCTCAAGTAAGGATCATTAATATGATGGATCTCGCTTTGTCGCGTGTGATTCGCACTGCCTACGCGGTTATCGGCCTCGCTTGCTCGCTTGCAATGCTCTTACCCCCACCGGTATGGGCAAATCATACGAAGTCCGCCAAAGCGCTGTACAAGGAAGGCAAGGCCGCCGAAGCGAAGGACGATTACCTGGCGGCGTACGATGCCTATGCGCAGGCCTTCAAGAAGGATCCAAACAACCTCTATTACAAGACCAGCTATCAGCGGCTGCGCTTCACGGCGGCCGCCGTGCATACTCATCAGGGCGAGAAGCTGCGCGATCAGGGCGACATGTCCGGAGCCCTGACCGAGTTCATGCGCGCGCTGGAGATCGATCCCAGCAACGAGCTGGCGCAGCAGGATATCAAGGCGGTGAAGGACAAGCTCGCTGCAGCACCGGTCGGGGAGACGTCGCTGACTCCGCAGAATATAACGCCGATGAACGATGTCAGCTCACCGGCGGAGTTGAAGGCGATATCGAACGAACCAATCACCATCCACGCCTTCGAAGACTCGAAGGTGATCTACCAGACGGTCGGCAAGATCGCGGGCATCAACGTGCTGTTTGATCCCGACTACACGGGCAAGCGGGTGCAGGTGGACCTGCAGAACGTGTCGCTGATGGATGCGCTGCACATCGTCGGTGTGATCACGAATACCTTCTGGCGCCCGGTAACGAACAACACTGTCTTCGTGGCGCAGAACACGCGCGCCAAGCGCACGGAGCTGGATGCCCAGGCGGTGCAGACCTTCTACCTGTCCAACGCGTCGCAGACGAACGATCTGAACGATATCCAGACGGCGCTGCGCAACGTGATCACGAACGGCAAGCTGTACGCCGTGCCCAGCCAGAACGCCATTGTGATGCGCGCGACTCCGGATGAACTGCTGCTAGCACGGAAGCTGATTGACGATCTGGATAAACCGCGGCCCGAGGTGGTGGTGGATGGGGCGGTGCTCGAGGTGAATCGGACCCACGAGCGGAACCTCGGCATCATCTTACCGGCGCAGTTCACCGCTTCGCTGCAGGGCAGCACATCGTCCACGTCCAGCACCAGTACAACGGGCACGACCGGCACGACTGGGACGAGCACCAGCACGAACAATCTGACGTTGAACACACTGGGCAATCTGAACTCGACCAATGTTGCGGTCACGATCGGTACGGCCACTGCCAACCTGCTGCTGACCGACAGCGACACGCGTGTGCTGCAGAATCCGCGCATCCGCGCGACAGACGGGCAGAAGGCAGACCTGAAGGTCGGCTCCAAAATTCCCATCGCGACAGGTTCGTTTCAGACCGGTGCGGCCACCTCTACCGTGAGCTCGCTGGTCAACACCCAGTTCCAGTATCAGGATGTCGGTGTGGAGATCGAGATCACACCGGTGATCCACTACAACCACGACGTCACGCTGAAACTGAAGCTGGCAATCACGCAACAGAACGGCTTTCTTCCTCTGAGCGGCATCATGGAGCCCATTTTCAGCCAGCGGACTGTGGACCAGACCATCCGGCTGAAGGAGGGGGAGGCGAGCATCATGGGCGGGCTGTTGCAACAGAACCTGAGCAACACCTTCGCCGGGACGCCGGGGCTGGCGCAGATCCCGCTGCTGAAGTACCTGGGTGAACTCTCCGCGCACGGCTCTGCACGGTCATGATGGGCCTCTGATCATTCCCTGAAAGGGGGGTGATGAGTTCATGATGGAACGTAAGTGCCTTATTTTCAGCTTTGCTGATATTGAGGTTCGAGAGAGCGAGTTCAACATCGTAAGAAACGGCGAAGTCCTCGCCGTTGAACCGAAGGCATTTCGCGTCCTGCTCTACCTACTGCGCAATCCGCACAAACTGATCACAAAAGACGAGTTGCTCGACGCCGTCTGGAGCGACACCGCTGTCTCAGAGAACTCGCTGACCCGCAGCATCGCCCTCCTGCGCAAGCTTCTCGCAGACGACATTCACGAGCCTCGCTACATCGCCACCGTGCCTACTGTGGGCTATCGATTCCTGTGCGATGTGAACGTCACAGGAAACGACTTCTCCGACCTGAATGCGCACAATCCGAATCCGGCTATTAGGCTTGGCGGACCGGTAGAAAACCAGTCGCTACAATCAGCCAAGGACGAGCGTAAACGGCCAGCCAAAGTAATGTTGGCCGATTACGCTCTGCCCCTGCTTCTCCTGGCCGGATTCCTCGTCCTCCGGGCGATCAGCATTCACGATACGTCTGGGCATACAGCTCATCACGCAGTAAAGGCTGTATCGGGCCCTCATGCTGTCCCGCTTACAACTGTAGCTGGCAATGTTTGGGACCCGGCATTCTCTCCCGACGGGAAACAAATCGCATTCATGTGGGACGGCGAGAATCCGGGGAAGGGCGACTTATACGTACAACTTGTCGGAGCTGAGAAACCTCTTCGCCTTACTCATACCCGACGCGGCGATCTCTGCTGCGCAGACTGGTCCCCTGACGGGCAGGAGATCGTCTTTGGCCGCTGCACCGACAACGACGGAGGCGTCTACGTGGTTCCGGCTCTCGGCGGCACAGAGCGCAAACTGACCGACGTGGTGTGTCCTTTCGGAGATCCTGGGCAGCCGAAATGGACCGCCGATGGGAAGTCGCTCGTACTTGCAGATAGCTGTGTGCCGGGCGGCCCCAGAGGAATCGTGGTCTTTTCACTCACTACCGGCGAAAAACGCTGCCTCACAGCTCCGCCGCCTTATGCGGATTCGGGCGATGCCGCGCTGGCGCTCTCTCCGAATCGCGAAACCATCGCCTTCTTCCGGACAATCACCCTTGGCTTTGACGAGATCTATACGATTGATCTTTCAGGCAAAAATCTCCGGCAGCTCACCCACGATGACCACGGTATCTGGCGCCACCTGATGTGGACTCCGGATGGACAATATATCGTCTTCAACTCAAGTCGAAGCGGAGTCGGGCGGCCGTGGCGAGTCCCTGCTAAGGGTGGCGACATCGAATCAGAATCGGTATACCCAGAGGTGGGAACACTCACTCCAGACGGTCAGCGTCTCGCATATATCCAAAGTGCTGGTCTGCCTCCGGCAACATGGCGCGCAGAGCTGGCCAATCCCGCCGACAAGGTTCTTTCTCTGACAGAAATTGTGGTTTCAGCTGGCAACAATGATTCCACGCAATTCTCGCCCGACGAACGGCAAATCGTATTTCGGTCTGGTCGCACAGGCAGTGGCAATATATGGAAAAGCAACGCCGATGGCAGTGATCCGCAGCGTCTGACTTCTTTTGACAAAGGCTGGGCCGGTACTCCCCGCTGGTCATCTGACGGCAAATGGATTGTCTTCGATTTCCGCAAAGGACAGCACAGCCAGATCACTATGGTCGATGCCGAAGGACGCAATCTGCACGATGTCGTATCAGGCAACTACGAAAATGAAGTTCCCAGCTGGTCGCGCGATGGGAAGTCCATTTATTTCGCCTCCAATCGAACCGGGAACTGGCAGATATGGAAGCGTGAACTCGCGACAGGACGGGAGACCCAAGTGACCCGAAACGGGGGACTCGCGGCATTTGAATCCTACGACGCCAAAACACTCTACTATTCAAAATTCGAGGGCGGAGGTATTTGGAGCATGCCCGTAGGCGGTGGAGCGGAGGAGCACATCACCGACGCATTGCACCGCGGTTATTGGGGGCATTTCGCTGTGACCGAAGCAGGAATTTACCTGCTTGATGTAGATGCAACGCCCCGGCCCACAATCATGTATTACAGCTTTGAGAAACGCCAGCTCAGGCCAGTGCTTCAGTTAGAAGAACATCCCTGCCCTTGGATGGCAAATCTCTCGGCTTCGCGCGACGGACGGACTTTGTTGTTCGGACAGTGGATTCCGCAGAGCTCGATTGTCATGGCGGAGAACTTTTAATGACACAACCCAGACAGCTACCTCAGGGCGGTTCGATTACAGTTCCCTCTGAAGGACTCCAATCATCACTGGCGGCCCTCTCAGAATTCTCTCATTCGCTACGGGCTCTTCCGCAAAGTCGGCCAGCGTGCGGGGATCATCCGCAGCGCGAACTGTCAACTGTTGCCAGCAGGCCTTATCACGTTTCCAACTCTTCTGGACTGGAAGCGTGCATTGGCGATTTAGCGCCAGCCGAGATACATTGAGCTTCGCTCCGATCAACAGGCCGGCGTTTTCCTGCTACTAACCCTGATCGAGCCGTTTGGCTCTGATTACGTACGGACAACAGAGTCTCTGCCGGTTGCCCGTTGTTCCTGCGTGCCGGTTTCCTTCCGCAAGGCTTAAGCTGCCATGAGTGCCCTCTTGCGGCCCCGCGCCAATTGACAAAAAAGGGAGCCGCAAAGCTTCTGTGGCTCCCTTTTCAGGATGATGTGACGGAATGAGCAGGTTTGGTTATTCGGTAACTACCAACTCAGTATGCAGGCTCGCGGTTGAGTCTTCCCCTGCCCAAAC
>JAOAPF010000331.1 GCA_025462755.1 Edaphobacter sp.
AGATATCCGCCCGCTCGGCCATCTCGTTCTTGCGCAGGTCGGCGACGATCAGCCGCTGGCCGCGATGCTTGTGCGACCGCTTGACCCGCGTCGCGAGTACAGGATGATTCTCCGCCGGATTCGCTCCGACGATAATCACCAGGCCGGCCATCTCGATGTCCGCAATCGAGCCAGAGTCTCCGCCATAACCCACGGTGCGCTGCAGTCCCATGGTTGCCGGGTTCTGGCAGTAGCGGGCGCAGTTGTCGACGTTGTTTGTGCCGATCACCGCGCGCGAAAGCTTCTGCATCAGGAAGCTCTCCTCGTTGGTGCACTTCGAGGAAGCGATAAACGCAAGCGCATCTGGACCGTAGTCCGCCTTGATCTTCTTAAAGGTCTTTTCGATGATGTCGAGCGCCTCGTCCCATTCGATCTCGCGGTACCCTTCGCCATCGCGCAGCAGAGGCTTCACTAGACGGTCATCGGAGTTAACGTGGCCCCAGGCGAACTTGCCCTTCACGCAGGTTGAAATTCCATTCGCCGGCCCATGTGTCGGTTCGATTTTCAGGATGTGACGGTCGCGCGTCCACACTTCGAAGCTGCAGCCGACCGCACAGTAGGTACAGACGGTCTTCGTGCGCTTCGTGCGCTTGGTGCGCATCTCCGCCTCAATCTCGGAGAGCGCGAGAATCGGTCCATAACCAATGGGCGGCTCGATCCCCTTGACCACATCGATCATGTGGTTCAGTGCGTCTTGAGGAATGTCGGTCAGGTAGCCCGCCTCTCCGAGCATTGACTTCTCCATCAGCGCATTGCACGGGCAGACCGTGATGCAGTGGCCGCAGGAGACGCAGCTCGAACCGTCGATCTTGTGGCCGCCGTCCCACAGCACGCGCGGGTGGGCACTCTCCCAATCGATCGTCAGCGTCTCATTCACCTGGACGTTCTGGCACGCCTCCACACATCGCCCGCACAGGATGCACTGATCCGGATCGTAGCGGTAGAACGGATTGGACATGTCCTTCTCGTAGGGCTTCGGCGTGAAGGGCCGCTTCTGGTGCTTCACATCCAGTTCCGCCGTCGTGTTGTGGATCGTGCAGTTCCCATTGTTGTTGTCGCACACTGTGCAGTACAGCATGTGATTCTGCAGAATGCGGTCGAATGCTTCGCGCTGGGCAATGTCGACGGCCTCGCCTGCAGTCTCAATCTTCATGCCGGCGACGATCTTTGTCGCACAGGCGCGCACCAGTTCGCCGTTAACCTTCACCATGCAGGTATCGCAACTCTGAATTGGCCCCATCTGCGGGAGATAACAGACCTGCGGCACTGCCTTCTGCGCCTTCACCGCAGTCCGTTCGTTCAACAGATCGATCAGCAACCCGCCCGCGTGGCCGGGAACCTGGATTCCATCGATCGTCAGCTGTGTATTAGGGGAGTGATCCGGGGGAGTATTCAACAGTGATTTCGTGATCGCCATATCTTGTCCTATGCAGGAACAACGGCAGGAATTTGGTCCCGCCAAGTAGCCCGCTTCTTCCACATTACACCCAACTTGCGTCGATAAAAATTTGATAAAAGTATGTATCCCAAAGGGGGCTTTGAAACGTCAAATAAAGGTCTTCCTCGCCTTTTTTCCGCTCGGAATTGACAGTGCTCACGCACGACTCACTGCCCGGCCTCACGATGGCTGACGCGTGACAGCACCTGCTCTGCAGCACGCAGTCCGGAACGCATTGCTGCATGGACCGTTCCCCAGTGCCCGGTAACATCAGTGTGTTCGCCCGCAAAGAAAAGCGTATCCGCGACAGGTTCTGTCATCTGCCGCGAAGCATCCAGTCCTCCGGCCGCCACGTAGCCGTAAGCGCCAAACGAATAGCGGTCGTGTTGCCAATCGTGCGTATAACAGCCTTTCAGCAATCCATGAATGCTCTGCTTTCGCAGACCGAAGATTCTTGCCAACGTGGCACACGCTTTCTCGCCAAGCGTCTTCGCGTCTAATCCTGTCAACGCCGCCGAACGCGGCCCGCCCACCCAGCCTGTGATTGTGTTGCTCGCCTCCGGATGCGGCGTCCACCAGACCGGCGGCATCTCGGTAAACGCAAAGAGAAAACTCATCTCGCGCAGCGCCGGTTGCGGCGGCAGGTCCTTCCAGAACTTCTCTGCAAACAGCAACGTGAAGCGCCGGACCTGTCCCATTCGCAGCCGTTCTGCTGCCTCCACAATGTGGTGTGGCCGCGGCGTGATCTTTACCTTGCCACGCTGCAGCAGCGTCAGTGGCAGGGTAACGACCGCGTGCGGCGCGCGAAAGCTCCAGAGATCGGAGACGATCTCCGCCTGGCCCTCCGCCCAGCGAATCTCCTTCACCGGCGTTCCTGTCAGCACCTTCCCGCCGAACTCCTCAATCCTTTCGGAGAGATATCGCGGGAGCTGATCGTAGCCACCGCGCAGCCGATAGTTGTGGTCGCTTCCGCTGGCGTCCTCAGCCTTCTGCTGGACGCCCAGGGCCGCTACGCTCACTTCGCGATGATCCGCAGCGTTGAATCCTTCCACGTAGCCAATGATCCGGGCGCGGTCCTCCGTCGGTATCTGCTCGCGATCGAGGTACTCGGCGAAGCTCATATCCGGTCCATCGAAGTCCTTCAGCTTCTCCAACGGCGCGAAGACGTCCTCCATCGCGTCGCTGCAGTCGCTCAAGGTGCCGTCCTCGAAGCAGACCTGCGAGCCATCGCGTTCGTAGGTCTCCAGTCCCGCTTCATCGATCAGCGCCCACAACTCCGGCGGCCTGCCGTGGATAAACTCAGCGCCCAGTTCGATTGCTTCCTCGCCTACATGCCGCGTCCAGATGCGCCCGCCAATGCGGTCCTGTGCCTCGACCACCAGCACCTTCAGTCCAGCCTCGGCTAGCGACCGCGCCGCAGTCAGCCCAGCCATACCCGCGCCAACCACGACGACATCATAGGTGTTATCCGTCATGGTCGGTTAGATGCACGGTCAGTGTGTCTCGCTTCCAACGTGGCTGTTGCTCCATGCAGCATAGGCATCGAGAGCTTCCTGCGGCCCCGCGCTGTACCAAGCGTATCCATTGCGCCGCTCCAGTGACAGGTCGTTCACATCGTCGTGAATTGTCTTGTCGCGGTCGCCAAAGACCGGCAGCCCCGTGCTGATGCTGTAGTAACGCGCCCAGATCGGCCCTGCGCCAGCCTTGGCTTCAAGGTGCCGTCCACCCGAAGTGCCGCGCCCGCCGACCCACTCCTGCCCCCTGATTGCCGTTGTATTCAACCACGCCACGCCCGCATTGATGGCCGCAATCACCGCCGGCGAGGGATGCGAAAGCTGCATCAGGTACACCAGAAGATCAGCGCTCTCTCCCGAAGACAGAGCCGCCGGCTCGTAATTACGCGCCGCCACCGGCGCGAGTGTCAAAGCATCGTGCTGCTGCGCCCATACGGTACGTTTCCCCTTCACCATCACCTGCGCTGCCAGAATGCAATCCAGCGCGTGGTCCGCGGCCATCTTCGCATTCAGGCGCAGCACCGTTGGCACGAACGAATAGTTCCCCGCTCCCTCCGCAACCGCCGTCAGTGTCTCCGCCGATTCCGTTACTGCATTGTCGTTAAACGTGATCGCGTCGTGATATCCACCCTCGAGCGGCCACACTTGGGGCCAGCCGCCATTCGGAAACTGCGCCGCCAGCAGATACCGTATGCCGCGAAGAAAGCTGGCTCGGTAAGGCTCGCCTGCGTCGCCCGGCGTCGCTCCCGAGACCAAAGCTAAAAAGTGAAGCTCCGTGTTTGTTGCGTCGTTATCAAGCGTGCCCACATAGTTCCAGTGCGGGTCCCTCGGACGATCGAAGTCATCCGTGCCCGGATGTTTCGAGAGATTGTCCGTCGCGTAACTCTGTCCCCGCGCACGCGGAGCGCCGCTCATGTCGAGGTTCTTGCTCCATCCTCCCGCAGGCGTCTGGAAACTGACGATCACGTCCGCCACATGCCGCGCCTCTCCAGTGCCGTACCACGCCGCATCGCGATTCAGCGGCATCGTCCGCGCGCTGAAACCCTCCTTCGGCATCGCAGACTCAGGCGCTCCCGCCGTGCGTTCGGCAGCAATCGTCGCTCTGTCCAACTGCATCTGCTTCTGCGACCGTTCAAGATAGGCCAGCCACACAGCACGATCCTTCTTCGGCAGAGCCGCGATGCGACCCGTGGAAATGGACTCCGCAGGCTTGCTCGTGCCGATCACCGCAGAAGACAGCGGTGTGGCGACGAAAAGACCCAGCAGAAGAAATCTTGTGGAAATGTAAAGTGGCATCGTTGGGGAAAATCCTACTCGTTAGGACGGATGCCCCAGCGGCAAAGACTCAGGCTCAGATCCGCTGCTTGTTGCTCTACTCTGAGAAAGAAGGATCGCCAAATCGCTCTCTCACAAACGCCAGCGCCTCCTCCGTTGTTGTTACATGACCCTCAAGCTGCGCATCCTCCGCAGTCTCCAGCATCGTCTTGAACTCCGGCCCTGGCCGATATCCCGCAGCGATCAAATCTCTCCCAGTCACCAGAAGCTTCGGCTTCATCGTCTCATCCGGAGTGGCTTCGTACTGCTCCTTCGCAAACTCGTACAACCGCAGATCGCCATGCGCCGAACTCGCATCCATCCAGTGCAACACCAGATGCTCGTCAAACTTCGGCAGCCGCAAGAACCGTTTCAGCGTCGACTCGCGCATCTGCAGAATGTCGCCAAAGCGCATGTGGTTCTTCACGAGCGCAACGATCTGCTCAGTGTCCTCGTTGGAAAAACGCAGCCGCCGCAGAATCTCCTCGGCCATGCGAACCCCCACCTCTACATGCCCGTCAAAGCGAATCCGATCCCCGGGCTTCTTCGGATCGGGAGGCCGGAACGTAGCCGGCTTGCCGATATCGTGCAGCAGCGCGCCCCAAGCCAGCGTCGGCGAAACCCCCGGTCCAAGCTTTTCCAGCAGCAGCATCGTATGCACCCACACATCGCCCTCGGGATGAAACTGCGGCGGCTGCTCCACGCCGTGCATCTTCACCGCCTCGGGCAGCACGAACGTCAGCAGTCCCGTCTCGTCGAGCAACTCAAACGCCCACCGTGCATGCCCCTCCGTCAACATCAGCGTCAACTCATCGCGAATCCGTTCGCAGCTCACCTGCCCGATTTCGGACGCCGCCGCACGAATCGCCGCCATCGTCTTCGGCTCGATATCGAGCCCTAGCCGAGCCGCAAACCGCACCCCGCGCAGCATCCGCAGCTTGTCTTCGGCAAACCGTAGCGCCGGTTCCCCAATGGCTCGCAGAACATGAGACTTCAGATCGTTCTGCCCACCCACATAATCGAGCACGGCACTCGCAGCATCTCCCGCCTCTTCGAAAACCATCGGATCCAGCAGCATTCCGTTAATCGTGAAGTCGCGCCGCAGCACGTCCTCCCGCGGGTCGTTCGAGAACCTCACCGCATCGGGCCTGCGCCCATCGCTGTAAGCTCCATCGTTACGAAACGTAGCAACCTCGGTGGCGATGTCGCCGCCATGACCATCAGGCGTACAAACCAGCACCACCCCAAAATGCGCCCCGACAGAATATGTCTTCGCGAACATCTCCATCACAACATCTGGCGTAGCGCTCGTCGCCACATCGAAGTCCTTCGGTTCCACCCCGAGCAGCATGTCGCGCACGCATCCACCTGCGAAGTACGCCTGATGCCCCGCGCCACGCAGTTTGAACACGATCTCTCGCGCCGCCCTGTACTTCGGATTCTCGTTCAATCGGTCTGCCATCGCTGTCCCCTATCATAGAGAGATGCGCGAAAGCAGTGGAACCGGTCTGATCCTCGGCATCGAAAGCTCCTGCGACGAGACCGCAGCCGCCGTCGTCCGCTCCGGCACCACCCCACTCTCAAACGTCGTCGCCTCGCAGATGTCACTGCACGCCAACTACGGCGGCGTAGTGCCCGAACTCGCCTCCCGCGAACACCTCCGCAACATGGTTCCCGTCGTCCGCGAGGCGATGTCCCGCGCCAGCGCTGCGGCCGGCCATCCAATCACCTTCGCCGACCTCGACGCCGTTGCCGTCACCGAAGGCCCCGGCCTCGCAGGCGCATTGCTGGTCGGCATCACCTACGCGAAAGCCCTCACCTTCGGCCTCAACAAGCCGCTGATCGCCGTCAACAACCTCGAAGGCCACATCCACGCCGTCCTCATGGAAGCCCGTCAGCGCAGCGAAACCCCCATGGAACTTCCGCTACTAGCCCTCGTCGTCTCCGGTGGCCACACCCATCTGTATCTCGCAAAGCAGCAGGGAACCGAAAACACCTGGACCTACCGCAACGTAGGTCGCACCGTCGACGACGCCGCCGGCGAAGCCTACGATAAGGTCGCAAAACTCCTCGGACTCGGCTATCCTGGCGGCCCCTGGATCGACGCACTCGCCCCGCACGGCAACCCGCGCGCCGTCCCCTTCACCTTCGGCGAGATCAAGCCACGCATCCATCGCGACGGCAGTGTACCTGCAAACAAAAAAGCTCCGACCCGCAGCGAAGGCCCACACTTCGACTTCTCCTTCAGCGGCATCAAGACCGCCGTCCTCCGCTACGTCGAAACCAACCATCTCCGCGCGGCCATAGAAGGCCATCGCGCCGCAATCGCCGCCGATCCCGCCATCACCCCAAAATCTCCCGCTGTAGCAAAACTCTGCGACCAACAAACCCTCGACCTCATCGCCTCCTTCCAATACGCCGTAGTCGGCAACCTCCAGCGCCAGACCTTCGCCGCGGCCGAATCCCTCGGCGCCCGCAGCATCGTCGTCTCCGGCGGAGTCGCCGCCAACAGCGAGCTTCGCCGCCGTTTTCAGGCCGAAGCCGACCGCCGCGGTCTCCCCATCGCCTTTCCCTCGCTGGCGCTGTCCACTGACAACGCTGCCATGATGGCCGCCGCCGCGTGGCCCAAGCTCCTGGCCCACAACTTCGCGCCGGAGGATCTCGGCGCAACCCCCCAGCTCCGTCTCGGCCAGCAGTAAACCAGGCGCCGACAAATCACCTCCAGATATCAGCTAAAATCATCAGGGAAACCTCAAGCGAGAGCAGTCTGCACCGCGCCACGCGCCGGCTGCGGCAGGAACAGAGAGCACGTGGCTACGATCGAACTCTTCAATACCTTGGGCGGCAAGATCGAGACCCTCGCCCCAGTCGGCGCACCCGCACTGCGCATGTACTGCTGCGGACCCACCGTCTACGACTACGGCCACATCGGCAACTTCCGCACCTTCCTCCATGTCGACGTCCTGCGCCGCGTCATTCGCCAGCAGGGCATGGCAGTCCAGCACGTCATGAACGTCACCGACGTCGACGACAAGATCATCCGCAACGCTGCTGCCGCCGGCGTCCCCATCGCCGAGTACACAGCCAAATTCGAGCGCGCCTTCTTCGAGGACCTCGACGCCCTCGCCATCGAGCGCCCCGAGTACATCTCCCACGCCACCGCCTGCATTCCCGACATGGTCGGCCTCATCGAGCAGCTAGCCGCCAAAGACCTCGCCTACCAGGCCGAAGACGGCAGCTGGTACTTCCGCATCGCCGGCTTCCCCGAATACGGCAAGCTCTCCAAGAAGGACTTCGACGGCATCGAAGACGGCGCCCGCGTCGACGTAGACGAATACGAGAAGGACGCCGCCCGCGACTTCGCCCTATGGAAGGCAGTCAAGACCTCACCCAATGGCAATCAGGAACAGCACTGGGACACGCCCCTCGGCTGCGGCCGCCCCGGCTGGCACATCGAGTGCTCCGCCATGGCTACCAAGTTCCTCGGCGACAACA
Source organism: Edaphobacter sp. (assembly GCA_025462755.1). Classification (GTDB taxonomy): domain Bacteria; phylum Acidobacteriota; class Terriglobia; order Terriglobales; family Acidobacteriaceae; genus Edaphobacter. The sequence continues at coordinate 7,801 of JAOAPF010000331.1, forward strand.
TCGACCTCCACGCCGGCGGCGAAGACCTCATGTTCCCGCACCACGAGAACGAGATCGCCCAGTCCGAATCCGCCAGCGGCGCCACCTTCGTCCGCCACTGGATGCACGTCCGCTTCCTCCTCGTTGAAGGCAAGAAGATGTCTAAATCCGAGGGAAACTTCTACACCCTGCGCGACCTTCTGCTCAAGGGCTACCGCGCCTCGGCCATCCGCTTCCTGCTCATCTCCGTGCCCTACCGCCACCAGATGAACTTCACCTTCGAGAGCCTCGAAGAGTCCAAAAACGCCATCGACCGCTTGCGCACCTTTCACCAGCGCATGTTGAAGGGCGGTTTTGCAGAGGGACTAGACACAGACATAGCCGCCGCCACCGCCAAAGCCGAGCACGACTACACCGCCGCCCTCGCCAACGACCTCAACACCGCCGAAGCCCGCGCCGCCATCTTCGACCTCGTC
>JAOAPF010000352.1 GCA_025462755.1 Edaphobacter sp.
GGGTTGTCTCCCGTTGTATGCAGCTGGCCGGGGCGCTTCGGTTTGCCCAGCCGGCGGCAAGCGCGGTCTGTCCGGCTGAGTGTCGGGTGGGTGCTTGGCTGCGTAATCCGGGTGATACGACAGGATCAGGCTTGCGATCTTCTGGGCATCGGCGGCCGCGCGGAATATTTCTCGCTTGTCGTCCTTGAGTGGCTTGAGCCAGTGCTGGATAACCAGGTGCGTGGCGCCACACATTTTCTGACTGTTTGGCATCAAAACTCTCTGATTTAGCAAGAAGCAGTGCCAAAGCCTGCTTGGATGTTGCATTTGGGCAGCGTTTCCCGAACTGGTAGGCCACCCTGCACCGCGCATCGCCGCGACTTAGTTAGTTCCTCTCCCGAGAGGAGAGAATTGTGCCCAAACTTGGCCCTTGAACACGGCGACAGTCTCGCCAAGATATCTCTCCGGAGACATATCTAACGAATTTATCCCGATAAATCGCAGCGTTTGGGTATTGCACGGTCCAACATGAGAAAGGCAACGACTAAATGGCGGAGGGAGAGGGATTCGAACCCCCGTTACCTGTTAAGGTAAAGCGGTTTTCAAGACCGCCTGTTTCAACCACTCACACATCCCTCCGCGTGGCCGAACTCATTCCTAGCAACATTGTACGACGGGTCGCCCGTCAACTTCGGCGTTCGCTGCCCATATTGCCGACATGCTGGATCTCCCGAGCGCGCTAGCTCTTTGAGAAGGAAGACCCAGGCCAGGACCCTAACGCAACGCATCGTACAGGGGTTGCGCGGGCTTCAGCTCAGGGTTTTCCTCGGCAACTGAAACTGCAAGAACGCGGATTTTGTTATTGTCCGGCAACGTTAGCGTCCGCTCGTCTCCGGCGACGTCGATGGAGTAAGCAAAAAGATAAGAGTATTGATACGGCTCGTTTAACCCATCAGCGGTGTGATGGTGCGAAGCATACCAGGCTAGTCCAGCGGGCTTCACATAACCTGCGCGAAGACCAACGTAGTCCTCGGGATAGCGCGGCGACGGCGCGCGCCGCTCCCGCTCCTGCACATCGGGCGCAGGCCATACGGCATGGCTCGCTGAGATTGCCCAGTCATGCTCGGGCTGATTCTTCCAGATTCGCGTGTCCCACTGACCGATGAATCCGCTCCAATCCTGAATGTTCAAATTGACAAGCTTATTTCCGGCCCGGAACGCAGCGCTTTGGTCGCCATCCGCGGATGCAGCCAGAATATAGATGCGGTTGTAATGCCCTGCGGGAAGATCAATCGTCTGCCCCTTGGCCACCACTGCATTCGGCAATCCTGTTTTGGCTGGTGCCAGATTGAACTGCACGTCGTGATAATGAATCTGTGAAGGCAGCATCTCGGCTGGCATCGCGTTGCCTTTGCCATCGAATCCGCCTCCTTCAGTCTTGGTATCGTCGTTGGTTGCGACAGCAAGGTCGTAGTGCAGTTCAACCGGTTGCGAGTGGATAGAGTTGATCTTCGCAGCCGGAGCGACGATTCGCACGGCGAAGGTGCGCGGCTGATAGGCGGTGAAGGACGTCGCCAGAGAACCATCACTTACGGTCGCCGACCCGATGGGCTGTTCCTGAGCATTGACTTCGCGAGCAGCGATCACAGGCGCAGCAAAGGAGACGCGCACATCCGGCGCTGGCTTGCCGTCGAGCTCAACCATGCGGAGGATGATCTCGTCGCTCGATTCTGCTTTTTTTAGAGCGAGCACACGGATACGGGAGTCGTTCAGATGAACCAGCGAGAGCTCTTTGCCCAATCGCCCGGTGTGTTTCGTTGCCTCAAAAGCAATCAATGGATCGTTGAGCCGGTAGGCTTGCCAGTCTGTCTGGGCTTGGCGCCAGCCGCCTGCGTGTCCTGCTAATCCGAAGACAAACTCGTGATGGCCCCAATCCTGATTGGCCTGATCGGTATAGTTCTGCGGACGGCCATTGCTTGGCGGCCGCATGCCGGGCGAGCGCAGCAGCGTCAGACGAATCGTGTTGTCATCGCGCTTGTCTGAGCCGTTTTTGTAGTCCGTAAGAATCGTCGTACCAAAGCTGCCGCTCTTGTCCGTGAGATCGATCCAGCGATGGGATGCTACTTCGAACTGCCGCTCCTGCGCGTTGGGCCGCTCAATCGTGCCTATACCCCAGTTGTAGGTAGCGTTTTCGTTCGACGCGCTGAGCGGGAACGTAGCCTTGAGATTCGCGGACAACGTACTCCAGTCGATCGCGTTGGCAAACTCTACCCGATTACCCGCGTCCCCCGCTGAGAGGCTAACCGTCTGAACAAATTTGGATCCCTCCGTCTCGCGCGTAACTTCGAGTGATACGCGAACCGGGCCATTCTCCTTGATCCGGACTTTGGCGGAGCCGCCGAGGTATGCACGCGGCGCAGCCAGCTCGTCCTCGAACTCCATGTTCCATGCAGGATAGATCTTTGGCACATCGTTGGAGATGGCCAGACGAATCGGCGCCGCGAGCAGCTCTTTCTTCAGTTCCTTGTCATAGATGCTGGAGACATCGCCACTCTGATCGAGACGCACGCGGTATCGAGCATTCTCAAGCGATGAGTCCGTCACTTTGAGCGTCGAGTGCGAGTTTGAAGTCTCGGCAGGCACGACATCGTATACGGCATAGCCCACAGAGGGAGCCTTGGCTACAAAGAGAACCTTGCCGTCTTCAATCTGCGACGGCACTTCTTTTCCCTCTGCATTCATCACACGTACAGCCTTCGGAGTTCCATGCGGAAACGCAACGCTCGCCGCAACTAAATCCTCGCGCGCGATATTAAGCGGATTGAAGACCACGATCGGCGTACCTTTAGCTTCGGTGTTCAGGCCAGACGCAATCGCTTCAGTAGCATTCGTTAAAATGCCTGCAAACTGGTTTGCCACAATCGTGTCGTCATTCCACGCAAATTCATACGCACGTGGAGTCGCGGTCCCGGCGCCGGTGTCGTGAAAGTGTCCAGCAAGTTCGAGCATCCATGCATCGTTGATCCGCTGTTGCGGATACGGCCGTGCACCCAGCCACTCCGCTGCAAGCGAAGCCTTCTCCGCAGCATCGGCAAGAAGTTCGTTCTTGAGTACCCAGCGCTTATGGTAAGCCTGCGACGTCAACGACCCAGCGGAATGATTGATCAACTCAAGATCGCCTTTGTACTCGGGCATCCGAGCGGCCATCGCCGGCGTGATGTCGTTGAACATCTGGTCCGCGGCAGTCTCAATGACGTGCACCGGGCCCTCGCCTACTCTCACCTCGGCGCCACTTGGCTGCGACGTCGGAGCTTCGCCCATGGCAAAGGGCGACCGCGGAGGCGACGGCAGCACAGTCTCGCTCTTCGTCACAATGGCTTCAAGGAGCTTGACGGTCGATTCCTGTGTGGCCCCGCCAATGTCGCCCGTGCCAACGTAGTGGTAGTCGGCAAATACGCCCGTGGCCTTGCCGTCAATATCAATGCGCTTGACCCAGTTCTGCTCCAACGCAGCGGGGCGAGCAAGCGCACGCTGCTGCTCTGGAGTGAGCCGTGCCCGGTCCTCACTCGTCAATTGCGGCGACGATGGTGGCGGCGGCGCAGTGGGCTCCTTGCTCAGGTCGGTGTAGACGTTACTGCCATAACCACCAGGATTCAAGGCCGCAATCACGGTGCTTCCGTCAGGGCCCACCCACTTACCGACATTGAATGGAATGCCTTCCGGCGTCTGTTCGGGCGAGTCCGGACCGCCGATCTTCGGAGCCGGCTGCCACTGTGCATTAAGCTTCTGCGTCGAGAATCCTTTTACCCCGGAGTGCGCCAGAATACTGGGCAGCGAGGCAGGAAACCCGAAGCAATCCGGCAACATGTACTCCGCGCTGGCCTTGCCGAAATCTTTGCGGAAGTACTCATTGCCATACAGGATCTGCCGGAAGATTCCCTCAGCGCTAGGCAGATTGACGTCTCCCTCCTCAACCGACGAACCGGCCGGAAACCATCGCCCGGCAGCGGCATACTGCTGCATTCGTGCATAGTCGGACGGAAAATATTCCTTCATGAGACGGTAGCGGTTAGCCCCGGTCCAATTGAAGACATAGTGCGGATACTTGTCGAAGTAATCGAAGTTCACACGCATAGTCTTCAGCAGATATTCGCTGATGCTCTGCGGAAACTCCCAGCGCCATTGCGTGTCCAGATGCGCGTACGGTACGACATAAAGAGTAGGCGTCTTGGTGATGTCCGGGGCCTTCATCGTTTGCCCATGAGCCGAGGGAAGCAACGTAAACGCTGCCAGCGCAGGTAAGAGCCAAGTGGCACGAAGCCTCTGGCTGGATTTTCCCATAAGAAGAAACATGCGCGAAGAGCGCGTCAGTCGCATAGTCTGCCCATCTACTCCGCACACCCGGAGCCCATGAATTTGAAGTTCGTCTTAGGTGAACCGAGATCCCGCACGTTCAAGACTTGTGCGGGATCTCGACAGTTTTGGGCTAAGAGATACCAATCCTTCTTCGACTTCTTCACGGAAGAGGAACTGGCCTCAAGTTATTGTATGCACGCCGCATCGAGTAGGCCTAGAACGCGTAGCGCAGGCTGAACTGAAGTTGGCGTTCGGATGCGTAGGTGTTGCCCTTTCCAGTGATAAGCCCAAACTTAGCATCCGTCGGACTGGTGACAGGGTTGTCGTAGTTGGGGTGGTTGAGGTAGTTGAAGGCCTCTGCCTTGAAGACCAGTTGATGGTTCTCGTGGCTCGGGATGATATGGAAGCCCTTCTGCAATGCAGCGCTGAAGCTGTTGAAGCCGGGACCGTAGACGTTGTTGCGGGAGCCGCGTCCGGCGAAGGTGCCAAGGGCAGCGGGCGTGTAGACGGCACCCTCAAACCATGGAGATTTGCCAGTTGGACCGGCGAACCCGTGCGGCAGGTTTGGCGAGCGCGTTTGGACGTAGTACTGGTTGCCCGAACCGGGTCCAACCCCGGCCTGGTCGAGGTTTCGCGACACGCCAAGCGGACGGCCGGACTGCGCCTGAACGGTTCCGGAGAACTGCCAGTCGCCTACCGTCGAGCGAACAAAACGATTGCTGGAGTGTCTGCCGTACGGGATGTCCCACACATAGTTCGTCACGAGCACATGGTGCGTGTCGAAGTCGCTGGGCCCGTACATGATGCTGTTGTTATAAGCATTGGGAATGTTGGTGCCGTTCGACGATCCATAGTCGAGGCTCTTGGACCAGGTGTAAGCAACCCCAAACAGGAAGCCCTTGGTGAGACGCCGTTTCATGTTTGCCTGCAGGGAGTGGTAAAAAGCCCCGCCGGTATTCTGGGCTTCGATGATCGTGGAGTAGCCCTTATACGGACGAAGCGCATCCGGGTTTATGCCGGGATTTGCCTGGATCGTCCCCGGCAGCAGCTGGTTTACGTTTGCCAGTTGCTCGGTGTGGTAACCGCGGCGCCCAACGTAGCTGAGCGTAAACACGCCGACGTTCTGGAACTCCTGTTCGACTGTCATGTTCCATCCCCACGCCTCGGGGCTTGGATAGGTAAAGGAGTGCGAGGTGAAGGCGAGCGGTGTGGCGTTGATGCCAATGCCGCCAGGGTTGTCGACGCTGCCGCGGGTTACGTTCGATGCAGGCTGGAATGGAGCATTGCCGCCTACGTGCACCGTATCGCTGATGCCGAGGCGTTGTACATAGCGGCCAGCTCCGGCACGAACTACAGTACCGGATCTAACCTGATAGGCGAAGCCGAAGCGTGGCTGGATATCGCTGTAGACCGTAGGAGAGTAGCCGCTGCCATAGCCGCGAAAGAGGCGCTGATAGTTCCCATTGAGGATAGCGTCGGGAACGTGCCCCTTGGCCGAGCTCGGAAAGCCGCTGCCAGGAATAACGACGCCGTTCAGAGGATCGCCACCGGTGATGAAGCCTGTGCTGGTACTGACCGTCGGAGCGAGTGTGGGATTATAGTCCTTCTCGCTGAAGAAGGCCTGGTTGCCCCATAGAGCGTGGTACGGCATCATGACGCTGTAGCGGATGCCGTACTCGAGCACAAGCTTCGAGCTGACGCGCCATTGGTCCTGACCAAAGCCCTCGAACATGTTTCCGCGAAAGAGCGTGTAGGAACGCGTGCCGATCTCGCCGTAGGTGTCGAAGAGGCCGAGCGCAGCGTTAGCTACTCCTGCCTTTGAAGTAGGAACCGGCGATGCCGAAGTACCGCCGCGAGCATCGGTGAAGACAAAGAGACCGTTCTGATTGTTGGTGGTGCCGGGCCGCGTGTTGTCGACGCTGATCTGGTCGTAGTTGTTCTCTCCGGCGTACTCCCACAGCCCGCCGAATTTGAGAGTGTGATTGCCCCAGACTTTGGTGAGGGTGTCGCCGAAGTCATAGACGATGCCGCCGGAACGCGACGGGTACGGACCACCGTCAAGTGTTCCAAAGTTGTTGAGCTGAATGGTCGGGATCTTGTTGGGAACCACCTTGGTGGCAGATCCATAAAGGTAGGGGTAGTTGATGCCGTACTTGGTCCGATCGTAACGGCCCGACGATGTGTCGATGCCGATGGTGACGTGGTCCGCTGCGCCTGAGACAAAAGCATCGTTGACCATGGTGGGACTGATGGTCCAGGTGTAGTGGAAGACCGCAATCTGGTTGGGCCGATGGAAGATGCGCGGGTTGGTGTTGAAGTTCCCGAAGTGAGGCTCGTAGTCGTCGTAGTTGTAGTTCAGAAGGCTGAAGCGGAAGTGGTGCGCATCGCTCGGGACGAAATCGACGACGACGCTGTCCTTGCGCTGCTTCTCAGTGTAGGGCGCGGAATCGATCCAGTTGTTCGGATTGTTGGCCGTGTTGGCAGCCGGATAAGCGTTGAGCAGGCCAATGCCGTTCGGGCTGAGCTGGCTGGCCGGAATGACGTTGTTGGGATAGGGAACGCCGGTGGTCGGGTTCACGATCTGCACAGTGGTGTTGTAGAAGATGTTCGGGCCGAGCAACTCGCTGAAGTCGCCGGTACGCATCAGCGCCGTCGGAACCTTCTGTTGTGACAGATCATCGTGGTTGTAGCGTGTCCACTCCTGTCCAACAAGGAAGAAGAGCTTCCTGCGGTCGCGGTTGAAATGACCGGGGATATAGATGGGGCCGTTCAGGTTCCACCCAAACTGGTTGTAGTGGAATCCCTGCCGCTTCAGTTTCGTATTGTTGCGGGCCCACGTGTTGGCGTTCAGTGCCGTATTGCGGAAATATTCAAAAACGTTGCCGTGGAAGTCGCTCGCGCCGCTCTTGGGAACCATGCGGATCTGACCGCCGGAGGTGCGGCCGTACTCAGCCGGGTAGCTGGTCGTAAGCACCTGCACCTGCGAGGTAGAGTCCACATCGGCCACGCCGACGCTGGTACCGTTCGAGCGCGTACGCACCATCGGCGCGCCATCGTACGTCAGCACGCTCTCCTGGGAGCGCGCGCCGTTGACGTTGATGCCGTTATCGAGGCCGAAGGCGAAGGCCGCCATCGAGTTGCCGCGGACGACGCCAGGCTCAAGCTGCGAGAGATACAGAGGATTGCGGCCGTTGAGCTGAATGCTCTTGACCTGCTCCTGCGTAATCAGTTGACCAACCGATCCGCTCTCCGTCTGCACCGTGTTGACGCCTGCCTCAACAGTGACCTCGGTTGAGGTATTGCCAACTTTCATCGCGACATCGATTCGTCGGCCGATGCTGGGATCGACATGCACGTCGTTAAGCGTCGTTGTCTGAAAACCACCTGCCTCTACGCGAACCTTGTAGTTGCCTGGCGCGAGGTTTGTGAGCGTAAAATTACCGCTCTCGTTGCTGGTCACGGAACGGTCGGCATTGGTCGCGGTGTTTTGGACCGTGATCTTCGCGTTCGGAACAAGTGCGCCCGATGCGTCGGTGACAGTACCGGACATGGACGAACTGTCGGACTGCGCTAACGCCGCAGCCGGGAAGAAGAGGTAGATCGACAACGCCGCGCAAA
>JAOAPF010000478.1 GCA_025462755.1 Edaphobacter sp.
CCAGGGCCGAAGAGTTTGTGTGAGAACAGGGGACGGCCATAAAAGGCGACTTTATTCCTGTTGATCGAGCACGTTGAATTTGTATAGATCTATACAAATTCGTTAGCTCCCAGGAGCGAATGCGCTGGGGAAAGGAGAGCGGTCGTGCTTCGCACGATGCCCACATCTCAAAATCGAGATATGGGGCACCCGGCTTTTGAACTATGCTGCCTTAAAAGGAGTTCGTTCGATGGCGCTGGATTCATTGAAAAACGGTCTGAAGGAGCGGGTAAGGGCGTGCGAGGATTGGTGGTTCGAGACGACGCGGCATGTTCAGACTTCGGGGCTGATGGCGCGTCCGCCGGCATCGAAGGTTGTCGGCGAGATTCGGGACAGCCATATCTATGGGCCGGTGCGGGTGGCGAATGCCCATGCGGCGCTGCGCGATCTTCCGCTCGGAGGCACTCAAAACGGGGGCGCTCGGGGCGGAGACTATTCCCGGTACACGTTTATCGATATGGGGTCTGGTAAGGGCCGGGTGCTGTTTGTGGCGGCGGAGTATCCGTTTCGCAAGGTGATCGGAGTGGAGTTTTCGAATGACCTGCATGACGACGCGGTGGCCAATCTGAAGCGATACAAATACCCGGGCCGGCGATGTGCCGATATTGAGGCCGTGCATGCGGATGCGAGGGACTTTGAATTTCCGGATGGCAATCTGGTGATCTATCTGTTCAATCCGTTCGGGCCTGAGGTGATGGAGCGGATGCTGGCGAATCTGGAGAGGTCGCTGGAGAAGCATCCCCGGCATGTGATTGTGGTGATGCTTTGGCCGGATCACTCCGATGTGGTTGAGGGGAGGGCGATTATGCGGGTTTATCGGAAGACGCGGCGGCATCATATTTATGAGGCGGGGGAGAGACCGTGATGTTGAAAGTGTCTCTTGTGACGCCAGAATGGTGGGTCTAGATTCTCGCCGGCGAGACAAGAACAGACAATAACAAGAGCGATAACAGGGGTTCTTCGCTCCGCTGAGGAATGACAACCGTTTGCTGGGTGCGGGCGAGCAAAGGCAAGGCAAAACGGGATAGGTGGGGGAGAAAAGGCTCCAAGAGTTGTGGTGAAATTGAGTTCTTCGGGGTCCTTCGCTGCGCTCAGGATGACAGCAGAAACTTTCTTCCTGATCCTTTCCGCTTGGCTACGCTTCAGATTTCCGCTTGGCTACGCTTCAGAATGACAACGTGGAGCAAATAGAGCCAATTAGCTGACTCATGCAAACAGCAGATCCCTATTCGACTTCGCTCAGGGCAGGCTCTCCACTCCGCTGCGCTTCGGTCGGGATGACATCTTCCATGCGGGCGCCGCAAAAGGCATGGCTCCCCCGGCTCGTGATCGAAAATATGCGGAGAAAGCGCCGGCGGGGATGTTCAGGGGATTCTAGCGGGGCGTATACTTTGCCCGTCCGTGGGATTTTTGGGTGGAGTTTCGGCGGGCTTTGCGAAGGCCAGGAGGCAGCGATGAAGACGACTTTCCGTATGACAGTGATGGCGGCGGCGTTGGGGATGTTGAGCGGGTTGGCGGCGGCGCAGGAGCAGGGCGCGACGACGGGCAGTGAGCCGGTTGCCGCGACGACTGCGACACACGTGGATAACGGCGCGATGCCGGGGGATTCGCACGTGAGGATCGTGCGGCTGAGCGATGTGAAGGGGAACCTCGCGCTCGATCGCAAGACGGGTTTGGGATTTGAGCAGACGATGCAGAATATGCCGATCGTCGAAGGCGAAAAGCTGAAGACAGAGGACGGGTATGCCGAGGTGGAGTTTGAAGACAACACCACGATGCGGCTGGCTCCGAACTCGCAGGTGGATTTTTCGCTGCTGGCGCTGCGGAGTTCGGGGGCGAAGGCCTCGACGATGAATGTGGTGAAGGGGACCGTGTATGTGAGCACGGAGAGTACGAAGGGGAACGAGTTTCTGCTGGTGGCGGGCGATACGAAGATGACGGTGGCGCCTTCGACGCATTTTCGGCTGCAGGTGAATGAGACGCGGACGGTGGTGTCGGTCTTCAATGGCAACGTTGAGGTGCAGCATGGCGGGGATGCGACGGTGGTGAGCAAGAAGCAGTCGTTGACGCTGGAGGCGAACCAGCTGGCGGTGGCGAAGAAAATTCAGGGCGAGCCCTACGATGAGTGGGATAAGGAGTCGATCGATTACCACAAGCGGTATGCCGCGGCGAATGCGGCTGTGGCTGGAGGAAATGCTTATGGGCTGAGCGACCTGAACTACTATGGAAACTTTATCAATGCCGGCGGGTCGTCGTTCTGGCAGCCGTATTTTGTGGGCGCGGGATGGAGTCCTTATGCGAATGGGGTGTGGGCGTTCTATCCGGGGGCCGGGTACTCGTGGGTGTCGCCGTATCCGTGGGGATGGCTGCCGTATCACTCGGGCGCGTGGTCGTTCTTCCCGGGGTATGGATGGGGTTGGCAACCCGGCAGTACGTGGAACGGATTGAATAATGTGGGGATGAACGGCGGGACGATCGCGACGGGAACGATGCCGACGGGAGGTGCGCCGACGAATGGTGTGGGTAGGAATCCGATGCATTCGCCGTTGCGTCCGGCCATGCCGCCACAGGCGCCGGCGACGGCAGGAGCGACGAGGCAGTCGCTTGTCCTGGCGAACCAGACGCCGATGGTGGTGTCACAACAGGACCGGGAAGGAAATTTTGTTTTCCAGAAGGACTCGGCTGGGCTGGGCGTGCCGCGAGGATCGCTGGGGAATTTGAATCACGTGGCGAACGATGTGGGACGGCATGGGTCGGCGAGCATGCCGGTGTATGCGGCTACTCCTAACGGCGCGGAAGGCAATATGCATGGGGCGACGCGCGGACCGGCGACGCTGCGACCGGCATATGGAGGAGAGGGGTCGCCGGCAATGCGCGGGAACGAAGCTGCGGCGGCAGGACGGCAGGGCGGATATGAACGAACGGGCGGAGTGCAGGGGGTTTCGCCTTCGTATCACGGGGGCGGGGGCGGGGGCGGCGGTTCTCAGGCGGGGGGTGGAGCGGCTCCGGCGAGCGCCCCTGCGGGAAATGCGGGTGCGGGTGGCGGCGGAGGTCGGGGCCCGGTCGCCAGTCCGAGGTAGTGATTGCGGATAGATCGAAAAAGGAAGTGCCCTCTTTATGTGAGAGGGCACTTTTTTATGTAACTTATCTTGCTACATGTTGCGATGAGCGAAGCGGCTAGACGTTGAATTTGAAGAAGAGGATGTCACCGTCTTTGACGATGTACTCTTTGCCTTCGGAGCGGAGGAGGCCGGCTTCTTTGACGGCTTGTTCGCTGCCGTATTTGAAGAGGTCGGCGGAGGCGTAGCAGTCTGCCTTGATGAAACCTTTTTCGAAGTCGGAGTGGATGACGCCGGCGGCTCCTGGGGCTTTGGTGCCGCGGCGGATGGTCCAGGCGCGAACCTCCTGGACGCCGGCGGTGAAGTAGGTGATGAGGTCGAGGAGGCGATAGGCGGAGTGGATGAGGCGGTCTAGGCCGGGCTCTTTGAGGCCGAGGGATTCGAGGAATTCGGTGCGCTCGGCTGGTTCTAGCTGCGCTATTTCGGCTTCGAGTGCGCCGCAGATGCGGACGACCTGACTTCCCTCTTCCGCGGCTCGCTTTTCTACGGCTTCGGTGTAGGGGTTGGCGGTGGTTAGGCCGGACTCGTCGACGTTGGCGACGTAGAGCTGGGGCTTGGCGGTGATGAGGAAGAGATCTCGGGTGTAGGGTTTTTCTTCGTCGGTCAGATCGACGGTGCGGGCGGGTTTGCCGGCTTCGAGGGCTTCTTTGAGCTTGGATAGGGCGGCGAACTCGGCCTTGATCTTGTGGTCGGCGTTGGCGGGCTTGTTTAACTTTTCGACTTTGGTGTGGCGCTTTTCTACGGTTTCGAGGTCGGCGAGGAGGAGTTCGGTGTTGATGATGTCGATGTCGTGAAGGGGGTTGACTCCGCCGGCTACGTGGACGACCTCGGGGTCGTCGAAGCAGCGGACTACGTGGCAAATGGCGTCGGTGGCGCGGATGTGGCCGAGGAACTGGTTGCCGAGGCCTTCACCTTTGCTGGCGCCTTCGACGAGGCCGGCGATGTCGATGAACTCCATCGTGGTGGGGACGAGGGATTTGGGCTTGATGAGGTCGGAGATTTTGGCGAGACGCTGGTCGGGAACAGTGACAACACCGGTGTTGGGGTCGATGGTGCAGAAGGGGTAGTTGGCGGCTTGCGCCTTGGCCGAGGTGAGGGCGTTGAAGATCGTGGATTTTCCGACGTTGGGGAGACCAACGATTCCGCAGTTCAATGGCATTGTGTGCTGTTTCCTTGTTACGAGGCTTGCTTTGGCGTCGTGGGTTTGTCTTTAACAGGATAGTGCATTGGTGGGATGTGGGGTGAGATGAGGGTTCAGGTAATGTTAGGCGCATCGTTTTATCTGCTGATCTAGTCGGCAAACAAGAAGGCATACCCCAGGGGCTAAAGGCCTCAATATTTGCGATGTTTGAGAGGACCAAGGAGACCCAGGGCTGAAGCCTTGGGCTACCAGCCTTGGCGTACCTAGAAGCGAGGGCAACGATTCCCCGATGCATCGTGTCCTGGTCAAACAGTACCTGACGCATCGTCCTAAAGTGGAGGACAAGCAGTTGAGATTCAGGTTGGAAACGACCGAAAGGTGATGGTTGGTCGTGACCCTCGGGATTCTTCGCTGCGCTCAGAATGACGGCAAAAACTTACAGCAGCCAGACAACAGGGGAAACAAAGCAACAGCGAAGAGGACGGCATGCGTTGCACAACTCGTAATTTGCTCTAACCTTTAATTCCAGATGAAAGCCTCTGTCTTTCAATCCGGCGTTTTGATTGCGACGCTTACGGGCGCCGGTTTTGCGCAGACGACGCTGCATACCACGACTACGCTGGTGGTGGTGCCGACGCTGGTGCAGACGACGGGGAAAGAGCCGGTGTTTTCGTTGACGGCGGCGGACTTTTTGCTGACCGATAACGGCGTTCCGCAAAAAGTGACGCTGGAAGAAGAGACGAGGCGGCCGCTTTCGCTGGTTGTGCTGATGCAGACGGGTGGAATCGCTCGGGGCCAGTTTGAGAGCTACGTGAACCTCGAGACGATGCTGGCTTCCCTGCTGGGCGGCGCGCCTAATAAGGTTTCGATTGTGAATTTTGATAGCCGGCCGGAGGCGGCGTCTCCGTTTACTGCCAATGTTGCCGAGTGGCGGGATGCGATCGATCATCCGGACCAGGGGGACAGCGGCGCGGCGATCTTCGATGGGATCTCGTATGCACTTGATTTGTTGAAGAAGGAGCCGGTCAGCAATCGCCGGGCTATTTTGCTGATCAGCCAGGAACGCGATAGCGGCAGCAAGACGCAGATGAAAGATATTGTCCGGGATCTGGGAGAGACGAATACTGCGATCTACAGCGTTACTTTTCGGCGGAGAAGACGGCGGCTAAACAAGCGTTCAAGGACCCCGCGCATCTGAACCCGCCGATCGATATCGGCGCGGGTTCGTTTCAGGGGTATTTCAATCTGAGCGCTCCTCTGGCGCTTGTGATTGGGGCGATGCGTAAGAATCTGTCTGCGGAGGTCGCTAATATTTCCGGAGGCGAGGCGATGAGCTTCGACGGCCGCGGTGAGTTGGAGCAGGCGATGAATGTGCTGAACAATCACATTCGCAACAGCTATATTCTCAGCTTTTCTCCGACCTCGGCGGAGCCGGGACTGCATACGATCAAGGTGCAGCTTGCTCATCATCCGGAGATGATGGTTTCGGCCAGGACGAGTTACTGGGCGGCAGATTCGAAATAATAGCGGCGAAAAGGCTTGTTGCAGGAGCGCGGGGCGGGTACGCTGGTGGGGATGTGCTGGTGAAGATGTTAAGGGAGAGTGCGATGCGGCGAGTTTCTTTGATGAGTGCAGTGGCGATGCTGGCGGTTTCGGGTGTGGCGTTTGGGCAGGCTCCGATGTCGATGCCGATGGGACAGGCTCCAGCCGGCAGCGCTCCAACGGCGACGGGCCCGGCGGCCGAGGTGCAGCGTGCGTATGCGGGACAGATGAACAACATTCTGAAGGCGGCGGAGAAGATGCCGGCGGATCAGTACCAGTACAAGCCGACGCCGGAGGTGCGGACGTTTGCGCGGGTCGTGAACCATGTGACCGAGGCGCAGGCGCGAAGCTGTGGAGTCGCCAACCATACGGCTCCTGCGGATATGGTGAAGACGCCTGCGGACACGGCGGACAAGGATGCGATTCTCGCGGGGCTGAAAGCTTCGTTCGCGGAGTGCGATAAGGCGTTTGCGGCGACGACGGATGCAAACTTTACGGAGATGTTTACGTTTGGGCAGGGGAAGCGGTCGCGCGCGGGGCTGACGTGGGGAACGGTCTCGCATGACAATGAACAGTACGCGACGCTGGCGATGTATCTGCGGTTGAAAGGCCTGGTGCCGCCTAGCAGCGAGAAGTAAGCGCCGCTGAGTGGCCGTCACGACATTGAGCGGGTCTCGGATAAATGCGTCCGATGTTTGTTTGCGCGCGTCTAAGTGGGGAGTGGCTGCTGCGGGAGGGTTGAACCTCGGGCAGCCTGCTTAGACGAAAGGAACGTGAATGGCATCGAGACCTGAGGCTCGTTTTCGGGCTCTCCTCTGGACTGCGGTTATCTTTGTTGTCGTTTTTGTTTGTCTTCAGTTTATTCGTCCTGAGTTGACGAATCCTCCGGTGACGGCGGAGCTACAGGCGCCTCCTGAGGTGAAGCAGGTTCTGAAGAACTCCTGTTACAACTGCCATTCGAATGAGACGAAGCTACCGTGGTTCGATAAGGTTGTGCCTGCGTATTGGGTGGTGACGAGCGATGTGACGGAGGCGAGAAAGCATCTGAATTTTTCAGAGATTGGGAAGCTTCCGGCCGCGCAGCAGAAGGGTTTTCTCTTTGAAGCGGTGAACATGATTCAGTTGGGGGCGATGCCTCTGCCTTCGTATCTGCGAGTGCATCCCGGGGCGTCGGTCACACCGGAAGAGCTCGCTGTCCTGAGAAATTATCTGACTGCGCCGCCGGCTGCAGAGGCCGCCAAGCCTGCTGCTACTGATGTGAATGTTGCTGATGTGGAGTATGGCAAGTGGATCCATGAAAGTAAGGCGGAAAGCACCCCGGCGATGAATGTGAAGCCTGAGTTCAATGGGGTGGCGTATGTCCCGGACTACAAGAACTGGAAGGTGATCAGTAGCACGGACCGTTTCGACAATCACACGCTGCGGGAGGTTCTGGGCAACGATGTTGCGGTGAAGGCGATTGCGGAGAACCACATCAATCCGTGGCCGGATGGGACTATGTTTGCCAAGGTGGCCTGGGCCCAATCGCAACCGGACGAGAGGGGTGTGGTGAAGACGGGGGCTTTTGTTCAAGTGGAGTTGATGATCAAGGACGCGAAGAAGTATGCGTCGACGGAGGGTTGGGGATTTGGACGGTGGCGGGGGACCGATCTGAAGCCTTACGGGAAGGATGCAAGTTTTCAAAATGAATGCACGAACTGCCACGCTCCGATGGCCAAGAACGATTATGCGTACACGATGCCGATTGGGGGTCAGGAGTGAGAGTGAGGGAGATTTATTTGCTCGGCGCTGTGCTGGCGGCTGGTCTGGTGGCTTGCTCGGACAAGACGAATCCGCGGGTGGTGACAAGGCTGAATGAGGAGGCGGCGCTCGTGGGCGAGCTGCCTTCGAATCCGCTGAAGGGTAAGGTGATTACGTCGTGGGTCAACAAACACGACGCGACGATGTCGACCATGCTTGGTAACGACGTTGCGGTGCAGTATGCGCGGACGAATGCGCAGGTGCAGTATCCCGCCGGGTCAGTGTTGTCGGTGGTGACCTGGCGCCAGCAGGAGGACCCGCGATGGTTTGGCGGGAGTATTCCGCAGAAGACGACGGCGGTGGAGTTTGTTACGGTGACTGGGCCGGGGGCTTACTCGTATGAGCGGTATGAGGGGTCTCCGCTGAAGAAGGTGGCGAACGGAGAAGGGGCGGATCCGAAGGAGCGGGCGGCCTATCTGCTGGCGCAGCGGGCCGCGGTGATGCCATAGTTCGTGCTTTCTTCCGTAGTGAAGATCGATAAACCATGAAAGAGATCGATGAAACGTGGCGGGCTGGGTTGCTCTATCTATACCACTGCCGACCACTTAGCCGTGACAAACTCCTTACTTTTAAATTACCAACTGGTCATATAAGCGTGACATCTGAGGTTATGTCCCGGGCCTAGTATGGTGCCGGTTTCAAAATCCTGAAAATGGAGCACGATATGACCGGAACCGTTAAGGCTCTTGTATGTGCATCGGTGTGTTTCACGCTGATGCTTCCCCTAAGTTCTTTTGCACAGAAGGGTAGTGGCGGCGGCGGTACAGGCGGTGGCGGTGGTGGGACGGCGACACCTCCTCCTGCACCGCAGAATCCACCGTTACAATTTACGGGCGGCAGTACTTCCCTGACTGTGGGATCGGACCAACCGGCGCACGTGCAGCTGACAGCTCTCAGCGACGGGCGGGACGCGCCTGTGATTACCAAGGTCGCGGGGCCCGACGGTTTGATCCTCTTCAATACGGCACCTGTGGACCATCCTCACGGCACCAACGGATACACCACGGCGGAATATGCCTGGACGCCGAGCCGCGCCGATATCGGGACGGCACCGGTTGCCGTTTTCACGGCGACGACGCTGTCGGGAGCGCGCGCGACGGTCACGGTGACGCTTGGTCCTGTGGTCGACGTGCCTCCGGGAGCTATCTCGGGGCTGACGGCTACGCTGGTGGGGGATCGGATTCAGGCCAACTGGAGCTCGAATGCCACGGGAACTTCCGCGACCTTCTCGATGTCTGGCTGCTATCACACGCTGCTCCCGGGGACGAACCTGCCTTACCTGTTCTGCGACCACCTGGATTCAACGACGGCGCTGCAGTCGAATGTGCCGGCCTCGCCGACTGTGAATGTTGGACAGCCTGGAGTGCCGGTGAATTACTACGGGATATTCGTGGGTGCGTCGGGCACGGTTGCTCAGGGTACGGCGACGGCTAACGTGCAGTAAAACGATTTTCCCTTTGCCGGCGATGCCCTGCCTTTCTTGTGAGGCAGGGCATTGCTGTCTATGCGGCTTTTGTCATCTCAAGAAAGTGAGTTGCTTCAGGAGAGGTGTGGGATGAGTGACCGTTTCGATCTTGAGCGATTTGTGCAGGCGCAGGCTGGGGTGTATGGGCAGGCTTGCGCGGAGTTGCGGGCGGGGATGAAGCGGAGCCACTGGATGTGGTTCGTATTTCCGCAGATTCGCGGGCTGGGGAGTAGCGACATGGCGGTGAGGTATGCGATCTCTGGGCGGGAAGAGGCTCGGGCTTATTTGGATCATCCTGTGCTGGGGCCGCGACTGCAGGAGTGTGCGGGGATTGTAGTGGAACTGGAGGGAAAGAGCCTGGAAGAGATCTTCGGGTATCCGGACAATTTGAAGTTTCACTCGAGCATGACGCTTTTTGGTGAGGTGGAGGGTCCTTCGGAGCGCGTGTTTCATAAAGCTCTGAAGAAATATTTTGGCGGGAAGACGGATCAGGCTACCTTGGAGCGGCTTTGAATGCTATTGCGGTGGAGTGGGTGGCAGCTCGCGGATTTTGATGTTGCGGAAGGAGACGGGGAATCCGTGGTCCTGGAGGAGGAGGTAGCCGTCGTTGGCTTCGCCGAAGTGAGGGTAGACGTGGAATTTGCTTTCGGCGACGGCCTGGCGGAACTGGGGGGTGGCTCGGTCGTATTCGACGACTTTGACGCCGTTGAGCCAGTGCTCGCCGTGGGTGCCACGGACGACGATGCGAGCGGTGTTCCACTCGCCGACGGGTTTGACTGGCTTGTCTTTGGCGGCGGGGATCATATCGTAGAGGGAGGCTACGGTGCGGTCGCCGTCGCGGCCTTTTTTGGCGTCGGGGTGTAGGGCGTCGTCGAGAACCTGGTACTCGAAGCCGATGGCGGAGCCGTGGCCGTCGTGGCCGGGGGCGTAGTTGGGGTCGACGAAGTACTTGATGCCGCTGTTGGCTCCGGGGGTGATGCGGAAGTCGACGAGCAGCTCGAAGTTGGCGTACTTACGCGTGGTGAGGATGTCGCCGGCGTTGCCGCCCTCTTCGCCGCCGTGCTCGGTGACGGAGAGGAGGCCGTCTTTGACCTCCCAGCCTGTGTTTGGGAAGTCGGGGCCGTGGGTGCTGTGCCAGCCTTCGGTGGTTTTGCCGTCGAAGAGGAGGTGCCAGCCCTGGGCTGCTTCCTGTTTGGTGAGAGTGTTGGGTGCGGTTTGCGCTAGGGTGGGCAGGGTGCTCGCGAGAATTGCTGTGGCCAGAAGAGTGGCTCGGATGGGCATAGGTTTCCACGATACGCGCCGAGAAGTGCGATTGCATAGCCATTCGTGTGTGATGGGGCTAAGGGACTATCAGGCTGCGCTGTTCGCGCCACATCGGATCGGCCAGGACTACGGAGGTTTCGATCTGGCGTTCGGGGACGGTCCAATATTTCTTGAGCAGCCTTTGTTTTTCGTCGGGAGTTACAACTTGAAAGCCGTAGCGTTCGTAGAAACGGATCGCCCAGGCTGCATCTGCCCAGGTGCCGATCAGGACGGGATTGTTCGTCATGTTGCGCAGGTGCGAGAGCAGAAGCGCTCCTAGTCCCTTCTTCTGGCTGGTGGTGCGGACATAGGCGTGGCGAACGAGGGTTACGTCCTGGACCGGCTGGATGCCCATGACGGCGACCAGTGATCCGGAGTCTTCGTAGCCCCAAAAGACAACACCGTCGTCGATTTCATGCTGGAGTTTCTCCCGGGACATGTAGGGCTCTGTCCAGCGATCTGCAGGGATGATGCCTTTGTAGGCCTGCGCGCCATCGTTGATGATGACCCATATCGATTCGAAGTCGCGAGGATCACAGCGGCGGATCATGAATGCCCAACCTCCTGGTTTTGAATCTCAAGACTCATGCTGTCGCCCAAAGGATGGTCCTCGTTGCTGCGAAGATTCAAAATTCCGCTACCAGGTGAAGCCGCCTGAGGCTGGGGGCCAGGACTGAAGGAGCTGGCGTAGGAGGACGATGCGACCGAGGTGGTAGGCGTTGTGGGCGGCTAGCGAGATGAGCTGGTCGCGCACGGACATGATGCGGGTGGGAGTGCCGGGGCGAGATGGACAGCGGACGGGATGGTCGAGGCGAGAGGTGTCCTGGGCGGCTGCTGCGGCTTGTTCGGCTCCGTGGAGGAAGCGGTGGCGGAGGTGTTCCCATGGTTCTTGTGACGGTTCTGTGTGTGATTTTTCGGGGAAGCCGTCGGAGGGCTGGTTGGGGTAGGGGGTTTCGATGCCGGCGATCCAGTCGAGGGTGATCTGCTGCCAGAAGGCGAGATGCCAGAGCTCGGCGTAGATGGTGTGGGGGACGTTGGGGAGTTCGTGGTGGACGAGGTTCTTAGTGAGGCCCTCGAGGATGTGTGAGGGTGGGGCGGCGTAGCTTTCGGCGATGAGGGCCTGGGCCAGTTCGTTCATGGAGTGTCTCCGATCTTTGCTTGGATGGCAGGAGCGATGGAAAGTTTCAAGGGGTCGCGTCTAGCGCGATGCCCTGCTCATCGTGTTTAACAAAGACGCAATCAATTGCACACCCCTTGACGCTTGGGCCAGCCGTCTTGTGCGTTGCCAATTTCTCTTGACGAAAAAACGGACACCGCTATATATTCGGCAGGCTCGACACCGGCCTGAATTCTCCCCCATCAAAATTGACTCTCAAAGTGAGGCGAACCATGAAATCAAAAAACCCGAGATTTGTCGTAGTGGCGTTTTTAGCAGTGCTGGCGGCCTTCGCGATGCCGCAGACCGTTCAGGCCGAGCAAAACTGGAAAGCAACGGTGGGGGGTCAAAGCAAGGATTTGGCCAACCAAGCGATCGCGTTTCTTCCGAACGAGATCTGGATCCACGAGTTCGACAGCATTACATGGACGTTTGCCGCTGATGAGATACATACTGTGACCTTCCTGAAAGCCAGCCAGGTGGTTCCGCCATTCGCGGTGGGTTGCCCGGGCTTCTCGTCGACGGGAGCAACTTTCGACGGTTCGACTTGCCTGACCACGCCTCCTCTGGTTACGGGGGCTAGTTTCAAAGTGAACTTCCCGAAGGCCGGCAACTACAAGCTGGTCTGCCTGGTTCACAACCAGATGACAGGACTGATCCACGTGCTCCCGGCGTCTGTGACTCTGCCGCACGATCAGGCCTTCTATGAGGAGCAGGGGGAGAAAGAGCTGCACAATTTGCTGACAGACACGGATAAGGCGGCGAGACACCACGGCCACGAGGATTGGAATGACATGCTCTCTGTGGGTGTGCTTTCTGGCAAGAACGGCGTGGTAGCCGGTATTGGAGAGATGGCTGCGACTCCTGGCGGGTTCCAGGCGCTTTCGGTCTTGCGTTTCCTCAACGGAACGATTGAAGTTCATGCGGGCGACACGGTTGAGTGGGGTAATTTAGACCCGGCTTTGCCGCACACGATCACATTCGGAGTGGAGCCGGCTAATCCCATTCCCCCTTCGCCGAATGTGTTCAAGGACCCGGATGGGGTGTTGCATGCGACGGTGTCTTCGAGTTCGGACAGCGTGCATTCAGGCTTTCTTGTCGGGGCTCCGCAGGACAGGATCGGTTCGCCGCAGGTTCCGGCGGGCACGATGCGTTTCCGCATTACCTTCGCGCACGCGGGGACGTACAAGTACATCTGCGCGCTGCACGATACGCTGGGCATGGTTGGGAAGGTGATTGTGCTGCCATAAGTCTTCGTTTGCCGCTCGGTTCTGGCACCGCGACACGGATATGGAGATACCGTGTCGCGGTTGTCATGAAGCACTTTGACGCCTTTGCTGAAGCCGGGTTAGGGCTCTGCTAATTTGCCGAAGGCTTCTCGACGTGGTCGATGACGAAGACTTCGGCGGGGGCCTTTGTGGCGTCGAATTTCAGGCCTAGCTGCTCCTGCATTGCTGTGGAGAGTGCGGGCGGTGCGTTGGGGTCGTCTGCTGTTGGCGGTTTGAAGCCCCCCATGGCTTCGAATTGCGATTCGTCCGGAGTCCAGTTCAGGGTGAAGTCGTAGCGGGCGGTCAGGCCGGTGTGGTCGACGACGGGCTTGTCCATGACGGCGCCTTGCATGCCATTGCAAAAGTCCTGCATGGTGGAGTTGCTTACCATGAGGGCCCCGAGTTTTCGGAAGAGGAAGTTTCTGGGGTCGCTCGGCTGGTGGGTGGTCTCGACGAGCTTGGGACCTCCTTTGCCTATCTCGAGCGCGTAGACGGAGAGCTCTTTCTTGTCGTGGTGAAAGGTTAGCTTGAAGCGGTCGGTCAGGGCCGATTGAAGCAAGAGCCTCATCTGCTGGGCGCTGGGCCGGCCTTCGACATCGGGAACGCCGTCGAGGTCGAAGTGATCGGTGACGAACCACGCGGGTGCGTTGATGAGTTGTTTGGCGTGGAGGCTGTAGGCGAAGGTGATGAGATCGTTCACGTTGGTGTTGATCGTCATGACGTGACGTCCACGGACGGTGAAGCCTTTGCCCTGCTGATCGGGCTTGCTTGGCTTGATGGTGATGACGTCGAACTTTGGTATGGCGTCTGCGGGCATCGCCTTCGGCGGCTCGGGGATGGGCCAGGAGTTTTCGGCGGTGACGTGCTCGAGGTTGAGGGTGTGGGTCTGGCCGTTCTGGGTTGCGCTTCCGGCGATGGCGTTGCCGTCGGGGTTCAGGGTGCCGGTGTAGGTTACGTCGAGCGGCTTGATCTCAAAGGTTACGCTGGAGCCCTGGAGCGAGACGGTTGTAACGGGAATGGGCTGGCCACCCTGGTCGATGCTGTACATCACGGCTTTGAGCTTGCCGTCGTCTTTCGATATTTTTATCAGGGTTCGCAGACCCTTTCCGGCCTCGAGGGTTCCCTGCCAGTTGCCGGTGATGTCTTTGTTCTGAGCCTGCAGCGCCCCTGCGAGCGCTCCGAACATAAGAGTGAGCCCAACCATCCACAAAAGCATTCTCTTCATGTGCGATCTCCTGGTTGAGCCGGCGGATTGTTTGGGAAAGCAGAGTTGCGGAATTCTAGCATTGACCCCTCCCCTCGCCGAAATGTGCGCAAAGTCTTCATTCGAGTTGAGTTAGGGTTGGACTTCGGGTGTTGGGTCATCGGCAAAATCTTGATTTTGCTGGGTTTTGGTGTCGGCGATGTTGGTAAAGTCTTCATTTCAAATAAGTAAAGCCCCGGAGGGTAGGTTCCTCAGGGGCCTCTTGGTTCGTTTTCTCGACTATTTTAAGTATAACGGCTTTGAGGTAACTTAAATGCCACGGGTAA
>JAOAPF010000490.1 GCA_025462755.1 Edaphobacter sp.
CTCATGTAGCTTGCCGTGTCGCTATTCCCCGGCGATGTTTCACGAACCCGCACAAAAGGAGGTGCGACAACATGAAGTTGAACATCCTCAAGCTGGCCCATCTCGCGCGCCCTCGCACCCACGAAGGCGCCCCTGCGGCCACCAACACGCCCGAGCAGGCTTTGCGGCGTTCTGTCCTGGCCTGCATGCTCTGGGAGAACGAGTTCTACGAAGACGGCGTAACGATGGCCGACCGTATCCGCGAGCTCGTACCCAAGGTCGCCGCAGAGAAGGTCGCGGCCCTCGCCGTCGAGGCACGCACTGCGATGAAGCTTCGTCACGCGCCTCTGCTTCTGGTGCGCGAGATGGCCCGCCACGCGATCCACCGCGGGCTCGTAGCCGAGACTCTAGTCCGCGTTATCCAACGTGCCGACGAGCTCTCCGAGTTCGCCGCCATCTACTGGGCCGACGGGCGTCGTCCGCTCTCCGCGCAAATAAAGAAGGGGCTCGCCGCAGCGTTCACCAGCTTCGACGAGTACGCGCTCGCGAAGTACGACCGCGCCGGCATCGTCCGTCTCCGCGACGTCCTCTTCCTCTCACACGCAAAGCCTCGCGACACCGCGCAGGCCGAACTGTGGAAGCGGCTCATCGCGGGCGAGTTGACCACGCCCGATACCTGGGAGGTTGCACTCTCTTCAGGTGGTGACAAGCGCACGCACTGGGAGCGTCTGCTCACCGAACGCAAGCTCGGCGCCCTCGCCCTCCTGCGTAACCTTCGCAACATGAAGGACGCAGGCGTGCCCGAGTGGCAGGTCGTGGACGCGCTCGACGTGATGCGGACCGACCGTGTCCTTCCCTTCCGCTTTCTCGCCGCGGCCCGTCACGCGCCGCAGTGGGAAGAGGCTCTCGAGCGCGCCATGTTCCGTTCGCTCGAGGAGACGGAGCGTCTCGCCGGACACACGGTCATCCTCGTCGACGTCTCCGGATCCATGGTCGCACCGCTGTCGCGCCGGTCGCAGCTGCTTCGCACCGACGCAGCATACGGCCTCGCCGTGCTTCTGCGCGAGATCGCCGAGAAGGTGAGCATCTACACCTTCTCGAACTCGGCAAAGCGCATCCCGCCCCGGCGCGGATTCGCTCTGCGCGATGCGATGGAGTCGAGCCAGCCTCACCAGGGAACTTACCTGGGTGCTGCCCTCGACGCTGTGGACGAGCGATACGACCGCATCATCGTTATCACCGATGAGCAGTCGCACGACCGTGTTGGCGCTCCGCGGGGCAAGGGCTACGTAATCAACGCGGCTTCAGCCCGCAACGGCGTAGGCTACGGCCCGTGGGTGCACATTGACGGCTTCAGCGAGGCCGTCATCAACTACATCTGCGAGCTCGAGAACAGCGAGCCGCGCTAAACCCGACGGGCCGGAGACACTCTCCGGCCCTTCTTCCCTGCTCTGCGGATTGGCCGCAGGGATAACTCCTCCTCCGAGCAATCATCCCGTCATTTTTCAGAATCCTTTTCGCCGCATCTCCATCTGAAAACCATCGCTTCCCAGTTCGAGACCACATGCAACGAGTTCTGCCTCTTCGATACACTGGTAAACGAATCGAGCGGAAGCGAACGCCAACCTGCTTCCGCACTTAAAGGCGCTTACAGGCAAAATGAGCCCACCAAGATCATCCCCGAACCCAATAGCGCACAACGGGCTGCCCAGCATCTTCGCCTACGGCGAAACAGTCGACGGACTTGCCCTGCAGCTCCGCTCCGATCCTGCTGGAGTCCTGGACGTTCCCGAGTTGCGGAGTGTACTCGTCGCCATCCACGTAGGTGCCGCAGCAAAAATCTCATGCCGCCGAGGAGGAGAGCACCACACGGGCTCCGCGGTGCACGGCGATATCGACATCATCCCTGCGCGCACAGACGCCCGCTGGGAGATTCACGACCAGAATGACACTGCGCTTATCCTCGCTCTTACGCCTTCGCTGCTCGATACTGTCGCCGAAGAACAAGGCTTCGATTCTCGTCGTGTGCAGATCAGAAACCGCTTCCAGATCCGCGACGCCCAACTGGAAAATATCTGCTGGGCGCTGAAGGCCGAGATGGAAGCCAACTATCCGTCGGGCCGCCTCTACACGGACAGCCTCGCTGTCTCCGTCGCCTCGCGCCTGGTCTCGACCCATAGCTCCATCGCACAGCCGAGGGCCGCACAAAACGGCGGCCTCGGTGGACGCAGGCTCAAGCGGACGCTTGCCTACATCGAAGACAATCTCTCCGAAGACCTGTCTCTCTCCCGCATCGCTTCAATCACCGGCATCAGCGCCTCACACTTCAAAACACTCTTCCGCGAATCCGCTGGAGTTCCCGTGCACCAATACGTCATTCAACGCCGGGTCGAACGCGCCAAAGATCTGCTCATGCAGGACAAGCTCTCCATCGCAGAGATCGCCCTGGTAACCGGCTTTTCCCATCAGAGCCACCTGGCGCGCCACATGCGCCGCTCTGTAGGACTCTCGCCCCGCGCCATGAAGCGGCTGTTCGCAGACACTCCCTCCTCCGTATCGAAGTAAATCTCCAAAGTTTTTCCTCCGAATGTGTTCCTTCGCGTCCAAATGTGCGCGACGTTTGCGTTCGCATTAGCGACAATCGGAAACACAACGACGACGCACACACACATCGTGCAAGGAGAAGAGGGTATGACACGAAGAGACTTTCTATATAGTTCTTCCGCCGCCGCAGGTGCCGCGCTCCTGTCGCGAACGCCCGCACATGCAGCACACGCGGACAAAAAGCCTATCGACGCGAAGGCCTTTGATGCATCACGGAAGTTCGCCAAATTGCCGATCAGCAACGTCGCTTACGTGGAGCGCGGTCGCGGGATCGCCGCGTTGTTTGTTCATGGCTATCCATTGAACGGGTTCCAGTGGCGCGGAGCACTGGATAGGCTGCAGGCGCATCGCAGGTGCATCGCGCCCGACGTAATGGGCCTCGGCCACACTCAGACGCCGGAGGGACAAACGATCTCACCCGCAACCCAGGCCGAGATGCTGGCCATGCTCCTGGACTCGCTGCACATCGACGCAGTTGACTTGGTGGCAAACGACAGCGGAGGATTGGTGTCGCAGGTCTTCATGGCGAAATATCCCCATCGCGTACGCACGTTGCTGCTGACGAACTGCGACGTGGATCAAAACAGTCCGCCACCGCTGTTCCTGCCGCTTATTGACCTGGCAAAAAAGGGCACACTCGTAGAGCGCTTCATCGTCTCGCAGCTGAACGACAAAAAGCTTGCGCGTTCGGCGAAAGGACTGGGAGGGGCGTATACCTATCCCGACCGACTCACCGACGAGACGATCGAAACCTACTTTAAACCCATCGTAGAAACTCCGTTGAAGAAGGCCCAGATGCAGGAGTACACGATTTCGCTCGGAGTCAATCCGCTCGTAGCGATCCGCGAAGATCTACGGCAATGGAAAGGACCCGCGCGAATCGTGTGGGGGCTCAAAGATCCGATCTTCCCGGTGGAGTCGGCAGATTGGCTGGATAGGACTCTGCCCGGTTCGCGCGGAGTACGCAAACTGGAAGAAGCAAATTTGTTCTTCCCCGAAGAGATGCCCGACGTCATCGCGGAAGAAGCCCTGGCACTCTGGGGTATCTCGCCTTGGCAGCCGAAGAAGTCAACATCTCCTACGCGATCCTGAGAAGTTCATCAGGCAGTAAGCAGCTTCTCCACCTCGGAGTGAAGCCGCGCAGTGATGGCGGCCTCGCTCTCAGTTGCCGCAAAGCGTATCGGCTGCCCAACCCGCACTTCGAGCGTTCCTGACCGAAACCACCTCTGCTTGCGTGTCTTGAGATCGCCCATGCCACGCAGCGCCATCGGCAAGACCGCAGCGGAAGATTGCTTGACCAGCAACCCAATCCCAGGCCGGAAGCTCGCCAGGGCGCCCTCCGCTGAACGTGTCCCCTCGGGAAACACAACGACATGAAAGCCGTGGTCCAGCGCCTCGCCGGCATGGGCGAAGCTGCGCCGAAAGCCCCGCTGGCGAGGCAGCGGAAACGCATTGAAGAGGGCTGTAAGCAGAAGCCACACAATTGGTCCGAGCGGGGCGAGCCAGCGAAACTCTCTGTTGCGGGCATGGCGAATATCTTCGAGCATCTCGCCGGACATGGCCGCCGCAATACGGTTGCGTATAGCCCGCGGCAAGGCGTAAAGCAGCAGCGGCTCATCATACGCGGTCACATGATTGGCGATGATCAGCATCGTCTCGTTCTCGGCCAGCGTCTGAGCCGGGTTGGTTCGGACGACGAGAGGCGCGGCCAGCAGCCACACCAACGGCCGCATCACAAGCTCCACAAAAACAGCGCGAACCCAGCGCATCGGACGCAGCCAAGGCCAATGAGGATACACATAGGGCGGGGCAACCGGCGCGGGTCTGCCCACTGAACGCTCCTGGTTCTCAGCTTCCTGCTGCGTATCAAGCTCTCGCGGACCTGGCGATAAATTCGGAGCAGCGAGGCGCTGCGCATCTTCCGGCTGCGCGGCCGCCTGGCTTACCGCAACCTCCGCCCTCCCCGGATCAGACACAAGCCGCCGCAGTTCACCCAGCGTCTCCACCCGCGCATACTCTTCCTGATCGAGCGCGAACCCCAGCCGTTCCTCAAGCGCATCCAGCAACTGCACTCGTCCCAGGCTGTCGAGTCGCAGGTCCTCCGACAGCCGGAGATCGTGATTCGGACTGCGAGCCGACTCATCGCCCGGCACACCCTCTCCAGTAATGTGAGAGATCAAAGCCAGCAGCCAATCTTTACCCCCGGCAGAGGTTCCCCTTCCCGCTTCTCCTTCCTGGCTGGCCAGCCACGCAGTCACGACGGCTCGTTTCACCTTGCCGGTGGAGGTGCGCGGAAGATCCGGCTCCGGCCAGATCGCCCAACGGCGAATCCGCTGAAACTCAGCCAACCGTGCGTTCGCATTTTGCAGCACTGCGGAGGCTCGCTCCGGCCCTCCACGCAAAACCAGCACAGCGCAAGCCTCCGGACCCAACGGCGTATCGACCGGCACAACGACGCACGCGGCCACCTCCGGCTCCTGTTCGAGAGCAGCCTCCAGATCCTCCGGATGAACATTTACCCCCGCGCCGGTAACGATCGTTTCGCTCTTGCGACCAAGGAAGCGCAGTTCCCCCGTCTCCTGAGTCTCCGCCAGATCGCCTGTCGCCAGCCACTCTCCTGCGCGCCGATGCAACGAGCCTCCGCTCCACGTTGCAGGCGAGATCATCGCGCCGCGCACCAGCACCTCGCCATCAGGCTGCACCTTCACCTCGCGGCCCGGCAGCGGCTTGCCCATCGTTCCCTTGGCCACGCGAAAGGGATGGTTCAGCGTAATCAACGCAGCCGTCTCCGTCATGCCGTAGCCCTGCACCAACACAAAGCCCAGGCCGTTCCAGAACTGCTCCACTGCAGCGGGCAGCGCACCGCCGCCAGTGATGAACGCCCAGAATTTGAGTCCGAACGCAGCGTGAATATCGCGAAAACGCCACCAGCGCTTAACTGCGGAGATCCCCTGTGCTGCAGCCAGCCGCGCCGGCAGATCGGGATACTCCGCCTCCAGATGGCTCTTCAACAACGCCAACACACGCGGCACTCCGGCCAGCACCGATATGCGCTCGCGGCGTATCGTCTCGATAAGCCGCGGCGCCGACAAGCGACTCTCGAAGTGAACCTCTGCGGCGAAGATCGGAGGAATCCACAACCCCATCGTCTGCCCGAAGACGTGGCTCAACGGCAGCGTGTGCAGAAAACGCAGCGGATGAACCAGCCGTTCGTAACGCATGTAGCCGCGCGCGGCCTCGGCAATAGGCTCCACGCTGGCAAGAACATTTCCGTGCGTATGGACGATGCCCTTCGGCTCCCCCGTCGTACCCGAGGTGAACAGAATCTGCAGGGGCGTGTCATGCGAAAGCTCCGCGACCGGACCGGCCTCCTCAATGGGAAGCACGTCCAACCAACCCTCGAAGCTGACCTTAGGCCACTCACCTTCGAGCGTCAACAAACGTTCCGCATCCCCCATCACCAGCGACGGCCGCACATCAGCCGCCACGCGGGCAGCAAACTCCGCTGTCCCGTATGCATCCAGCGGAACCGCGATCACCCCGCGCAGCATGCATCCATAAAACGCAGCGACCCACTCCGCGCTATTCTCCCCCCACACCACCACACGGTCGCCCGGCCCAATGCCTCGCCCAGCCAGCAGGGCCGCAAAACGCCCTGCCAACCGCGCGATCTCTTCGTAGCTTGTAACCCTGCGCCGAACGCCAACATAACGAACGATCGCCGTCTCGCGGCCGTAACGTCGAAAGTCGTCAAGCAGCGTAGCAAGATGAGGGCGCACAAAGTTAAGGTAACCCAGCGCCGCTCAATTCCGGATGTCGGATGGAGCAATCGGTAGTGGGTCAGTTTGACAAACTCACCCACTACCGAGCAATCCCTACTCTGCCGGCGTAATCACCATCTCCTTCTTCTGAATCTTCGCCAGAAAATCCTCGCCAACCTGGATATGTTCATTCACCAGCCGCGAAGGCGTGTGCGCCAGCCACTCCGCCAGCGAAATGTCCTCGTAGAACGGCGTCGGGAAGACCTCGATAAACACCAGGTCCTCATCCCCCGTATTCTCGATATAGTGCGGCATCGAGATGTCGATGTACCCCACATCGCCGCCTTCGAAGTCCATCGTGCGCGCCAGGCCACCTGCCGCGAAGACCGTCATCCGGCCTTTGCCCTTCACGTAGTACTGCCATTCGTCCGCGTTGGGATGCCAGTGAAGCTCCCGCAGACCGCCCGGCTTCAGCGTCACGATTGCCGCTGCGATGTCGGTCGCGGGAAAGTTCTTGCGATCGATGACCTTCACCTCGCCGCCTTTGGACACCTTGCTCGGCCGCATCTGGCCCGTAAAGAACGCAAACGTATTTGGCACTGCTCCGGTCACCGCATCAACCTGGCGCTTCTCTTCCGCCAGCGGACGCGGCAACTCTCGTTGAAAGATGAACAACTCCCTCTTCGGCACTTTGTCGAACGTGGACTCCGGCACATCGAAGTTCTTCGCCAACACCTCCTTCGGAGTATGGTGCATCCACTCGGTCAACAGAAACGTTCCGAACTCATTGAAGTTTCCATCCTTGAACACCAGCAGAAACTTGCATCCATCCTCGCCCAGGCCCTGGATCGAATGCGGAACGCCCCCGGGAAACAACCACAGGTCGCCTGCATGCACGTCCTCCACAAACGCCCGTCCCTGCTGGTCGACTGCCGTGATCCGCGCCGAGCCGTACAGCATCAGCGCCCACTCCGACGCAACGTGCCAGTGCAGTTCGCGGATGCCGCCGGAGATCAGCCGCATCTCTACCCCAGCCATGGTCTTCGAAATCGGGAGATCGCGCACCGTCACCTGCCGCGTCCAACCGCCGGCTTCAATCCGCTTATGCGCAAGCGAAAACGAATACTTGAAAGGATGCTGTCCGCCCGCGTCCGTCTCCGGCGGCCACGCCGAATCCGGGTTCTGGTCATCCAGGTCCGTGTTAGGTTTCGGCCCCGGCTGGCTCTCGTTGAGCCCGGTATGGGTACCGGGATAAATCTTGCTCTGCTGACCCTGGGCCTGCAACCCCGCTGCTGCGACCAGAACGGCCGATCCTGCCTCCAGAAACCTACGCCGGCTTAACTTTGATTGTTGCTCATTCTCATCTGACATGTTCGTTCCTCTCTTTCGAATCCCCAAAGCTTTAAAATCGATCGATCCTTAGTGATATATGAAATATGACATCTGAAACCAGCGTTCTGCAAAATCATCTCCATCCTCGGTCTATGGCGCCGGGCTCGAGTCCTTGTGGTTGATCTTGAAGCGATAGGTCAAACTGAAGTACGCACTTGTCAGCGGCGCGCCATGCCCATTCTCCCGCATCACTGTTCCCGGAGAAAAATGTCCGACACCCGCATTCATCACCAGGTAGTCCTTGATTACCCATTTCCCCGATGCGTCGAATTCCCTGCCAATGTCGCCGCTCAGAAAACCCGTCGTCGGGGCCTTCACCACCGTCGCCGCACTGCCGCTGTAGATGTTGTCGAACCTTGAAGCAACCTGCAGCCACTCCTGCTGCAGCAGCACCGTCACATGTTTCGCCGGAGTCAGGTCCAGGTTCATGCGCTCCTGTTTGATGTTCTGAAAACCGAACAGATCAGCCAGTCCAAACGCATTATGGTTGCTGGGATATTGCTGATCGAACGTATTGATCTTGTTCAAGTCTTGACGCGTATTTCCCGACGCATAGTCATATTCGCCAAGAAAACGCGGCTTCAGAAAAAGCTTCTGCATGTTGTATCCAGCCTTGATATAGCCTGCGCTGGAGTCGATCGAGTCATTCGAGTAGCTGCCTCGCTGAACCGCGATCATACCGTCGAAATCGAGTCCCTCCGGAAGGTGGCCCGCCGCTTCAACTCCTGTCGTTACCGCCGTCTCCGTACCGAAGATCCCCTGCTGGCTCTGTACCCGCGGGAATGCCTTCACATACACAAACGGCTGAATCATCGCATGCGGAACCCACGTCCCCACAGTGCCGACAGCGCCGAAAAAAGTCAGCCCGGCACCGTGCGTATCCAGCGAAGTCGGATGGATCTGTACGACAGATGTGGCGAAAACGTCCAGGCGGTTCTTATCTCCGACTCGTCCCAGGAAGCCATCCCAGCTGCGGCTGTCGTTGGTCCAGTCGCTGATACCCACCAGACGCTCACTGCCGTACTTCAACTCCTGCCGTCCTGCGATGATCCTGTACCGCTCCATGTGAAAGTCGAGGTATGCCTGCCGGGCATCAAAGGTATCCCGCATATTGGCCGCGGTGTACTGCAGCGGTAGACCAAGCGCATGCGCATCGATGAACTGGATATAGCCGGTCAGATAGCTTGACGGGCGAACCTCCATACCGCCATAAATGCGGGTCAGTTCATAGAGTTGTTCGTTGCCCGAGATGAAATTGCTGGAGCTCTGGCTCTCCGTCCGTCCGCGCAACTCCCCGTCGAACGTCGCCCACTTCGGAACGCCGCGCAACTGCAGCGGCTGCACCTTTCCGGCAATCTGGGGATACTCAATGTATTGCACCGCCGATTGCTGTGCTGAAACATGCACCACCAAAACCAGCCATATCGGCAATCCAAGAAATAGACGGGTCTTCGAGGCTAGGCTGCCTATTAGTTTGCACCATGAACTTTCGTTCAACCTACGATCCTGGAATACTGCCAAGTGCCTTCCCCTGAAGGGCTCGCTCTGCCATGCGCAGAGTTTTATCTGCCTAAGCTTTTGATGTAAGGGTCTGGAAATTGATGCGCATCGGGAGCGATAGCAATTTGTGAATCGCCAGGCCGGTCTTTTACAAAGCAGCCAGACCGGCGGGGCTGCAAAGAACAGATCCTGCGAGGTTTGTAGTGGGTTCTTCAATGCCCAGGAAGCGCGAAAAAAAACTGGAAAATATTTTCCCCAAAGCAACAACGGCAACACCTTCTCCTTGACAGTCTAGGAGAATGTCACCTAGACTCTCCTAGATATTCTAGGAGGAGCCATGGCCGGTCAGCTCAACCTTATGCAGGGCACCCTCGACATGCTCATCCTGAAGGCAGTCTCCCTTGGCCCGCTTCACGGCTACGGCGTTCTCCTTCGCATCCAGCAGATCTCCGGCGAGCAACTCGCGATCCAGCAGGGTTCGCTGTATCCGGCGCTCTTCCGTCTCGAGCATCAGGGCCTTGTCGTCTCCGAGTGGGGTGAATCCGACAACAAGCGCAAAGCCAAGTTCTATCGCCTCACAGCCGCCGGCCGCAGCCGGCTTCGCGCCGAAGCGGACAACTGGAACCGCATGGCCTCTCTGATCGCAGGCATCCTCACCGTCACGCCAGAAGATTTATAGAAGACCTATAGAGGAGCTCTAACCATGAAGTCCCAACTTCGCTCCTACCTCAACACCCTTTTGCATCGCGACGCAGTCGAGTCCAACATCGACGCTGAACTCCGAATTCACATCGAGCTTCGCGCCGAAGACCTCGAGCGCACCGGCCTCACTCCCGACGAGGCGCTCCGCCGCGCCCGCATCGAGTTCGGACCCGTCGACGCCCACAAAGAGAACATCCGCTCCTCTCTCGGCCTCCGTCTCCTTGGCTTTCGTCTCATAGACGAGCTTCGCGCCGATCTCCGCTACGCCACTCGCATGCTTCGCCGCAGCCCAGGCTTCACCGCGGTCGCGGTCGCGTCGCTCGCCCTCGGCATCGGAGCCAACACCATCATCTTCACCCTCGCCAAAGGTATCCTCCTCGACCGCCTCGCCGTGCCCCAGCCCAACCAACTCCGCCTCTTCGCCATCGTCAGAGACAATCACAGTCCCCTCCACCGTTTCTGGGGTGACTACTACAAAACCCCCGATGGCCGCTCAATAGCTCACTCCATCTCCTACCCTGTCTACCAGCTCCTGCGTCAGCAAAACCTTGCCAATCCTGGGCTCGAAGACCTCTTCGCCTTCAAATATCTCGGCGACTTCAACCGCTTCACCGCTACCGTCGACGGTCACGCCGGCACCCTCACGGGTGAACTCGTCTCGGGCAACTTCTACCAGCAGCTTGGCGTTCAACCCGCTCTTGGCCGCGCCATCCAGCCATCCGACGACGACGCGCCCGGCTCCGGCCCCGTCGCCGTCATCAGCGACGGCCTCTGGGCCCGCCTCTTCGGCCGCTCTCCCTCAGTCATCGGCAAAACCATCCAGCTTAACCTCATCCCCATCACCATCGTTGGCGTCAACCCACCCGGCTTCACCGGAGCCGCCAGCGTCCAACTCTCGCCCGACGTCTTCCTTCCCTTCAGCATGCAGCCCACCCTGATGCCCGCGCAGAATGCCTCTCTCCTTCAAGACCCCAATCAATGGTGGATGTCGATCATGGGACGCGCTCGCCCAGGCGTCTCCGACGAAGCCGTCCGTGCCGCCTTTGCCGTCTGGCTCGAACAGGACATCCGCGCTACCGTCGCCGTGCCAAAGGACGCGAGCATGCCCGACTTTGTCGTCGAATCCGGCAGCCAGGGTCTTGCAGCAGCCACCCATGACTACGCCGCGCCGATCTACGTCCTCTCCGTTCTCACCGGCTTCGTTCTTCTGCTCGCCTGCGCCAACCTCGCCAACCTTCTGCTCGCGCGCTCCGCAGCCCGCCAGCGCGAGATGTCCGTTCGCCTCGCCCTCGGAGCCAGTCGCTCCCGCGTCCTCCGCCAGGTATTGACCGAAAGCCTCCTCCTCTCCTCGCTCGGAGGCATCGCCGGTTTCGCCCTCGGCTACCTCGGCCGCAACATCATCCCGCATCTGCTCTCCTCTGCCTGGCGCCCCGCGCCTCTCAACGCCCGATTCGACCTCCGCATCTTCGCCTTCACCGCCACCGTCTCCATCCTCACCGGAATCCTCTTCGGCCTCGCCCCCGCATGGCAGGCCACTCGCACTGATGTCAACACCGCGCTCAAGGACGCCGCTTCTTCCGCCACCCGCCGCCGCAAAGGTCTCGCCGGCAAATCTATCGTCGTCTTCCAGGTCGCACTCTGCATGCTCCTCGTCGTCGGAGCAGGTCTCTTCGCGCGCACGCTGATCAATCTCAACACCACCAGCCTCGGCTTCGACCCCCTCAACCTCCTGCTCTTCAACATTCAGGCCCCGCCCACCCGCTACCCCGCGCCACAGAACATCTCCCTGCACCAACGCATAGAAGACCGCATCGCCGAAGTTCCCGTCGTCCTGTCCGTCGCGCTCGTCGAGAACCCCCTTCTCGCCCACAACATGTCCAACACCACATTTTAACGCACG
>JAOAPF010000497.1 GCA_025462755.1 Edaphobacter sp.
CCAGGGCCAACCCGCCAACCAGGTCGCCATCCTCCTCCCCACCGACGACGCCTGGTCCAGCTTCACACCCGCCCACGTCACCGTCACCGGAGCCATGCAGAAGCTCATCACCCCAGCGCTGATGTCCGCCATCCTCTCCGCCGGCTACAACGTCGACTTCATCGACGCCGAAGCCATCAACTCCGCAGGCCTCGGCACTCACCAGATCCTCGTCCTCCCACCCACCGACCGCATCCCCGTCGAAACCCTCAAGAAGATCGTCACCTGGTCCGTGTACGGCGGCAAGGTCATCGCAGTAGGCCGCACCCCCACACTCGACCCCGAAGGCACTCCCTCCTCCGAGATCAACGAACTCGCCAAAGCCATCACGCTCGTCCCCAACGCCAACGAGCTACCCAAAGCCCTCGACAAGGAAGGAGACCCCGACTTCAAACTCACCAGCACCGATGACCACACCAAAGAAGTCGTCGGGTTCATCCGCCGCAAACTCCCCAACGCCGACGTCTACTTCGTCGCGAACACCTCCAATCAATCCGTTCAGGCAACCGCCACATTTGATACGGCCCATCGCGACGGTGAGCAGTGGAACCCAGATACCGGCTCCTCCCTTCCCGTGACCGCCAGCAATCTCAAGCTCAATCTCTCCCCATACGAATCCCGCGTCTTCATCTTCAGCAACACCTCCGCCTCCACCACTAACCTGTCATCTCGACCGGAGTCTTCGCAGTCTCATCGCGAAGACGCAGTGGAGGGATCTGCTTCTTCGCCCGGAGCGCCCACACAACTCGCCGACCTAAGCAGCGATTGGACCGTCACCTTCACCGGAACCAAAGAAACAGAGACCGAACCCACCCTCACCGACTGGACCACCAACCCAGCCACCCTCTACTACTCGGGCGAAGCCGTCTACGCCCGCGACTTCACTCTCACCACCACCCCAAAGACTCCCCTCTATCTCGAAATCGAAGGCGGCAAACCCCTCCCCGGCGCACCCAACTCCCCACTCGAACATCCCGCTCTCGGCCCCAACGGTCTCCCCGACCCACGCATCACCCGCACCGGCCCCGGCATGCACGCCTTCTACGACCCACCCATCCACGAAGCCGCCATCGTCTTCCTCAACGGCCAGCGCGCCGGCTCCCTCTGGCACCCACCCTACCGCCTAGACGTCTCAAAACTCCTCAAGCCCGGCGAGAACCACATCGAAATCCACGTCTACAACACCGCCCTCAACGCCTGGTCCGCTCTCCCACCCCACAACTACAAACCCCTCATGGAAAAATACGGCGACCGCTTCCAGATGCAGGACCTCGACAAAGTCCAACCCATCCCCTCCGGCATCCTCGGCGCCATCCACCTCGTCACCGGCGACTCCAACTGAACCGCCTTTGCCGTCACCCCGATCCCCGAAGCATCCAAGCGACCCGCCCTTGCTGTCACCCCGACCCCCGAGGAATCCAAGCGACCCGCCTTTGCCGTCATCCTGAGCGAAGCGAAGGATCCCGAGGGTCTCTCGCGGCCACAACCGTTCGACCATTTCTGCCACCACCTCGGGTGAGGGTGCCCCATTTCATGACGCAGTCTCATCGCGACAGGAGCGCCATCGCACGAGACGCAATCCAACTTCCAATCCACACCCGAATCCTTGACACCCACGATAAAATGGAATCAGGCATAAACAGTCCGGCGCAAGCCGGACTGCACCATTTAACGCACCACTTTAACCAACCGAAGTCCAAACCCAAAGTCTCTCCTTCGAAGACTTTGCGCAATAAACCCCGGGAGGGGGGAGGCCCCATGACCGCAGCAACGACACGCACCCCAAAGCTCGCCTTAGCCCTCCTCCTCGCCCTCATTCCCGCATCACTCCACGCCCAAACAAAAATATTTTTCGCCAACGACTACGGAGCCAAACCCGACAGCACCACCGTAAACACCGCCGCTATCCAAAGAGCCATCGACGCCGCAGCCGCAACCAACGGAACCATCACTCTGAAACCCGGCACCTACCTGACCGGCTCCCTCTTCCTGAAATCCAACGTCACTCTCGACCTCCCCGAAGGCGTAACCCTCATCGGCTCCCAAAAGCTCAAAGACTACCCGATGCTTCCCACCCGCATCGCCGGCATCGAGATGACCTGGCCCGCCGCCCTCATCAACACCCGCGACCAGCACAACATCACAATCACGGGCAAAGGAACAATCGACGGCGACGGCCCCATCTGGTGGAAGTCCTACTGGGATCTCCGCGCCACCTACGAACCCAAAGGCCTCCGCTGGGCCTCCGACTACGACGCCCGCCGCCCCCGCCTCATCCTCCTGCAAAATTCAGAAGACATCCACCTGGGCGGAGGCATCACTCTCAAACGCTCAGGCTTCTGGACCGTCCAAATCCTCTACTCGCACGACATCATCATAGACGGCGTCATCATCCGGAACAACGAAGGCGGCAAAGGCCCCTCCACCGACGGCATCGACATCGACTCCTCCCGCAAAGTCCTCGTCGCCCACGCCGACATCGACGTCAACGACGACGCCCTCTGTCTCAAAGCCGGCCGCGACTCTGACGGCCTCCGC
Organism: Edaphobacter sp.; assembly: GCA_025462755.1. GTDB lineage: Bacteria > Acidobacteriota > Terriglobia > Terriglobales > Acidobacteriaceae > Edaphobacter. Next base: position 2,578 of record JAOAPF010000497.1, read on the forward strand.
GTCAACCGGGCTACAGAGGATATAGTGATCCGCGACTCCATCATCCGTCACGGAGCCGCCGCCATCACCATCGGCAGCGAAACCTCCGGCGGCTTCCGCAACATCGAGGCCTACAACATCACCGCCCTCTCCGGCGTCCCCTCCGGAGTCCTCTTCAAATCCGCTCACACCCGCGGCGGCTTCGCCCAGAACATCCGCATCCATGACCTCGATCTTCAGGGCGTAGCCATCCCGATCCACATCACCATGAACTGGAACCCCACCTACAGCTACGCCACCCTGCCCGCAGGCATTGACCCCAAAACCGTACCCCCCTACTACATCACCCTGACCACCCCGGTCACACCACCCGAAAAAGGCCTACCCCACTTCTCGGACGTCCACCTCTGGAACATCAAAGCCACCGGAGCCAAACAAGCCTTCAACGTAGCCGCCTACCCCAACGCCACGTTAGACAACTTCAAAATCGACCACCTCAACATCGAAGCCGCCACCGCCGGCACCATAGCCAATGCAAAAAACTGGACCATGACCGACAACACCATCAAGACCGCCGACAACAGCAAGGTCACCTTCACCAACTCCGCCGCCGAAGCCAACTCCAAAGACGTCCCCTACGGCGAACCCAAATGAACCGCCCCACGCTCATCAAAGCCACTGAACCGGGCTCCAAAAACCCGGCACCACAAAAACCGGGTGCCCCATCTTCGCCGCGTAGTATGCGGCTAAGGTGGGCATGGTGCGAAGCACCACCGTCTTCGGCTGCCAAACTCCAAATTCACCCATGCGCAAAATCAATAAACGCATGCTGCGGATCGGTATGCAGCAACCTCACATCCACCGTGTCCCCCACATCGAGCCCATTCGCACCCTTCACAATCTTCCCCTCAACCGGAGGATCGAACACCCGCACAAACGTCCCCTTATCGTTCGCCCCGGTAATAACCCCGTGGAAGGTCTTCCCGACACTCCCCGCCAGCGCCACCGCCGCCACTCGCTTCAACATCGCCCGTTCCACCTTGCGCGCCGCCGACTCCCGCTCATTGCAATGCGCCGCAATCGCCGCCAACTCCTCATCGCTATACGGCGGGGCCTCGTCAGCCAGCATAGCCTTCACCACTCGCTGCGTCACCAGATCCGCAAACCGCCGGTTCGGTGCCGTCGAATGCGCATAGTCCTGCGTCGCCAGCCCGAAGTGCCCCTGCGCCTCCTGCTCGCCCCCCTTAGCCAGCACATACTCCCCCGGCCCCATCAACTTAATAATCGCCAGCGACATATCCGGATAGTGCACAGCATCGGCTGCCTGCTGCTTCTGCAGAAACGCATTCAAAGCCCTCGAGTCAGGCTGTGCCGGCAAAGTAGTCCCATATCTTCCAACCAACTCCACAATCCTCGCCCAACGCTCCGGCGACCGCACCACCCGGCGAATGCAAGACCGCTTCCCCGCGCGCAGCATCTTCGCCATCGTCTCATTCGATGCAATCATCAGTTCCTCAATCAGGTCGCTCGCCCGGTTATGAAACACCGTCCCAATCGACTGCACCTTCCCATCCACCACAACCGGATCGGCCTCCGCCCGGCTGAACTCCAGCGCCCCCTGCCGCACCCGTTGAGCCCGCAACGACACCGCCGCCTCATCCTGCAGCTTCAACTGCGCCTGCAACGCTGCCGAAGCCGCAACCTTCGCATCCGGCCCGTTCTTCTCCTCCAGCCACGGCCCCACACGGCTATAAGCAAGCTGCGCCTTGTTCCGAACCACCGCCCTGTAGATGCTCGTCCGCCCCACCGCCCCCTGAGCATCCACCACAAACTCGACCACATGCGCCGCGCGATCTCCCTGCTCATTCAACGAAGTCATATCGGTCGACAGCTCCGTCGGCAGCATCGAAAAATTCCGCACCGCCGTATAAACCGTCTGCGTCTGATCCGCTGCATGCCCGTCGATCACCGTGTTCTTCAACACCGAAGCCGAAACATCCGCAATCGCCACCCTCACGCGAATGCCGCCATCCACCCGCTCCGCCACCTCAATCTGATCCAGGTCCCGCGACGTATCGTTGTCAATCGAAGACCACAACAGCGAACGCAGATCCTGCGCACCCTTGTCGGTCGCAGCACCCAACGAGGCGCGAATCTCCTCCACCTGAGCCTCGGTACCGTCAGGAAAATCAGGATGGAAACCCTCACGAATCATCTCCGCAGAGGCAGAAGCAACCAGGTCAAATGTAGTGGTAGACATGCAAAGGAAGCCTAACACGCAGCCGCGCTACCTCGTCGTCGCCTTCTCCAGCACACCAACAAACAGCCCAGCCCAGCGCGACACCTGCTCCGCATACGCGCCGGTCATCGCATCGCGGCTACCCTCCAGCACCGCCATCTGCACTGCCAAGTTCCCCACGGTAGAGCTCTCAGCCGCCCCCCGAAACAACTCCAGCCCAGTCGCCTCTTTCGTCAACCGGTTCAGAAAATCGTTCTGACTCGCCCCACCAACAACAAACAACCGCTTAAACTTCTTGCCGCTATGAAACGCCACCCGATCCAGCACCTTCGCATACCGCGCCGCCAGACTATGAAAGATCAGGCTGGCAAACTCCGGAGCATTCTCCGGCCCTGCATCCAGCACTTCGAGTCCGTTACGGACACGCTGCGCATTGATTCGCTGTGGCATCCGGCCCGCAAGCAACAGGTCAGAATCGTCCACATCCAGCAGCCCCTGCGGCGTCGCAATCTTCTCCGCCCCGGCAATCAGCTCCGGCACCGTCCAGACCCTCCCACCCGCCGCCCACTTGTCCATACACTGCCGGATCAGCCACATCCCATTCACATTTTTGTGAAAGCATATCCTCCCGCCAACCGCACCGAGATTGGTAAAGTTCTCCTCCGCAGCAGCCTCACCGTTCTGCGGCTGCTCCAGCAGCGTCCCCACCAGCGACCAGGTGCCCGAGCTGATGTACGCCCAGTCATCGCTTATCGCCGGAATTCCCGCAATGGCGGACGCCGTGTCATGACATGCCGGCGCAATCAACACCGTATCGCGCAGCGCCGGCAACTCCGCCAGCGGCCCACTCAGCCTGCCGATCTCCGTCCCCGGAGGCACCAGCTTCGGCGCAGCCGCCAGGTCAAGATGCGCCGCGCTGAAGAGCTCCCCGCACCACTGCCGCTGATGCAGCTCCACCAATCCGGTATGAGTTGCATTCGTTAATTCAGCCACACGCGCCCCACCCCAGCGCGACAGAATATATTCCGGCAGATTCAACCACTGCCGCCCCTCCGGTACACCCTGCAGCTGATCCGCATAAAGCTGATACAGCGTATTGATCCGAATCAACTGAACACCCGTCAACTCGCGCAGCCGCACCGGACCAATTTTGCGATGCAGCTCATGCTCCGCCCTGATCGTGCGCTCATCGCGATAGCAGAAAGGATCAGCCAGAGCTTCCCCGTCCGCATCGACCCGCACATAATCCACCGCCCACCCATCCACCGCGATCGAGCGGACACCCTCTGTCGCGATCGCCGCGGACTGCCGAAGCCCATGGCCCAGTCCCGCCTCGATCATCTCAAGGTCCCAGTGCAACCCCCCATCCACTTCGCGCGGAGCGTTGGCAAACCGGTGCACCAGCGTGATCTCCGCCTTATCCGCCACCCATCGCAGCAGAGACACGCGGCAACTCTCCGCACCGAGGTCCACAGCGATGGAAGCCCGCCTATCCGAAGGCAGCAACGCCATGTCGGGCGTTCGCTTCCTCATCGCAAATACGCCTCAGTCAATCCGCCATCAACCGGAATCAAATGTCCCGTCGTGCATCGCGCCAGCGGACCGGCAAGAAACATGATCGCCTGCGCACAGTCCTTCGGATCAATCGGCTGATGCGTCAACGTTCGCGTCGCATAAAACTTCGCCAGTTCATTGCGTAGTTCGTCGTCGGTCATCGTCTCTTCAAACGGCAGCTTGTACTTCTTCAACGAAGCGATGACACGATCGCGCGGAAACATCGTCGATCCCTTCACCACCGTAGCCGGCGAGATCCCGTTCACCCGAACCTTCGGCGCCATCGAGACCGCCAGTTCCCGCACCAGATGACTCAACGCCGCCTTGCTCACATCGTAAGCCTCACTCCCATGCTTGGCGACAACTGCATTCGCCGAACTCGTCAGCACCACACTCGCATCAATTCCCTGTTCTGCAAAGATCTTCGCCGCCTCATCCGCCAACAAATAGTTCGCCGTCACGTTGACCTCAAGCGTCAACGCCCATTGCGCATCGCTGATCACACCATCCGGAGAAGAAGGAAACAATGCCGCCGTATTGATCAAAATGTCGATCCCGCCAAACTGCCGGATGGTCGCATCGAGCGCAGCCTTGATCGTCTTCCGATCGCGAATATCGATGCTTGTCCAGCCCACAGCTTCCTTGCCAGAAATCGCGCCAGTTTCAGCGGCGACAGCCTCCGCTCCCCTCACATCGCGGTCCGCAACCATCACATGGGCTCCGCGTTCAGCCGCCAACAAAGCAACCTCACGCCCGATCCCGCTACCTCCGCCAATAATCAAAGCTACGCGGCGACTCAGCTCCTTCTCCGGAGACTGCCGGCGAATCTTCGCCTCTTCCAGCTTCCAGTACTCAATCCGAAACGCTTCACTCGGCGGCAGAGCAACATAGTTCGCATGCACCGTAAACTGATCCGACGACGCAGCCGGCCCAGCCTGCGGAATCTCCTTGCAGTCCACACCAGCCCCCAGCGCACCCGCACCCCGCATCACACCAATCGCATTGATGTAGAACTCCCCGGTAATCCGCGACTCCGTCTTATTCTTCCCAAAGCTGAACATCCCCACACCGGGCACCAGCACCACCGTAGGGCTCGCATCGCGCACCGCAGGCGAATCCTTCACTGCATGTATCTTGTAGTACTCCGCATACTCCGCGCGATAGGTTTCTAGCGCCGTCTCGATCAACTCCTTCAACTCAGCAGAGTCCCCAACCGGATTCCACTTGATAATCATCGGTCGAATCTTCGTCCGGATAAAATGGTCCGGGCAACTTGTCCCCAGATGCGCCAGCTTCTCTACCTGCGCCGAGTTCACAAACTCCAAGACTTTCGGCGAATCCGAAAAACTCCCAATCCACCGCTGCTTCCTCGATACAGCTCCCCGCAAATAAGGCATAATCGACGCCGCAATCTCCGCGCGGTCTTCTCTCGTCTTCACCTGCCCGCCGCCAAACACCTTGTACCCCGCCGCAGCATGCCGCTCAATAAACTGCCCCAGCTGATCGATGATCGTAATCGTATTCAGATAGCTTTCACGCTGTGTATTGCCCCACGTAAACAACCCATGACCACCAAGCACCACGCCATCACACCCAGGCGTCTCGGCTACAATTTTCTTCAACATCATGCCCAGCTCAAACCCAGGCCGCTGCCACGGCAGCCAAGCCAGCTTGTGCCCAAACTCGTTGTTGAACTCCTCCATCTTGATCTTCCCGTTCGCCGAAGCCGCCAGCGCAATCCCCCAGTCCGGATGCAGATGATCCACATGTGGAAACGGCAGAAACCCATGCAGCGGCGTATCGATTGAAGCCGCAACAGGATTGTTCCCAAACGTACACAGCGGGTACATCTCCACCATCTCGTCTTCGAGATCAACGCCTCGATACGCCTTCTCCAGCGCCAGCAGTTTATCCATATAGAGCGTCGCAAACCCCGCGCGCTTGATACTCCCCAGGTCGCCCCCGCTACCCTTCACCCAGAGAATCTGCTTTGTCTTTCCATCGAGCGGATCAACCTGCTCCAGCTTCGAGCTGGTATTCCCCCCGCCAAAATTCGTAATCCTGAGATCCGAACCCAGCAGATTCGACCGGTACCGCAGCAACTCCGTCCCATCCAGCTTCGCCGCCAACGTGTCATCCCAACGATCTTCCAGAAACCGAAGCCCACTCTGTGCTGTCATGTGTCAACCTTCTGTCGTGTCGGCCAAATCAGCCCCGACTATCATTCCACACGAAACACCAATACGGCAACTATTTCTCATGTGAAAACAACCTACGCAGAGAGCGCCCGCCCCGCAGCTACCGGCTCCTGCAACGACTCCCGCGTCACCATCCTATGAGCCACATAGTTATACGGCGGCACGATCTGCCCCTTCAGCAGCAACAGCCCGAGATGAATCAGGCTCGGCCCATACGAACTCGTCTCGTGCGACACCGACCCAATCAGCGGCGACTTGTCCTTCTTCATCTCCTGAATTGCCTCGGCGATGCAATCCTGCCCCACAACCGCAACGTGCTTCTCACGCTTCTGCTCCCGCACCGCATCCACCGCGCCCAGCCCGCTCGAATCCGTCGCAGCCGCAATCAAAATATGCTTATCCTTAGGATGCCGCTGCAGAAAATCCGAGATCAGCTTCTTACTCCGGTCCCGCATCCCGCGCCCGTCAATCCGCACAAACACCTCCACCGGCAGTTCAGGATGCCCCGCCCTCACACCCTCGAACGCGCCCGTAATTCTGCTCTGCACCAGCTGCCCCGCCTCCGGCAGATCGAGCCCAATCACCCAATCGACCTTCCCCTCCCAGTTTGTCGTCGCATGCGCCGCCAGTGCCTCTCCGGCCTCAATCCCAACCCGGTAGTTATCCACGCCAAAGTACGTCGCATGAGGATGCGGAATATCAATCGCGATCAAAGGGATGCCCGCCCCTGCAATCTTGTCGCCGATCATCGGCGCAACCTCCTGCTCCACCTGGAACTCGATCACCAGGTCCACTTTGCTGCGAACAAACTCCTCCGCATTCTTCAGCGCCGTCGGCGCATCATAGCGATTATCCAGAATCAGCAGGTCCACCCCCACCGAAGCCGCCGCATCCTTCAGGCTCTCCGTCACCTCGACCGAGAACGGCATATCCGCGCTCTGCCCACCGAACCCAAACCGCAGCTTCTTCGGCCGCGTCACCTGCCGATACAGCCCGTCCGGCGACTGCGACAGATACCCCCGGTGCACAAACGTCTTCAGCACCCGGTAAACCGTCGTCTTCGAGATCCGCGTCTGCCGGTGAATCGCCTCCAGCGTCAACGGCTGGTTCTCCGCCTGCAGCAGTTCAAGAATATCCAGGGCCTTGGACAGCACCGGAATCAAATAAAGCCTCTTCGTCGTTTTCCGAACCGCCATAGTCTCCTATCCAGAAACCCAATCCAGGAACACTCACTCAACCGCTCCATTATGAGGCAATCCCCGAGAGTTTCGTTAATGAAATGAGGATTCAAAAAAATCTCTAGGAACACCTAGTCATCATCGCCTCTGCTACGAGTAGTCACCCCAAACGCTTGTCATTCCGAGCGCAGCGAAGAACCCCCCGCATTTCGTCTTTGCTCTTGCTTGGTGTCATCCCACCACCACAGCGCCCGGGGGCCTCATACATCGCGCAGTTGCGATGAGTGGAAATGAGAACTGTCACCCAGCCACCAAAGCCGTCGCCTTGCTGTTGTCTGTTCTCTCTTACCCGAACCCAGGAATCGTCATTTCGACGGGAGCTGTTCGCGTCTTTGCGAGCAGCGCAGTGGAGAAATCCACTTTTCTTCTCCACCCTTAGCACGCCCAAACTTCGACTTGCCAATAACTCGACCTTCGACCGCCACAAATGTGCGGGTGCCCATCCACGCGCCTGCGATGGGTGGGATCGAAACCGCTAGGATCCACGACGCTTTTGTTTTTTCTAGCGGAGAAACCTAAGGACAGGAAAGGTTCACGCCACACCCATCACGCGTAACTTGAAACACTGCGAGCATTCCTGCTGCCACGTTCCCGCGTGATCCTCTCCACGTAGCCACTCTCAGCCAGCGCCATCAAAGGCTCCGCCGGCAGCCCACGAGCGACCCGCCACTCCCGCACCACCGGCCGCACATCCTGCCAGAACGCACTCCGGAAGCACTCCTCCGCTTCCACCAGCCGGCACTCCTGCTGCAACTCCGCAAGCCTCACCTGATCAATCAGCGCAGCCTTCGCATACAGCTCCTGCGCCGTCACGACGGTCTGCACCATCGCTTCCATCTTACCCTTCAGGTTATGGCTTTGGTCGATCATGAACGCAACCCCCGCACGCTCCTCCTCAGCCACGCTCAAAATCTCATGAAATATCCGGAACACCTGGTAGGGATCGATCGACCCCAGCGTCAGGTCGTCATCGGCATACTTCCGATCATTGAAATGAAATCCGCCCAGCTCTCCCAATCGCAACAGCCAGGCCACGATCTGCTCGATATTGGTCCCCTGGTAATGATGCCCGGTATCCACCAGCACCTTCGCCTTCGGTCCCGCCCGCCGAGCCAGTTCCAACGCCATTCCCCAGTCCGCAATATCCGTGTGATAAAAAGCCGGCTCAAACGGCTTGTACTCCACCAGCATCCGCTGGCCATCTCCCAGCGCCGCATGCGTCGCAGCCAGCACCTCTTCCATATATCCAATCCGCTTGCGGATACTCTGCGTCCCCGGATAGTTCGACCCATCGGCGATCCACAGCGAAACATCCTTTGAACCCAGCGCCCGTCCAATCTCCACCGAGTCCAGCAGATGCGCCATCGCATTCCCGCGAATCTCCGCGCTGGGATTCGCAATCGACCCAAACTTGTACTCCGCATCCTGAAACAGGTTCGGATTGATCGACCCTGCCTTCACTCCATACCTCTTCTCCAGCCCCTGAATCGCCGGAACATCCGCCTTGCCCCCCGGCAAGTCCCACAGCACATGCAGCGCCACCGTAGGGCTTGCCCCCGTCAACGCATTCACCTGCGCAGCATCGCTGAACTTCTCCTCAATCGTCGTCGCCGCCCCACCCTGCACGAACTTGCCGAACCGCGTCCCGGTATTGGCGAAGCCCCAAGACGGAACCTCGATCCGGAAGCCGTCCAGAGCACTCCATACCCGCTGTGCCTCACGCTCTGCCGCACCTGCACCGTTGATTGCCATGATTTAGTCCCTCATCCGATCAAACTGCACAAGCAGAAATATACTCCCTATTGAAACATTCAAGCAGAATCTACCTTTCCGGCGCAATTGTCAAAGGTATTTTCCGCGAAGCTTTACCTTTACCCAACTAGAATCACATCAAGAAATCGCGGCCCGTGCACTCCCTTTATCCGTGTCATCTCAATGTCTGCCGTCGCCGAAGGCCCCGAAACAAACGTAGTCGCCAGCCCCGCCGTCGCCTGCAACCGCTCCATCGCCTCCGGAACCGTCTCCACCACATCCTCCACCCGCACCACGCACAGATGATAGTCCGGAACCAGCGTCACCGACCGCCTTCCCTGCCCCGCGACGTTCTGCAACACCACAGTTCCCGTCTCCGCAATCGCCAGCGTCGCTCCAGTCATCACGCCATCAACCGCATCCAACTCCGCCGCAGCCAACCCCTCATCGACAACAAACTCAAACCCCGTGGGCAACCACTCCGCAGCAAGCCCCACCGGCACAACCATGCGCCGCACCCCGCGCTCCCCCAGCATTCTCGCCGCGCCAGCCGCCACCTCCCAATACCCGACCCGAACCACCCGCGCGTCATAGTCCCGCAGACGGTCCTCCAGCAACTCCAGCACCGCCTCACGCGGCCGTGTCGCCTCCCGCCGATACGTCCGCTCGACCGCATTCCACCCAGCCCGCACCGCCTCCGCACTCGCAACCCCACCCTTAGCCTCGCGAATTCGCCGCAACACCTCAGCACGTGCCGAATTTGTAACCATATCAGTTGCCATTCCTCCCCCTCTTCTCCCACCAGTCGCGGAACGTCTCCTTCGGCATCTCCTGCAAGTCCCTCACCTGAGTCCACCCACCCAGCAACCCCGGCAACCACCCAATCCACCCATCTTTCCTCACCAGCGGGGACTCCGCCGCCCGCCCCAGCCGCTGCGCCGCACGAAACCTCCGCTCACTCCGGAAGATCATCGCCATCGCCTTCATCGCGCCTGCTTCAACATCAAAAAGTCCCGCCACCCCAGCCGTATTCTGCTTCACCACCCTATTCCGCAGATGAATCAGCACCTCCGGAATATTGATCTTCACCGGACAAACCTCATAGCAAGCCCCGCAAAGCGAAGACGCATAGGGCAGCGACTGAGCATGCTGCATCTCCTGCAACTGCGGCGTCAGAATCGCCCCAATCGGCCCGGCATATACCGACCCATACGCATGTCCGCCCGTCTGCCGATAAACCGGACAAGCATTCTGACACGCCGCACAACGAATGCAGTTCAGCGTCTGCCGAGCCTCTTCATCCGCCAGGATCTCTGTCCGCGCATTGTCCATCAGCACCACATGAAACACACGCGGCCCATCGCCCGCGTTCACGCCAGTCCAAACCGAGTTATACGGATTCATCCGCTCGCCCGTAGCCGACCGAGGTAGCAACTGCAACAACACCTCAAGATCCTGATACCGCGGAATGACCTTATCAATCCCCGCCACCGTAATCAACGTCTCCGGCAGCGTCAGGCACATGCGCCCATTGCCCTCGCTCTCGACGATACACACCCCACCCGTCTCCGCGATCAAAAAATTCGCCCCACTCACTCCCGTCTTCACCCGCAGAAACTTTTCCCGTAAAAACACCCGCGCAGCATCCGCAAGGTCCTGCGGCTGGTCGCCCAGCTCCGGCAGATTCATCTTCTGCCGAAAAATCTCGCGAATCTCATGCCTGTTCTTATGCAGCGCCGGAACCACAATATGCGAAGGCCGATCCTCGCCAAGCTGAATAATCAGCTCCGCCAGGTCCGTTTCGAACGGATGAATCCCCGCCGCTCCCAGCGCCGAGTTCAACTGAATCTCCTCCGTCGTCATCGACTTGACCTTGATGACCTCATCCGACCCAGAAGCCTTCACCAGCGCAACGATAATCCTCCGAGCCTCCTCCGCATCCCGCGCCCAATGCACGATGCCCCCGGCCCGCGTGCAGTTCGCCTCAAACTCCTCCAGATAAAAATCCAGATTCTCCATCGTGTGCTGACGAATCTGCTTCCCCGCCTCACGCAGCTCCTGCCAGTCCGGCATCTCGCCCACCACACGCGCCCGCTTCGCCTGAATCACATCCGTCGCATGACGAACATTCTTCCGCAGCTGCACATCTCCCAACGCAGTCTTCGCCGCCATCGGAAAAGTCGGCGCCGTCCTCGGATCCAACCCAACCCCACTCATCTCCCCACCCCACAAAAAACCTTGTCATTCTGAGCGCAGCGAAGAACCCCCGCATTTTGTTTTTGCATTTGCTTGTCTTCCATTACCGCCCCACCCCTTCATCTCCAGCCAGAATCTCCGCCAGATGCAAAGTCCGCACGCCAGTCTTCTGGCGATGCAGCGCTCCCTGAATATGCATCAGGCAGCTGTTGTCGCATGCCGTACAGGCCTCAGCCTTCGTACTCAACACTGCCGCCGTCTTATCCGCCAACATCGCACCCGAAACATCCGCGTTCTTCACCGCAAACGTCCCGCCAAACCCGCAGCACTGCTCCAGCCCCTGCAACTCCACCAGATCGATCCCCCGCACCGCCTTCAGCAACCGAACCGGCCCATCGCCAAGCCCAAGGTTCCTCAACCCATGACAACTAGCGTGATAAGTCACCCGATGCGGATAATAAGCCCCCACATCCTCAAGCCCCAACCGCTTCGTCAGAAACTCCGAAAACTCAAACACCTTCGGCAGCAGCGCTTCAACATCTTCAATCAGCCCTTTGTCTCCAATCGAAGCCGCCATCTTCGGATAATGATCCCGCATCATCGCCACACACGAAGAAGAAGGCACCACCACCGCCTCCGCCTGGCGAAATTGTTCTACGAATCGGGAAAGCAAAGGCATCGCCTCAGCCTGATACCCCGTGTTGTAGTGCATCTGTCCGCAGCATGTCTGTCCCGCGGGAAACTCCACCGTATGCCCCAGCCGCTCCAGCACCCGCACCACGGCCTTGCCGGTCTCAGGAAACAGAGTGTCGTTATAGCAGGTGATAAACAGCGAGACTCGCAGACCGACCTCCCCAACAAAGAGCATTCCGAACAAAATTCAATAGAGAGTATATTTCCCCAACGCAACTCGCGTCAGGTACGATAGTAGCGCTTCAACAAGGAATCATTATCCTTCAACACAACGAGGCCTCGTGGGACCGAATCCGTTACTCGGCGTAATCTTTCACTGGATTGGAGGTTTCGCCTCCGCCACGAACTTCATTCCCTTCCGCGGCATCAAGCGCTGGTCATGGGAGATCTACTGGCTCATCCAGGGCTTCGCCGCATGGATCGTCGCGCCGATTGTCCTCGCGTGGCTGCTCGTCCCCAACGTCTTCGGCATCCTCCACACCGCCTACGTCCAAGGCCCAAGCAGCATCTATTACCCCATTCTCTGGGGCATCCTCTGGGGAGCCGGCGGCCTAACCTTCGGTCTCGCCATCCGCTATCTCGGCATCGCCCTCGGATACGCCATCGCCCTCGGCCTCTGCGCTGCCTTCGGCACCATCGTCCCGCCCATCTTCCACGGCGAGTTCCTTACCATCCTCCACCAGACCTCCGGCCAGATCATCCTCGCCGGAGTCCTCGTCTGCCTCCTCGGCGTCGCCATCAACGGAGCGGCAGGCGTCTCCAAGGAGCATGAAATCACCCCCGAAGAAAAAGCCGAAGCCGGCGAAACCGACTACAACTTCGGCAAAGGTCTCGCTGTCGCCATCTTCGCCGGCATTATGAGCAGCTTCTTCGCCTTCGGCCTCGACGCCGGCAAACCCATCGGCGCTCTAGCCAAAACGCAGCTCCTCGCCAGCCACAAGCTCGACCTCTGGCAAAATCTCCCCGTCCTCATCGTCGTGCTCTGGGGAGGCTTCCTCACCAACTTCATCTGGTCCGCCATCCTCATCCTCAAGAACCACTCCGCAAAACAGTTCGTAGGCGAACCCGGCCTCAACCCGATGCGCGCCACCCACGCCTCCGGCGACACTCTCGTTGACTTCGATCCCCTCGACCCCTCCACCTACGACCGCCTCGCCCCCAGGACCCTCATCGCCAACTACCTCTTCGCCGCCATGGCCGGAGTCATCTGGTACTTCCAGTTCTTCTTCTACTCCATGGGCCAGACCAAGATGGGCAAGTACGACTTCTCCAGCTGGACCCTCCACATGGCCAGCATCATCATCTTCGCCACCCTCTGGGGACTATTCCTCAAAGAGTGGCACGGCACCAGTCGCCGCACCAAGCTCCTCGTCTCCTGCGGCCTCTTCCTTCTGATCAGCTCAACCGTAATCGTCGGTTACGGCAACTACCGCAAATCCCTCGAAACTCCCACGGTAACAGCCACCCAATAATCAGTCAGAGATAGCGGT
>JAOAPF010000394.1 GCA_025462755.1 Edaphobacter sp.
CATCCGCAAACGCCTTGGTTCCGCTTGTGCCGCCAACATCCCTGGTCAGCGTCTTGCTCTCACGGTAGACCTGCTCGATTCCTGTCTGCACCCGTTCCGCAGTCGCATCCTCATTGAGGTGATGCAACATCAGCACCGCGCTTTGCAACAGGGCGGTAGGGTTGGCCATATCCTTGCCGGCTATATCCGGCGCCGACCCATGCACGGCCTCAAAGATTGCGCACTCCGTCCCGAGGTTTGCGCCCGGAACTAGTCCAAGTCCGCCCACAAAGGCGCTGCAGAGGTCGCTTAGGATGTCGCCGTACAGATTTTCGGTCAGCAGGATGTCGTACTGGTACGGGTTCATGACCAGCTGCATGCAGGTGTTGTCGACAATGTGCTCGTGGTATGCAACCTCGGGGAAGCCCTCTGCGACTGTCCGGCAGCACCGCAAGAACAGGCCATCGGAAAGCTTCATGATGTTCGCTTTATGGATCGCGTGAACTTTTTTGCGATCATGCTTGCGCGCGTAGTCGAAGGCAAACTTGGCAATGCGGGTCGAGCCCTTCTCCGTAATAATCTTCAGCGCCTGCACTACGCCTGGCACCACGACATGTTCCAACCCCGCGTACAGGTCTTCCATGTTCTCGCGCACGATGATGAGATCGAGGTCCGGATACCTGGTCTTCAGACCTGGTAGATTTTTCACCGGTCTGAAGTTCGCGAACAGCTCAAATTTTTGCCTCAGGGTGACGTTGATCGAAGCGAATCCTTCGCCAATCGGCGTTGTCACCGGCCCTTTGAGCGCGACCCGATTTTCTTGGATCGAGTCATACAGCGCCTTTGGGATGTATTCTCCCGTCTTCGCGAACGCGTCCGCGCCTGCATCGTAGCGGTGCCACTCGAATGCCACTCCGGTTGCCTCGCCCGCTGCTTCAAGGATCCTCACGACTGCGCCAGAGACCTCCGGCCCGATCCCATCGCCTGGAATCAAGGTGATCCTGTGCGTCTTCCTGGCTGCTGTCATCCGCTACCGCCTTTTCTTCGGGTCTTTTCCGTCGAGCAACTCTTCCAGCTCGGCCTTGAACTCTCGAACGTCTTTGAAGTCGCGATAGACGCTCGCGAATCGGATATAGGCAACCGTGTCGATAGCCTTGAGCCTGCTCATGATCAACTCGCCGACCTCGCTCGTCGACCGTTCACGCTCGGGCGAATCGACTACATAAGCCTCGGTTTCATCTACAATCTGTTCCAACTTGACCGCCGCAACCGGACGCTTCTCGCAGGCGTGAAGCAGTCCACTAAGCACCTTCTGGCGATCGAACTTCTCTCTGCGCCCGTCTTTCTTGACCACCATGTAGGGGATCTCGTCGATCCGCTCGTAGGTCGTAAAACGCTTGTTGCAGCCTTCGCATTCCCGTCGCCGGCGAATCGAATCGGCGTCTTTACTTTCGCGTGAATCAACGACTCGATCCTGGCTAAAACCACAGTAGGGGCACTTCATCGGAATACATTGATTCTATCAGCGCTACGATTGCGCCCCCGGCGCTGCCGACCCGCGGGAAATCTCCAGTGCGGACCGTCACCGCTGTCCCGGATGGACATCCTCGCTACTCGACTGCCGCGCCCGCAGCTTCACTTTCCTGTGCGACCCGTTTCAAGCTCACATGCTCCAGCTGCGAATAGATAAAACCGGCCGGGATGATGCATAGGAAAGTCACCGCCAACAGCATCGCTCCACACGCGGTGGCTGCTTCAATTGGTGCCCCGTAGAACGTGTGCATCGCTGTTGCGGTGACGGCAATCTGGGTAAACCATCCGATGATTGGAAGCTGTAGGAGAGAACCGCCGATGCTGGCCGCCATCAACAACATCGTCCGCGAGAAGGTCAGGGTGCCCAACTCAGGGGTGTTCCGAAACGCGTGCGCGGTCTCCAAATAAGCCAACCCGATGATTCCCCACATTGCCAGTGATAGCACGACGACCACAGCAAAGTCCCGCACCGATGAAAGCGCGTGCAGCCCATCGCGAAAGCCGAGGATCTTCGTGGCGATGCTCTCCCCTGCGGACTTCGAGAGCAGGCCTACCGTGCCTCGCGCGAAGCCTGCAACAGCACCGCCGGCGAGCCTTATCGCTCCGGCAAAAGCAGCAATCGCCAGCGTCGCAGCCATGCTCAGGACGCCAGACCGAACGAAGACCTCATGGTGTGGAAGGTCCTTGGGAGTGAAAGCCAGAGCACACGAAAAGATCACCGCCGCTGCTCCGAGATCGAACATACGCTCAATGGTGTATACGGCCACCTGCGAGCTTAGCGAGAGTCCCACGCGCCGTGCCACAAGATACGGTCGCGTCAAATCGGCCAGTCGTCCGAACAACGCTACCGCGGTAAATCCAATAAACTGCGATCCCAGCAGGGAGACCGCAGAAACCTTTTTTGTCGGGGATAAAAACACAGCCCACCGCACTGCCCGAATCCAATACGTTGCGTAGATCAGCGCTATCGCCGCTACGATGTGTCCCATGCTGACGAAGCGGAGCTGTTGCCAGAACATGGCCCAATCGAAGTGCACTTTGCTGCGAAATAAGTAGACGAGCACTGCAAGCCCTACAACGCCTACCACCCAAAGGATTCCATTACGCTTCGTCATTGCTCTCTTTTCGTCCGCGCGCCAACGGTGAGCCTACTTCGTCTGCGCTGTCAGGGCGGCGGCCATCTGTTTTCGCCGGTTAAACTCGCGGATCACGCGCGCCACATATTGCTGCGTCTCGCGATAGGGAGGCACTCCGTGATACTTATCGACCGCGCCCGGCCCCGCGTTGTAGGCTGCCAGCGCCAGCGCCACGTTATCGTGATAGCGAGTGAGCAGCGAGTCCAGATAAGCCGTTCCACCGGAGATGTTCTGCTCCGGTCTGAATGCATCATCGACGCCCATCGCATTTGCTGTTCCTGGCATCAACTGCATCAGTCCCATGGCTCCTGTCCGCGAGACCGCCCGTACCTGTCCGCCGCTTTCCGCGCGCACCACACTGGCGAGCAGATCCTCGTCAATGTTGTGCTTCGCGCCGGCATGGGCGAGCATTTCGTGCATCTCTTCCTTTGTTGGTGCAGTCATGATCTTTACTGGGTCAGGCATCTTCACCGAAGCTACCGGCTCGGGCACGTCCATGAGCGTCTCCACTCGAACGACCGAATCGGCTGCGACCTCAAGATAGCTTGAACCTCCCGCAGAGGCAGATCCCTTGCCTGCAAGGTAAAGCCGAACCTTGTCCCCGACGACCTCGCGACGCACACAATCCAGTTCGAACCCGTTCTTCAGCGTCACGTGCTCCACTGCATTGGCGAGAGGGCACACGACCAGCATCGCTCCCAGGACGAACGCTATCTGGCCGAAGCGAAACAGGCCAAACTGAAAACTTTTTAGACGCATTGCCACCTTCAAAGCCTACCATCTCCGCGGCTCGATTCGGCGCCTATAACGCTCCCACTATTGCGCCATTCCAGCAGCAGAGCCAACCACTGTGCATGGGCCTCCAGTGCTCATCGTGTCGTCGACTCAGCCTGAGCCTTACGGCTTTGCAGCAGGCGTCTTCGGCGTGCGCCATGAAGGTGGATCTGAGGGAGTCAGAGGCTTTCGTAGCGAGTCTTCCGGGCTTGAGATACCGACGAGACGCAAGATTTTTCCAATGACACGAACAATGGGTCGCATATTTCACCTCAACACGTTAAACCTACGCTATTTTTAATGGATGATCCCGAACCTCAAACCGCCCCCTCTCTGCAGGCTAGGTAAGTGGAAGAGCCTGTTCGTTTTGAGTCTCGTCTCAAGCGTGCTGTTCCATCAGACGCCGGCGGTACGGGCTCAGAGTGCTGCGG
>JAOAPF010000039.1 GCA_025462755.1 Edaphobacter sp.
CCGGGCGGTACGCTTCCGCGCGGCAAAGCTAACAACGATCCCAATGCCCCTGGAGGCATCGGCAAGTATAGAGCGCGTGGAGCTTTCACCATAGACTCGGCTAATTTTGAAAAGGCGGTGGAGGGTCTCCCGGGTGCGAAGCCCGAGCTGGGTTTAGCGACAGAGATATATTCGTTTCATGAGGACGGGACAAGCATCCTGACCGACGGTGTCTGGCCGAATGCGCACTTTTCGGCACCTCGGGTCGTGCTCGGCGGAACGGGACAATTCCGGGACATCGTTGGCGAGATCAAAGAAGAGAACATCGGGGAAAACATATACGGTTTCTGTAATTTGCGCGTAACGTTCCTCGTCAAAAGGGTTAAGGTTGAGACGCATTGACGGGTTCGTCAACCGGAAAATCGCAAGCTTTGGAACTCACCTCTTCTTCCGTGGGAGGCACAAGCCTGACAAACGCGCTCCATAACATGGCGCTGAGTCCGGCGCGTAAACGACGAAGTCAAGCGTCACCGTTGTGTCTGGCAAATCCCTACGAGTCGCGGCGCTTCCTGATACAATTTTTGGTCCAAGGAGGTACGAGATGCGTTTCCCATTAGCCGCGGTTTTAAGCTCTGTGCTCCTTTTTACTTCGATTGCGAGGGCTGACCCCATTCTGTTTGGAGGCAATGGAGGACACCCGAACATCGACGGAACGCCTTTATCGATTCACAACGGATGGCTGGTAGGAATAGACCAGAACACGGGTACTGTCGTCCCAATCGGACATCCCGACGATGTCGCCAGGATCTCCGGGATCGCATTCGCCTCATACGATCTTCTCTATGCGGCAACACTGGGTGGGGGCGGATTCCCTGATACCCCTCCTCCGCCCAATTCAAGCCGGTTGATCCTGATCAATCCCAATACGGGAGCTTTGGTCTCGGATTTCGGGCTGATCAGGGCAGGAGTAGCAGGGCCAGGAATCTCTATTGCAGATCTTGCGATCCAACCGGGTACTGGCGTTTTGTACGGGATCGAGTCAAGGGAAGCCGCCGGCGGATTGGGTCCTCCGTTTGGGAATCTATTCACGATCGACCGCAATACCGGAGTGGCGACGCTGGTCGGTAGCACTGGGCTCGAAAACGCCAGCCTGGCGTTTGCGCCGAACGGCACGCTGTATGCAACTTCCGCAGCCGTAAACCCAGACGACCCTTTCGGTCCTCTGATCGAGGTTCAGATAGCGACGATTGACCCAGCGACAGGTAAAGTCCTTACGGCCGTGCCGACCTCGATGTTCTACACCGCACTTGCCTTCGATGCGACCGATGGGCTACTCGTCGGCGGGACCGGTAGTGGGGACACGTTGCTCAGTGGAGATATTTTCACGATTGACCCTGCCACCGGGAACCAGATCGCCCATGTCAGCAACACAGGCCTGGATTTCATAGGTGATCTAGATTTCCGACCCGTGCCCGAACCATCCAGTCTGACGCTGGTCGGCCTGGGCTTGGCAGCGGTTCTTTCGCGCCTGCATTCCCGCATCCGATAAAGAGAGGGCTGTGTCGTGCTTTGGCGTCCCGTCAGAATTCGGACAACAGAACGCGCTAAGAAGATAGCGTGTCAATAGCTGTAGCTTGTGGAGTTAATTCTGAAACCGACACGCCAGAGAAGGGAACCCGGCTGGGGAACTGCTGACCCGGAAGCAGGCCAAAAGATCTGCTGGCCGTCCCAGACCGCTCGACGCTGAAGGCAACTGGTAAGTCCATAGGTCGCGTTCTACCACCAGTCGTTCCCAGCCCCAGCGGACCACAAGTGTCCCTAAGGCGGGTGTACCCCAGGGAACTGCTTGGCACAGCATATCGGAGCCTCACACTCATGCTCTGGGCCGCCTGGTTCGCGGAATACGAGGTGCTCTACACGTATCAGATTTTTTTCCCGACCATACGGTCGGCAGACGGGCATTCCATCGTGAACTCCTTCCGATACTCTGTCGTCATCTATTCCGCGGCAATTCCCGGTTATGTACTGGAGGGTATGTGGTCGAATGGCTCGATCGCAAATACGCGATCTTGCTCTCATTTGCTTCGGTCGCTGCGTTTGGAACACTGTTTGGACACTCGCAATGACCTGTCCAGATAATGACGTTCGCTGGATCAACAGTCTTCTTTCTCTCCCTTGGATCCACCTGCGATATACACTTACACTCCCGAACTGTATCCCACGGAGATTCGCGCGACGGCGACGGGGATCGCGTCTGCGTGGGGACGAGTAGGTGCCGTGACAACGCTTTCAGTTTTTGGACATTTTATTCGCGATCCACGGCAAATCGCTGTTGTTTTTGATCATCGACGGGATTCTCATCACTGCCTCAATTGTGGTTCTCTGCGTTGGTCCACCAACTCGCGGAAAGCCGCTTCAAGAGGCATAGTTTGATGCTGCCAGAGAACCTCTGAGTGGTAGACGGGCCACCAGGAAGTTAGCCGGAGCACCGGCGTCCCGGTTTCATTTTGTTGCGGAGAGAACATAGAATTCCAACGCGCCACCTTACGCATGGGTACCCAGTTTGAGGCCGAAGACAGATCATGAGCGATGAGCTCCCTGCGTATGACCGTGAACTGCTGTTGCTGGGCGCGAAGCGTAATGCGGTGCTGGACCTGTGGGAGGTGCAGCGCTACGGCAGCGACAGCTATGGCGATACCGACTATGTCTCCGTCTACGGGATGCGGCCAGATGATTGGCATGCGAAGGGCGCCCGGCTTTTGGGACGGACGGCCGTCGAATGCACGCGCGATCGATTGGCGGATGCGATTGGCAAGGAGGTTGCCGCTATTGCTGGCTCGCGATTACTCGGCGCCCGGACGCAAGTGGTAGATCTCTTTGCTGGCTCCGGCAACACGCTGTACTGGCTGTTGCGGCACCTCCCGGGCTCCAGGGGCATCGGGTTCGAGTCGGATGCTGCAGTTTTCCGGCTCACTCGGCACAATATCGCAGCTCTGGCGTTGCCCATCGACGTCCTGAACACGGACTATCTCACCGGACTGGCCGGCATCTCGGTGGGGCTGGATGAACTGCTGATTCTGTTCATCGCGCCGCCCTGGGGCGATGCGTTCGACAGGACCTCCGGCGTCGACCTACGGCGCACCACTCCGCCGATCACCGATGTTGTGGACTTCCTGCTTTACAGGTTCTCCCAGAACCACCTACTTTGCGCAATCCAAGTCTACGAAGTTGTTCTTCCTGTCTCCATGGCCGAGTTGAGAGCCCGTTTCGACTGGTCGACACTGCGCATCTTCCAGCTGAATACGCCGGGGCAGAACCATGGAATTCTTTTCGGTACCAAGGACGGGGCACCACAGGTTATCGCCACTTAACACGATCGCGGGCGAGTGACGGGCCACCCGCGCCTTACTGGTCTCTCCGATTCGAATCGGTCCGGAGGGGTTAGCCGACGGGTTATTGACGAGTCGCCGACCATGCAGACAAAACCCGCGCGATCAGCGTCGTCGGGTTCTTTTTCCAGACATGCAGGGTGTGGAGCATCGGCCAGTACGCACACTTGACCGATGTAGCTAAAGCGGACCGATCCTCTCCGGCTTCTGATCCCGGCCTACTGCTTCTTCTCCGGTGGCGGCGCGGCCTGCGAGGCGGTTGCTGCGCCTGCCGGCGTATTCGTGAACGGATCGGCCAGGAACTATTGGAAATCGCGCAAACCGACGTTTCCATGCATGACGCTCATTTTTCGGAAATGGAACAAATAACGTCGGACGAAAGTCGCGGCTGGCGGTCGTGCCTGGCCACAGCCACTACAATTTCCTAACCTCGGCGGAGGTGCCGCGTATCCAGCCCTTGGGAAAGAAAGCGTTGGCGGAGATGGTGACCAGCCGATCCTGATCGGGAAACGGCAGGGGACGAAGGACGATGGAGTCAATGAGAGTGAAGATGGCGGTGTTTGCGCCGACGCCAAGGGCCAGGGCCAGGATGGCGGTGATAGCGAAGCCGGGAGACCTAAGCAACTGGCGCAGGCCAAAGCGGATGTCGCGTTTCATTTGTTCGAGCATGGGTATACCGCGCTGCTCGCGGTATGTTTCGCAGATCTGGGTTACCCCCCGAAGCTGCGCAGGGCTGCGGTGCGGGCCTATCGTTGGGACATGCCGCGGCGGAAGGAAACAAGTGTTACCACTCTGATTGGGTGAGAAATCGTCGTCGTCCCCGGAATCGAAGCTGAGTTGACTGGCCCGCTAGAGGAAGACATCCGGCCACTCAGCCTTTTGTTAGCGAGTGACGGGCTATCCAGAGGTTGACCGGACCCAAACCGATTTCCTGATACTGATTCGCACAACCGGATCTTGACTACTCCCGTGTGGCTGACAATCCGCTCGGAACTCTGAGAAACTCCCTACCGTCTACGTAGGCTGATAGACATGCTATAGGATGGGCACGAAGGGAGATCTCATCGTGATCTCGGCTTCATCGAGCAGGGGTTTGACCATCGTCGTCTGGGTTTTGCAGGTTCTGACCGGCTGCCTGTTTCTTTTCGCTGGAGGTTCCAAACTCTTCGGAGTCGCCGAAATGGTCAGCTTCTTCACTGAGGTTGGTTTCGGGCAATGGCTCCGTTACTTCCTCGGCGTCCTAGAAGTTGGTAGCGCCGTCGCGCTTTTCTTTCCGCGGCAAGCTTTCTACGGAGCCATGGTGCTCTCCGTGTCGTTGGTGGGACACATCGTTATCCACGCGGCCGTGCTTCGCCGTCCCGCTGCATTTCTCGTGTTCCTGCTTGCGGTAACTTTGCTGATCGTTTACCTTCGCCGGCCCTCAGCCAACGCGTGAGGCCGTCGAACCGTACCCGGAGCAAATACAAAGCAACCGTTACGGAGAACTGTCCCGTGGGCCAGATCAGATCCTGGCGACAATAGCCCTCCAACCACCTGTGCGGACTACTTCCACGAAATCGGCTTCTCGGAATTAATAAGTCACTCCAGGATGACGGGCTATTCGGACGTTATCGGCTCAGGGAAGAGTAGCCGACGACACATTCCCAATCGCGATTCTTCTCGTTCAATCGCGTCTCGCGATCAGGCACCTGAAAAGCCAAAATGAAAAACGCTTCTCGGCATGGCCCATTTGCTTAACCTCTTGGCAATATGCGTGAAATGGCTCTTGCGCCGATCATCTAACGGGTCCGACTCAAGATTGAACGCCGAGCTACCCTGTCTATCACACTGTTCAACCGCTTGGGCTTGCTCGAAATCGGAGACGAGCAGGGTTGCACGGTATTCGGAAGGCATACATGAATCGAGAACTGGCTTCGAAGATCGTGTTAGCGCTCGTGGAGTGCTCTTCTTGGCTTTAGTTTTTCCCTTGGCGATGTTTATGCGACAAGAGCCTGCGTTGTCTATGATGCTCAGCTTTTACGTCACGCTCGTGCAAACCTCGCATTAACTGTACATTGCGCGCTTTGTTCTTGGGCTGGCTGAAGCGGGTTATTTCCCAGGTATCGTTCTCTACCTGCTACTGGTTTAGGCAACGAGAAAAGGCACAGGTGATTGCGCTGTTCATGACAGGGATACCCGTTGCCAGCATCCTGGGTGCTCCAATTTCTGGCATCATCCTGGATCACGTGCATTGGCTGGGCCTCAGCAGTTGGCGATGGCTTCTGATGTTAGAGGGATTTCCGGCCGTAGCCGGGGGCATTATCGCTTACCTCCTGCTGCCAAGCCGGCCGTCGCAGGCCAAGTTCCTGAATGAGGAAGAAAAGAAATGGATCACTGAAGAACTGGAACGCGAAGACCGGCGGAAGCACGAAACTCAGCCCATCTCCGCGATGCAGCCTTTGATCAACCGACGAGTGTGGTATCTGGCATGTATCGGCTTTGCCCACGGTTTCGGTACTTACACATTCAGCTTGTGGCTGCCGCAGCTGATGAAATCGGTGTTGAGCAGGAGTTCCAATAGCGTGGTCAAATTCCTGGTAGTGATTCCCAACTTAGTAGGCTTGGCGGGGATGATCCTGGTTTTTCGCCACTCCGACCGCGCGCTTGAGCGGTGATACCACATGGGAATTCCCGTAGCCTTCGGCGGAATTGCTTTGCTGTTATTGGGGATTACTCATTCTCCTTTGCTTTCTATCGCCCTTCTGTCCTGCGTCGCTCTGGGGGTTTACAGTTGCTTGCCGGTTTTCTTCGCCTTGCCGAGCGAGTTCCTAACTGGCTTCTCGGCCGCCGCGGGTATCGCCCTCATCACTTCCGTCGCGAACCTAGGTGGGTTTGCCGGGCCGTACGCAGTCCGGTTTCATTTCGCCAGAGCACAGGCAGCTTGTACACCGGTCTGGCTTGTGCAGGAATTTCGTTGCTCGTAACTCCTGAATGTTGGCAAGGAAGGGTCATCAGGTCCGATGACGTTGCGCAGGTTTGCGGAAAAGGTTGGGAAGCCTTCTGTATTTCCTTCGGTTAAACTTTCCACTCGTCTGTTCTATGAACATAACCTCACAACCCACATTCTGCCTGTCTTCGGGGAGGTGCCTCTTCGGTCACTGACTCGGGACGGAGTACAGAAGTGGCTGCATGGTAAGTTCAGCGCCGGCATGTCCTGGAACTCGGTCCGGCACCTTCGGACCACATTTGGGACTTTGCTCAATGCCGCGGAGTTGGATGAGCTGATTCGGCAGAATGTCGTCAAAAAGACCCGTCTGCCGCGTCGTATTCATTCAGAGGAGCCACCCCTGGTGTCTCTGGACGATCTGAAGTCTCTTCTTAAAGAGCTGCCGGAACCGTTCCGTTCGATTGCCGGGTTGCTCATTCTGACAGGGCTGCGAATTGGGGAGATGCTTGCTCTGCGCTGGTGTGACGTTGATCTGACCGCGGGAACGTTACGTGTTCGGCAGACGGTCTACGAAGGGCAGTTCGATACCCCCAAGACGAAGCGGAGCCGGGGGGTCGTGCCGCTTTCTCCGATCGCGGTTCAGATCCTCGGTTTGCAGAAGCAGGGAAGCGGCACTTCGCTGATCTTCTCCTCAGCCACAGGAACTGCACTTTGTCGTCGAAATCTGCTCAATCGGCGGTTCCGACCGACTGCCGTAAGGCTGGGGCTGAAGGGCTTTAATTGGCACTGGTTGCGTCACGCCACTGTGAGTTTGCTCGCTGCTGCGGGGGCTCCTCTCGGCACGGTGCAGACCCTGCTGGGGCATACCTCGTCCGAGGTCACGCGGGAGCATTACATTCACGCGGCCTCTTCGGAATCGCGAAATGCGGTGGGTCGGATCGAAGAATTAGCGATTGACCCAAATGGACCCAAATCGGGCCGGAGGCCAAAAAGCCCAAAGCTCTAGCTAGTTGAAAACGTGGGATTTAAATGGTCGGCCCTAGCGGACGATCTCGAACTTTCCAGAGTTCAGAAGTACCCTTGGGCTCCTTTTGAGGGTCCCTCTAACCCCATCACTCCCTGGGCATCACTCCCTGGGAATGAAGGGGACCCCCCGCGAGGATCGTCGAGCCACGCTATACGAAAACTCTCGCCATACCGAGATCGTGACAGTCATTCTGGTCCTGGTCAGTGAGAAATGCCACTTCACCGTGAATCAAAAACCACATAGTGATCGGAAGCGCTAATGAAAACGCGTTGGAAGAGGAGGGTCGGCAACAAGCCGTCTTCTTGCCGACTCGGAACATCTCTTCCAGTGCTCACCGGTGTCGCGAACGAGACGCGGCTAAGGGTACGGGAACCAATCCGCATGTCCTGTGGTGGCAAGTCAGCAAAGGCCTGTTGTGCTTGGCTCACAGTGGTTCCTCGTGGGGTAGCTTGGTTCAGTATCCTGAGTTCCCGTTCCTTGGTGGCTGGGTAAAGGAGAGGACCGTCGCTGCCGGAATCCAGTTGCAGCAGAATCTCCCGAGTTCTAGCACCGGAGAGATGAACCGAGACTACTAGGCGTTCCATGAATGGCAATTCACTCTCAGGATCTTGCGGGGTCACCAGTGGGATGTGCTCGCCGCGCACGCTCTCGCGCAAAGCGTTTGTCTCGTCGAGACATAGCAGTTTGTGCGCATAGTCGATGAACAGGTCGAAATGTGCCAGAAAATTCTCGCCAAGAAGTCCCCGAATGCGGGGATCGGCGGCTTGAATCGGTCCAAGGTCGTTGACTATGGCGAGTGGCTTTTCGACCACGTTAGAGCCTGCTTCCAACCTATCCAGAACGGTTACGGATGCCTGCGCAAAACTGGCAACGGAAATAAGACCAACCGTTCCTTGGGGCTTGAGGTCGAGTTCCAAGGCGAGCGATGGATCGATCACAGTGACCTGACTGCCGGTATCCACAACGAAATCGTATGGTCCGGTTTGGTTGATCCTGACCGGAATAACAATTAGGGCGCGTTGGACGAAACGCGGGGTTACACTAGCAGCACCTCCCGGACAGTGCGACTTTGCCTGAAGAACGGGAAGGCTA
This sequence comes from Edaphobacter sp., assembly GCA_025462755.1. Classification (GTDB taxonomy): domain Bacteria; phylum Acidobacteriota; class Terriglobia; order Terriglobales; family Acidobacteriaceae; genus Edaphobacter. The sequence continues at coordinate 8,414 of JAOAPF010000039.1, forward strand.
AGATTCGCCAGGCTAACGGCGACGATCAACTGGATGCGGCCAATGGAGAATAGATGCTTCATGTCGACTTCCTCCTCGCGGGTTGCGAGATGAAGGCGACATTGATGCTTTGGCGGGATTACCTCAATCGATAGTGGGTAAAATGCGAGTCAATGAGGGGCCGAAAGAATCTCACCGCCTAACTGATCGCTGCTCTGTGGTTTACGGAGTTCTCTCGCCGGGTATGTGATCGAGTGCCGCTCTAAGATGCCGGTGGCACTTCCAAAGATATCTTTCCTCGATGGACAGGAGCGTATGCCCTAACTCGTCGCGGAATTTCCTGGAAGGCATCTTCTTGCGTTTGCGGATTTCTTCGCAGCCAATACCGACGTCCTGCTCGTACGTGCTGTTGCCGATTCGGAGAGTACCGAAGGAAAAAATTGGCGCGTGCATACGCGCCTCGCCCGTATGACTGTGTTCAGGCACTCTTTTTGGAGGTGACAGCTGAGAAGGTAGACCAACGTTGGTCTACCTCGTGACTGCCGCAGTCCGGGCAGGCGGTTTTTTCCGCGTCATGCTCTGCGACGGTCAGAGTCTTCGTGAATGTTTTCTTGCAGGCATTGCAGACGAACTCATAATTGGGCATACAGACCTCCCAATGGTTATCGCTGGATTCTAGACCCGTGGCTGGAGCAGGTACAACCGTCACCGTATGCCCTCGGGAAATTCAATTCGACGTACACTGCTGCGTATGGCGCCGACGATTGAGAAGATTTCTGCGATCACTTTTCGGGTTTTGAATATGAAGGCTTCGGTGCAGTTTTACCGAAACGTGCTAGGCATGGAACTGCTTTACGGTGGAGAAAGGGCGAGTTTCTCTTCACTTCGACCGAACGATTCAGAATCTGCGATCCTAAACCTCGAACGAGGTGACACTGTGTCGCGGTGGGGCCGGCTGATCTTCCATGTTACGGATGTGGATGCGTTTTGGACAAATCTGAAGGAGAAAGGATTTGATCCTGAAATCCCACGGGACGCGTCCTGGGGTGAACGCTATTTCCACACGCTCGATCCGGATGGCCACGAGCTGTCGTTTGCTCGGCCGCTGCGATGAGGTGGCCAAGAAAAAGTACCCAGAAAGGTGTGTAGCGCGGTCAGATTCGGAAGATCCGGGGCCTACGGCCAGTCTACTTCGAGCGCATAGATTTCCTGGATGCTGATGTCACGGGCAAACAAGAGAGAGTCGTCAGGAGCAAGTCCAAACCAAGGCCCAATCGATCCGGTGGTCAGGCGTCCGACATTCTGTACGTCGACTATGTTCTCAATCTTGCCATCGCTCAGCCGAAGACGGACGACGCGGTTATGAAGTTCTTGTGCAGGATTGTGCATGTCCTGAAAATAGATATACCTTCCGTCGTGTGACCATTGCTCCCAGCCCATTTCCGAGCCGAACGCTTCCGTCCACTTCTGGGTGGATAAATCAAAGAGCATCAACGTGCGATGTGCCTTTGTGATGGCCGCAATGTGCCTGCCATCCGGCGACCAACGGGGAGAAAAAAATTCACTTGAACCGGGCAAAGGGGAAACGCGCTTAGTCATCAAGTCGATGGTGTAAATCGGCGTGTTCCGGATACGAAGGGAACCGAAAAGCAGCGACTTTCCGTCTGGTGACCAGTTCGCATCCATTTGAAACTGCTCGCTTGGGAGTATTCGCTGCGCCGTGCCCCCGTTTCTCGAGAT
>JAOAPF010000401.1 GCA_025462755.1 Edaphobacter sp.
TAATCCCTACCGCCGAATAACGTTTGAGAAGGTAATCGTCGGACCCGAAGCCAGTGAGACCACAATTTGGTCTTGGCTGACCCAACCATTCTTACGGTGATAGTCCAGGATCGGAATTCGGCTTGCGTACACAGGAAAAGCCGTTCTAACTACGCGTTTTTGTTCATCCTCAAGCCTGTTTCGCTCCGCAAGGTCCTGACCGGAAGATTTTGTATTGCGTTTTACCTTCGCCACTCTGGCTTTCTTTGCTGGCGGCGGAGGCGGGTCGACGAAATTCAGGAAGTCGTCTGCCGAGTGAGAGAGGCCATCGAGCAGGCGACGGAGGAGCCAAGCACGCGCGAGAATATCAAGAATGTCGGGTTCAAAGCTGCTGTATTGCTTCTTAAATGGCTCATCTATGTTCACGATGAGATTCAGAGCTTTGCGAATTATCGGGTCGGGAACTCCCAAGCAAAAGGCAACTTCGCAGGCCGTAACCACTAGTCCTTGAAGCTGTGGACGCCACCGGTCCTCAAAATTCGCCTCACGAATGCCGCCCAGCGAAGGGATGAGGGCGCGCCGCAGCGCCGACAACGAACCTTCTAGGCGCGATACGTCAATCGTCGTCCCCGACAACGCCATAGGGACCAAAAGCAGCAGGTCCCAGGCGGCTGGCAGCAAGCGATCCTCGATCGCTTTCTCGACGATATCGGCGCGACCTTGTGCGATCAGTCGGGGGACGAGCTTCAGCGCAACCGATAACCGAAGCGGTTTGTATTTCCAGCGTTCCAGGTCCTTGCAGGCTTCAGAAGGTCCCTCCGTGAGCGCGACGGCTTCCGCGTACGCGGCGATATCATCTACCTCGATCGACCATCCATGGAGCTCACCCTTGGGAACTTTGCGGCGGCGGGCGAGCCACTCGTCGTAGTAATGTAACTGTTCTCGCGCTTGTATTTTGTTTCTGACACGGGCGGCTCTGAGAGCGTCCTGCACAAGGATACGTCCTTGTCTTTTGGCACTGTCTGCATCCGACAATACGAGCCGAACGAGCGATGGGCGCGCAAATCGAGTCGAGAGGTCGGGATGCCTATCTAAAAGTTCCGCTAGGAATGCCTCATCCTTCGATGCCTCTGCGCCCAGTAATACAACTTTCAGCGTTGCGGCTGAGTCGCCAGCGGCGCGGCATGCAGCATGAGCCAAGCGAAGTCGACGTAGTTGGACCTCCCTCCTCACTATCGGGTCCGCAATCGCCGCGGGTGACAAGTTTTTGTCAAGTATGGGAAGTATTTCGGCCTCGCGACCAGCGGCCATCAACAAGTCGCCTATGTTCACAGCTGCGTAAGTATCCGATGTGTGGATCGGCAATAGATAATCGCAGGCGCGCTGGCTGGCTTGTTGTATTTCTACCTCGCCCTCGGCCCGAATGAAATCTTCAACGTCCTCGTCCGCAATCGAGATGCCTTCCTCCTCCAGGCGCAAACCTGGCCAGGTATCTTGCACGAAGTCGACGATTTCAGTTTCTTTAAGCCCACTGACGTTTGCTAAATGGTGGGGCGGGATTGGTGCGGGCAAAGCGGCTAGACAGGACATAATCAGGGCATACGAAGCTTCATTGTCTGACCTGCCTACCGCATCCTTGAACTTCAACCGCAGCACGTCGGTTAGATTTTTTCCGTTTGGACGTAGGGCATTCAACGCATCAAGCGGATTATCTCTGCCGGCAATAGCATAATCCTGAACGCGAGGAATTCCGCCCGATAGCGCGTGAAATTGATCAACCCAATCGTTTTCTATGTCTGGAAAAAACCGCCTTACGAAAGCGTTCGTCTCGTCTGGGTTAAACGCCATGCATGGAATGTAAACGGCGGTATTCGGGAGCGTTAAACTGTCCTTTCGACCAGTGCGCGCGCTGAAAACCAGCCGTACGTTCGAAGGAAGCATAGCCAGATCGGCCCCTGCTAACTCCGTCACGAAGCACAGCTCCAGCGGTTTCTGTCGACCCGCTGCGGTGACTGAATTGTCCGCTGCGTCTATACCGATTACCAATAAGGCGTTTGAATCGGCTTTACTCAGTAGATCGGCGGCAAGTCTAATCCTTTCCAGAAAGCGCTTCACCAACACGGGGCTCTTTGAACTGCGGGCCAGAAGGAAGGGGATCCCCAGGTCGAGGCTCAGTTCGTTGGCAATTTGAGTAAATGCACGTTCTGGTAGGTGCCTGCGGTCATTAGTCAGCAGGTATTTGCCACCACCATAACAATCGAAAAGAGATAAGACTGACGAAGGTGGCAGTAGCGACCTCAACTGCATGAGCGTCGTTGTTTTTCCGCAACCGGCGCTTCCGTGAAGACAAATAACCCTGGTGCCGTTCTGAACCTCGGCGAGCAACGAGCGTGCTGGCTCACGCTCGATTGGGTCTGTGACAGTTTTGAAGTCGCTAGCAGCCGGGAATAGTCCAGTCTCGGCGGCAACGCCACACCACCCGAGAATTGTCTCTCTCGAAATGAATTCGCGGGCCTTTTCGGGCATCATCAATTCGCGAATTGAATACATTAACTCGCGAACAGTGGCACCTTCATCCTCGCCAATTAATTCAGCGACATGCTTCGTGATTGACCCACGCAATGAATGGCGGGAGGCCGTTCCGTCCTCAGAGAGATCTAGGATTTTCAGGAAGGAGATAAGGCTCTCGTCGCCCAATCCAGTAGAAAGCTTAACTTTCTCAATGTTGGCTGCGAGCTTTGCGTCAGCCGGAGATGGCACCCCGTTTAATATGGCGCTGACGACTTCGAAAACGTCGGAGGCAACGCCCTGGTTGCTGACCAAATGCACGACGAGCTGAGAGTTTGCTTTCCTCCGGTTCGTCGCGGCCGTAAACGCGTCCGCGAGACGCCTAAGCACCGAATTGTTGCCAGCCTTCTTCTTCGAACTATAGGTGAGGCGTGCGACTGTCCAATCGTCTTCCGGCTTCGTCGTGGAATATTTGAGCTGCGCAATGACGACCTTGGTGGCGGTCTCTAGCGATTTACCCCCGAAGTAAAGTGCGCAATCGACGCCGTCCCACACGCCTTGATCGTTGTCGACTGTCTCGGACTTTATGCCTTCCACAGTGACGGAGGCTAAACCCGTCGATGGATTGAGCAGACCAAGGGCTTGCTGCAACGCCCAGAGTTCCTGAAACTGGTCGCCTGCGTTGGACGCGCGTGCGCCTAACGCATCGCTACGCTGGGAGTCTACGTTAGCCAAGAACGCGCCCGCCCAACTCGGTCGCTAAAGACGAGGAAACGTCCAAAATCCTCCACACTGGTAGCTCCTTCCCGTTGTCAGACCCTCGGCTTACAACTAAGCCGATTCGTTGTCAGCCAACGAGCTCTATGTGCGTTCTCCCAGCCTTGTCGTGCACTCACGCCGCGCCCCGTTCCGCGCCGGTGCCGGTTCGCCTGCAAATAATACAACCGCTTGGCGTGAACTCTTCATGTCGGCGCGTTTGACCACCTGTTCCAGATGGTCGCCGGGCCGGTTGGTGGCGATTCCGGTCGAGATGCTGAGCTCGTAGTCCGGATAATACTGGTTGTTGAGCTCGATCAGTCCGGCGAGGGTGGCGAGGACGCCGGCGCTGAATCGGAACGGCGCCCAGGTCGCCGAGCCGCTGCCCGAGCGTGCCGGTCGTCGACGCCGGCAACACCGCCTGAACCGCACTTCATTCCTGCTTGCACAGCGCTGCAATATGGTCGCTCGCGCTTGATTTCAATCAAGCGCC
>JAOAPF010000064.1 GCA_025462755.1 Edaphobacter sp.
CACGAGCCGAGCGCCTGGAATGGCTGCCGCCATCTCTTCCGCTCGGTCCGGCGGGGTGAACGTATCGCTGTCGCCGACAAGGACGAGCGTGGGAACTGAGATGGCCGGAAGGCTGGGACGATAGTCGATCCGTTGCATGACCGCCTCGGCCTGCCGCGCCCATCTCTCGATGCCAACCGCCAGACCCATACGCACATTCGTTTCGCGCAGGACCGGATCGTCTTGGTGCGCCGGATGCACGATCGCGGGGATAGCCAGGGCCAGCAGCGTCTCGAAGTTGTCGGGATTGACCTGGGCGAGCAAGGCCCGGCGCTGTGCGGTATGCTCGGGCAGGTCGGCGCAGGCCTCGGTGTCGAGCAGCGCCAGTTTGATGACACGCTCGGGCGCCTGCCGCATGATCTCAAGTTCGATATAGCCGCCCATCGAAATGCCGGCCAGGGCGAAGCGTGGCGGCGCGGCGGCGAGAATGGCGGCGGCCATCTCGGCGATGGTCTCGCCCTCCAGTGTCGATGCGACGGTAACAGACCCATAGGGCCATAGGGCCGTGACCTGGGATGCAAAGATCTCTGGCGTGCAGAGCATTCCAGGAACAAGAACAATAGGGGTCAAGAATCTCCTCCAAAGTGTTTATTGGCCATGCAGAATTCGCGCCTAAAGTAACCCATAGTCCGGGAAGTTGCGGGCTGCAAATCGATACGGCGTCACGAAAAATTAATCCTAGCAGGTTACTTTTGTTATTGTAACGATGCTGTAAGGCATGATACAGATTGAGATACACTGATGATGGTTACCAAAACGGTACGATAGTAACAGCCCCTTCCTCCCGGTTCCAGTTGTCTGAGTGCTTGCTCCTTTTCGTGGCGCGTAGAGCGCTACGGCATTTGCAGTCTCGGGATCACTAGCTGACTCTTGTTTGCTTGAAATTTCGAGAACCGCGATGGCTGTCGTTGTCGTGACAGGTGGCTGATTGTCTTCCTGCCGCCTGTCAGTGCACGACGAGCCACTTACCCAAGGTGTGTCTATTCGATTCAGGCTCATCTGAGCGTACATTCCGCTCAATAGATGCACTGGACGGCGACCCACCGCGCAGACCAGGAGGCTGGAGATGTCGAGTAGCAACCTGGCAGGCCTTGCAGGAGGACGAGTAATGGACGAGTACGGGCATGATTCGTTTCCACTAACCGTTGCACAACGGGGTCTCTGGATGACCCAGAAGATAACCCCGGGCGCCATTCTAAACATTGCCGAAGCGGTCGAGATCTGCGGCCCAATCAAGCCGGAGATCTTCCGGCGGGCACTTTATCAAGTGGTGGCCGAGGCCGAACAGCTGCGGGTGTGTGTAGTCGAGGAGAATGGCAAGCCGCGGCAAGTTCTGCGGCCGGTCTACCGGGGCGATTTCCCGTACGTTGATATGAGCCACGAAGCGGATCCACGGGCTGCGATCCAGGCCTGGATGATGCATGAGGTGACGCGGCCGGTGGATCTGGGCAAAGACCCGTTGTGGGTATCTGCGCTGCTGAAGGCCTCTGATGATTGCTACTTCTGGTATCAGCGCGCCCATCATATCGTGTACGACGGTTACGGCGGTGGGCTGGTGGCACGTCGATTGGCGGAGTTGTATACGGCTTACACAAGGGGTGAAGCTCCGGAGCCGAAGTGTTTCTGCACGGTCGAGGCGATGGTAGAAGCCGAGGGTGGCTATCGAAATTCTGACCGCTTCCAGCGCGATCGCGAATATTGGCAGCAGCAGCTGGCGCAATTGCCGGAGGCGGTGACGCTGTCGCGCAGCGCCCGCCGGCATGGATTGAGCAGCGAATTACGACGCAGCGTAGGTTACTTATCCGCGGAGACCGCCCGGCAACTGGCGGAGTTTGGCAAGAGCACCGGCGCAAGCCTGCCGCAGGTCCTGATCAGTTTGATTGCTGCCTACTATCAGCGCGTGACTGGCGTGAAGGACCTGGTCTTTGGGATGCCAGTGTCAGGTCGCATCAACGGAGCGCTGCGGAACTCTGTGTCCGTCTCCGCCAACGTGGTGCCGATTCGGGTCTCCTTCACGGCCAAGACTACCGCCGCGGATTTATTCGCACAGGTTTCGCGTACCGTGCGTTCCGCGTTGCGCCATCAGCAGTATCGCTTTGAAGATATACGTCGCGATCTTGGGCTGGTTGGCCAGGGGCGGAACCTGGCATGGCTTGGCGTGAATATCGAGCCGTTCGATTACCGGCTCAGCTTCGATGGCGCCGCGACCCTCTCACATAATGTGTCGAACAGTTCCGCCGAAGATCTGATGGTGTTCGTGTACGATCGCGGAACCGACGCCGATCTGCGCTTCGACCTGGATGCGAATCCGGCTTTGTACGACGTGGCTGAGCTGGACGAGCACCGGCGCAGGCTGCTGCGGTTGATCGAACAGGTCCTGGCTAATCCCGGTACACCGCTGCGAGAACTTGACATCCTTGGCGACGAGGAACGTCAGCGACTCCTCTGTGATTGGAACAACACCGCGGCGACGGTGCCGGACATGAGCGTGCCCAGGCTCGTCGAGCAATGGGCTGCTGCGACTCCGGAGGCGCCGGCGGTCGTGTTCGAGGGCATCACAGTCAACTACCGCGAACTGCATGAGCGCAGCCTGCAACAGGCCCGCTGGCTACGAGCGAATGGCGTTCAGCCGGGAGACATCGTTGCGGTGGCGCTGCCGCGGAGCGAACAGTTGCTGGTTGTGCTTCTGGCGATCATGCGTGCCGGGGCGGCCTACTTGCCAGTTGAACTGGACAGCCCGAACGAGCGCCTCGCGCTGGTGCTGGATGATGCCTCGCCAACGGTGCTGATCGCTGAGTCGCAGGTGCATGCGCGTTTCACTGGGAGCTACACTCTGCTGCAGCCTGAGTGTGGAGATGCGTTGCTCGATGGGGAGGGGCTTGAGCCGGACCTGAGTTCACCGGACGGCGTTGCCTATGTCCTCTACACCTCCGGATCGACGGGACGGCCGAAGGGCGTAGAGATTACCCATCGCAATCTGGTCAATTTCCTGCATGGCATGGAGCAGCAGTTGAGGCCCACAGCGAGAGATCGCTTTCTGGCCGTAACCACGGTGACCTTCGATATCGCTGGGCTCGAGTTGTACCTGCCCTTGATGGTCGGAGCGCGTGTCGTCATGGCGAGCAGCGACGCGCTGCACACTCCGCGGATGCTGGCGCGGCTGATCCGCCATAGCGGTGCGACGCATGTGCAGGCAACGCCGTCACTGTGGCGCGTCCTGCTCTCCAGTTCTGAAACCAGGCTGAATGATGTGCATGCTCTCGTAGGCGGGGAGGCGCTGAGCGCGGAACTGGCGGCACGGCTCAAGAGCATGGCCGCGCGTGTTACCCAGTTCTACGGGCCGACCGAGACTACGGTGTGGTCGACCGCGTTTGAAATTGAGGAAGTTGGCACGGTTGCACCACCGATTGGGAGGCCCATCCTCAACACCCGGCTCTATGTGCTCGACGAAGATGGGGAGCCGGTGGTAACCGGTGCTGTCGGCGAGTTGTACATCGGCGGAGCAGGTGTGGCGAAGGGCTATCTGAAGCGCCCGGAGCTTACCGCGGAACGCTTCGTCGCAGATCCGCTCGCGGGCAATGACAGCCGTATGTACCGCACCGGGGATCTGGTGCGCTGGAGTGACGCCGGCTTGCTGGAATTCATCGGCCGTGCAGATGACCAGGTAAAGATCAACGGTCACCGGATTGAGTTGGGCGAGATCGAGAGCCTGTTGCTGGAGCACCCGGCGGTTGCCGAAGCAGCGGTAGCTGCCCATCGCAATGCAGACAGCACAACGTCGCTCGCTGCCTACGTGGTGGCGGATAGCGGTTTTCCAATCGAGCTCGATGAACTGCGCGGGTTTCTGTCGGGTCGGTTGCCCACTTACATGCTGCCGTCCAGCTTCATGGTGCTCGATGCGATGCCCCTGACGCCGAATGGCAAGCTGGACCGCAAGTCGTTGGCGGTACCGGAGCGGGTTAGTCAGATGGACTATGCCGAGCCGGAAACACCAGTGGAAAAAAAGCTGGCGGCATTATGGCGGGAGATTCTGAACGTAGAGCGGGTGGGGCTGCACGATAACTTCTTCGAACTGGGTGGCGATTCGTTGTCCGCAGCGGTGATGTCCGCGCTTTTCCCCGAGCACCTGGAGGTAGAGCTGCCACTTGGCAGCGTGTTTGAAGCTCCTACAATTGCGGATCTTGCCGTCCTGGTCGAGCGGCTAAGCAGTGAGAGCCTAGATCCGATCGGAGTTATGCTGACGCTGCGCACGGTCAGCAAGAATGCGCATCGTCCGCTCTTCTGCATTCATCCGATGGCCGGCATTAGCCTCGGCTTCTCCAGCTTGCTGCGGCACCTTGATCCCGCGATGCCGGTTTACGGCCTGCAAGCACGCGGGCTGCGAAGTGGTGAGCAGCTGCCGGCCAGTATCGAGCAGATCGCTGTCGACTATCTGGCAGAAATCCGGCATGTCCAACCCGAAGGCCCGTATCGACTGGTGGGCCGTTCTCTGGGCGGTTTGATCGGCCACGCCATTGCCGAGCGGATGCAGGCTCAGGGGCTGGAGGTGGAGATGCTCGCAATGATCGACAGCTATCTCTTCACGGGCGGTGAGCTTGCCGGCCCCCGGAGCGAGGCCGAAGAGGTACGGGCGGTGATGAGTTTTCTGAATACCCATCCGCTTGACGGGAACACGCCGCAAACTCTTAAGGAACTGGCGGCGGTGCTGGTGCAGACCTATGATCCACAGTCCGTCCCACTGTTTCAGGAGATCATCCGGACTAACCCGCAGTTCCTCGACAACCTGTGCGCGGTGATGATCAATCATCTTGCGCTGGCGCGCAGATATGTGCCGGGCAAGATTGACATTGATCTGCTGTATTTCCAGGCCATGGAGAAGAAGGGTGATCTGCATGGCATTGTCGACCGTAGCCCGTCGGCGTGGAGACGTTTCATCGGAGGAAGGATCGAGGTGCACGAACTAGCCTGCCACCATGAGGGCGTACTGGATCCGGTACCGGCAGCTCAGATCGGCAACACACTGCGGCACTGGTTCTCGATGCCGAGACTGCAGCGGACGCTAATGGCCTCTCCGTTGCTTCGAAGTGCGACAGGGGAGATGTCAGTAGCATGAGCAAACCTATAGTGATCTTCACGATCGGCACGCAGGGCGACATTCGCCCCTGTGTTGCCCTGGGCCAAGGGCTGCGTCGCGCGGGTTATCCGGTACGCATTGCTACCAGCGCGAACTTCGCCGACCTAGTGCGGGAGGCAGGCCTGGAGTTCTATCCGCTCACCGCGGATTTTCAGGCGATGCTGGAGGCTGACCGAACGATTACCGACCGGGCGCTGAACCTGCGCGCGATGGCCCGCATCTTTCGCGAGCGTTATGCGAGTTGGGCAGCCAACTGGGTGGAGGAAGGGCTCGCGGCCAGCGAGGGCGCAGGGCTCTTGATTGGTGTCAGCAACAGTACCTTGTTGGCCAAAGCTCTCTCCGAAGCCCTGGGGATTCCATTTGCGATTGCCCGGCTACAACCGCTGACGCCGTCACGGGAGTTGCCGCCGATGGTCTTGAGCGGCTCCCGGCACAAGCTGCCCGGCGTGCTGAGTCTCGGGGCTCATTATCTGCTTTTCCAGATGGTGTGGGGCGTGATGCGTCCGGCGATCAATGACATCGTTCGGCCGCAGCTTGGGTTACCGCGGTATCCACGGTATGGTCCCTATCTCTTCAAGAGCGACTTGCATCGAGCGAAGGTCGTCAACGGCTTCAGCAGACATGTGCTGCCGCGGCCGGCGGACTGGCCGGAGAGCTCGCAGGTGACCGGCTACTGGTTCTTCCACCAGCCTCAGTGGCGGCCGCCCGAGGCGCTCAGCGAATTCCTGGCAGCGGGACCGAAGCCCGTCTATATCGGCTTCGGCAGCATGGTCAGCAGCAATGCGACATCGTTTACGGAGACGGTTCTCGCAGCAGTAAAGAAGAGCGGACAGCGGGCCGTGCTGGCCTCCGGCTGGGGTGGGCTGGCCGGTGAGGAGGGTCCGCAGAGCGAGCAGATTTTCTTTCTACGGAATGCCCCGCACGACTGGTTATTTCCGCGAATGTCGGGGGCAGTTCATCATGGTGGCGCCGGCACAACGGCCGCTGCTGTGCGAGCCGGCATTCCATCGGTCATCGTGCCGTTTTACGGCGATCAGCCGTTCTGGGCGCGGTGCCTCAACCGGCAAGGCGTTGCGCCGCCGGCCGTGGAACGCAAAACGATGACTGCAGATACGCTTGCCTCCGCGCTCGCGGCTACGCAGCATCCCGCGATGATCCAGAAAGCGATGGCACTTGGTAATGCAGTGCGAGTGGAGGATGGTATCGGCGAAGCTGTGCGCTGTCTGCGGGAATGGGGTCTGCTGCCAGCGGTCACCGAGGACGCTGCGCTCCTGTCGTTAGCGAGGGGGACAGCATGACGCATGATGTTGGCGTTGGCGTGGGCGAGACGGTGGGCGAGATAAGGAGCAGAGCGAGCACGCCGGTGCGGGCCAACATTCGGTCGAGGCGGCTCCTGCTGCTGGAACGGACGATGTACCGCGACGGACGCACTCCGTTCACCAGCGTTTTCTCTCTCCAGTTGTTCGGCAGGCTGGAGGAAGGGCGGCTGCGGCAGGCGCTGGCTCGCCTGCAGGCCAAGCATCCGCTGCTGCGCTGTGTGATTGAGGATGGCGTTGATGGCCCGCGTTTTGTGTTGCAGGACCGCCCTGCGCCCATTCCGTTGCGCCTTGTCGAACGCAAGCACGACGATGACTGGCAGACCGAGGTGCGTCGCGAGTGGGTAGCGCCGTTCGACGCGAGTCGCGATCCGTTGGTGCGGCTGGTGTGGTTACGAGGCAGCGAAGTCAGCGAGCTGATCCTGGTCGGGCATCACTGCATCTGCGACGGCCAGTCCGGCATGACTCTTCTACGCGAATGCCTGAGCGCCTACGACGAGCCGGAGAAGGATCTCGGCACTTATGATGCGCTCGGTGCGATCGAAGACGTTGTGCCCGCAGCCCTGCTGAAGGATCGACGCTTCCGGCGGCGCATGCGCTGGAAGATCGGCCTGCTCCGGCTGATTTTTCT
>JAOAPF010000072.1 GCA_025462755.1 Edaphobacter sp.
GGATGCGGTCGGAGACGTCCTGCAGGACTCCTCCACCGATATCTGCGCTATTCGTCGCTCCTTCGAAAGGCAGAATGGCCAACCGCACATTGGGCGGAGGCCATAAACGGTCGCTCAGCCACTCGCGCGGCTGGGGCATCGCCAACGCAGCTAGGATCAGCGACGCAGCGGTCAGTAGGGGCGCCTTACGAAGAGGTTTCTTCTCCAGACCGGCAATTACCTCGAGCGCATCGGAAGGGCGAAGGGCTGGTGAGCGGTCGAGACAGGACAGAATTACGCGATCCCACCTTCGGTCGAGTTCCTTGTTCAGGCTGGTCGGAGCAACGAAGTGGTTCGGCGCGTCGGGATCGTCTGACTTCTCTTCAACCGGCATCCGGCCGGTTACGATCTCGTACAGAATGACGCCCAGCGAGTAGATGTCGGATGCACAAGAGGCCTTCTCCCCATTCCACAGCTCGGGTGCCATGTGCCCTGGAGTGCCGCCTTCGGTTGAATCCAAAGCCATGCCACCAGCCAGACCGAAGTCCATAATGACGACACGCAAGCCCTCATTTGCAGTTCGGCAAAGCATGACGTTGCCCGGCTTCAGATCACGATGGATGATGCCGCTGCGATGGGCTTCGGCCAGACCAGCACAGATCTGCCGTGCGATTTCGAGAGCTTCTTGTTGCGGGAGCTTACAGTGCTTCGATCGATACCGGGATAGAGTCTCGCCCTCAAGGAACTCCATCGTGAGGAAGTCGACGTCGTACTCCTCAACTCTCGCGGTGTGAATTTCATTCACCAGGCAGATATTAGGGTGGCGCACCTTCAGAGCGCCCTCAAGTTCGGGCGACAGCTGGCGTTGAAAACCAGCCTTGGCAAATTTCAGCGCTATTCGCTGTTGGCGCTTCCGGTCGAGGGCTTCATATACGATGCCCATTCCACCCTCGCCTATTTTCCGCACAATTTCGAATCGTTCCGAGACGATCTCACCGGCGCAGAAAGCACGGGTCGGATCCTGGAGAATCACCATGGGATGCAGCAGGAACCCGCCCATGCGTTCTTCCCACGTGACTGTATCGGCTACTTCGCGGTAGAGATCATCATTTCCCTCGCAGGCCATTCGCAAGTAAGGCTCACGTTCCGCCGCTGGCTTCTGGAGAGCCACCTTCAGAAGCCTCATGACTCCGTCGTCTTGTTCGGTGCTTGTCATGACTGGGTACTTAGTCGCTCGAATAGCCAGCGGCGCGACCGATACCATTCCCGCTGGAAGGTATGCAAGGAGAGATTCAGCGCATCTGCGGCCTCCGTGTCCGTCAGCCCGAGGAAGAACTTCAACTCCACCACCGCTCGCCTCTGGTGCGATTCCACTTCCAGCTCGTCGAGTAGCGCGTCTACCGTAAGTGCGAGCTCCAGTGAGGTTTGATTACCCAAAACCCGCTCCGGGAGACCTTCCATGGGCAGGAAGATGATGCTCGGCCGCGCGCGGGCGTGGTCGAACAAGCAACGCCGCATGATCCGCGCCGAGACAGCGAGGAAATGACCACGATCCTGCCACTCGATGTTCTTTATTTTCGCTAATCGAAGAAAGGCTTCGTTTACAAGCGCGGTTGGCTGAAGAGTATGGCCGAGCCGCTCCCCGCGGAAACAGCGCCCAGCAATCTTGCGCAAATCCGGCAGCAGGATTTCAAACAGCGAGTCCTCTGCTTGCCGGTCGCCAGCTCGCCATTGCCGTAGCAACTGCGTGATTTCGACAGGGTGGGGTGCCATAACATTCCCAAGCCTTCAGAAATCCCGATTATAAGCTCAACTTCAATAGATATGCGGGTTAAATCAAGAACCAGTCGGGCAGCCTTTAGTCGTGACTTGCGATTGTGAGGCGACAGGCTGATGTTGATAGAAGGTACATCTAGAAGCCGGTGAACACCTGCCAAATAGCCTCCACTGATCCCAATTCAGCTAGCTCGGAGACGGCGTTGTGCACTAGTTACGGAATCATTCCGCATTCAAACATCTTGTTGGCAATCGGAGCAGCCACTTTGTTGAGGAACAGGGTGCGCATCTGCGGATCGCCCTTGAGAAACTGTATTGCCTTCACTTCTGCGGGTGTTGGCGGAGCCTTCTGCGCTCGCTCCGCCCACAACTGCTGACAGCTGGCAGTCTGGTATTTCTGAATGACCTTGTTCGCAACCTGGTCCAATATTGGGTGCTGGTCCTGACCCTCGATTCGGATTACACCCGTCAACAGAACGAGACCCAAAGACATCACGATCGGTAGTTTTCTCATTTCTTTGTCTCCTGGTAAGTCGGGTAGTTAGGCCTTTGGCCACTGCTTGAACATCTTCTGGACGCCCTTCTGCACAGTCTGCTGGTTCTTGTTCCCGTTGTTGCTCAACGTATCTTGGGCAATCCCTCGCCACACCAAAGACTGCGTCTTGGCGTCAAACAGATCGACAATCAAGGTCCCAATTACGTTCTGCTGAGGAGTGATGCTGCCCATTCCTCCACCGAACCCCCGCATGCCCATCGCAGTATAGGAGGTCTGCTCTTTCATGCCACCGCTGCCAGTAATGAGTAAGTCAGGCTGCTGGTCCTCTTGTACCCTTTGCAGACCCTTGCCCTGTAGTGCAGTATCGTTGCTCTGTTGTGCCACCTGAGCGAGGATCGAATTTTGGATCTGGTTGGTGTTGTTCGATCCCCAGGCGTAGCTGTGATATTGGCTGAAGCTTTGCTACGGTTGTAGTTGACTGAGACCGTCTGTCCGACGGCCATCGTGAACGTGATGCAGGCTAGCATCGCGAACATAACTAGTTTGATTCTCATGATTGTCATCCTCCCTTCGTGGTTGTTCCTCTATGACCCCGTTCGCACTCAATTTGCCTCTCAAAGTAGCAAGGAAGGATGAACGCAACAGTCATGGCCTGGCGCTCTTCGGAGTAGAAGACTGAGCATAGACTCTTCGCCTGCGTAAACACAGTTAGCAAAAGTGCTAGGAGCCAGATATTCCTTGTGAAGTAGCCAGCAGGCACGCACCGTATAGCGGCTACGCAACAAGTGGGAAAATAAGAGTTCGTAGTTTTGCGGGTACGTGCTTATTGCAGTCGGGAAGAGATCGAGTCCAAGCGAGCAGACGATTTACGTTTCTCTTCTTACGTCCTGAGACCGCTGGGTCGAACAGCTGGTTCTCGGGACTGTTGGGGTCGCGGTCATAGGCAATTTGGAAGTAGTCGTTGCGAAGTTGAGGGAATGAGGCGGAACTGGTCTTTTTGGGGCTAGTTGTAGACGTCGGAGACGAAGCCGCCGGAGCCCACTTCGCCATCAGTGGTTAGACAGGTTTCGATAGCGTGAAAAAGTTGCGCGCCTCCGCTTGACAATCTAAGTGGACCTGGAGCATAGTTTGTGCCTGAAACGCGAGCCCCACTCCCCTCAACGCTAATCAGGCTGACAGCGTTTTAGTGGTCGATACCTCCCAGGTTGCGTTTTCATCGACCATATCGGCTTCCGTACCAAGACAATAATCGGGCAGAGGTTCACAACTCAAGAAACAAACGCGGTTCAGTTAAATCTACAAGGCTGATGCGCTCGTTCGCGTACTCTCGTCTTCGCTGAACGGGCCTGTCCCCTGCAGCGCGCTGTAAATGCGCGGGAGGTCTCCGATGAAACAAAAACATCTGGCGGTAATGGCCGGCGTTAGCGTGACCGCTGCGCTCGCCATGGTACTCACAACCCACATCGTGCACGGACAAAGTCAGCCCCCGACGTCGATCTACAACCCATACCCCCCCGGCATTCTCCCCGCGGATATTGATACCGAGATAGCAAGGGTTCTGCGCGAAATAGATTTCATCGAAGCTGAAGCTATCGCGCAATGGCAGGCAACGCCGCCCCCGATTCTGACAGGTAACCCGCCAATACTTCAGAATTACGGAACCGCGTCAGTAGAAACGCTCGGCAAGCTGATGAACTACGACAAAAACATCTCGCCGAACAATAATTCCGCCTGCGCGTCTTGCCACATGCCCTACGTCGGCTTTAGCGGGCCGATTCCGTCCGTGAATCTGACAATGGTCGCATATCCCGGATCGGTTCACTTTCGGGCCGGCAAGCGGACAGCACAGAGATACACCTATTCGAGCTACTTCCCTCCGCTCCAGTACAACGCGACCCAGGGGGCCTTCTTCGGCGGAAATTTCTGGGATTCTCGCGCAACCGGATACCTGCTCAGGGCTCCCGACGCCGAGCAGGCACAGTTTCCTCCGGTCGATCCTCTGGAAATGGGCAACTCGGACACCGCCTGCATCACGTTCAAGCTTTCTCTGGCCGCGTACAGACCTCTCTTTGTGGAGGTATGGGGAAAGGGCTCGTT
>JAOAPF010000150.1 GCA_025462755.1 Edaphobacter sp.
ATTTGCGTTCAAGAGCCTGCGCGTAGGTGGCCTTCGCCTCATCGAAGCGATTAAGAGCGGTGTACGCACGAATGCCGAAAGCGTAGGCGATGGGAAAGTCAGGGCGCAGACGAACTCCCTCGGTGGATTCTTCGAGCGCTCTCTCATATTGTCCAACGACCGGCAAAACTGCTGCCCCCAGGTAGACGTGCGGCATCTCTGAGCGCGGATAATCCTGGATCCAAAGATCGCAGGCTTCTATGGCCTTTGGGATGTTGCCGGTGACTCCTTTATGGTAGGTGGCGGTAATCCAATACATCTCCGCCTCACTGGCCCGGTCGCGCAGTTCATATGCCTTTGTGCGGTAGTCCACAGAGAGGCTGGGTTCAAGACTAGTGGTTGCCATGACACCCAGGTAGGCGTACGCCACCGCAAAGTTCGGGTCGAGTTCGAGGGCACGTTTGAAGAACGGCGTCGCCGCGTCCGGCCCTTTTGTCCTGACAGCTTGCATGCCGGAGCTATAAGCTTTGAGGGCGTCAAGCGAGGGTGTCGTCGCCTGCTCCAAAGGAGTATCAAACTTCTGGATCGTACTTAGGGACTCGCCCAACTTATTCCGGATCTCGACGGACACGTTTCCAAGTGCATCGAGCACATGGTTCTTGTCGCCTGCCTGTGCCTCCGTGCTCGCCAGCGTTTTTCCGCTTTCGCAGTTAACCGCCTGGAGCGTCAGAAGGTACTGGGTGCCAATCCTGGCAATAGAACCGTGGAGCACCGCGGCGCTCGCCGTCCGTTGGCAGACCTCTCGTGCAATTGCCGGTATCAGCTTTGCATCGACAGGCTGGCCCATCAGACCGAGGATCTGCTGGATCTTCTCGTCAGGGATAATGCTGAGGAAGGGTGACTGTTCCAGTTGCACGGCGAGCCCCTGGCGCAGCGTGCCGTCGAAGACCGGATCGCCGGTGGTATTGGCGAAGTCCGCAAGCACCAGGACATCTTTGTCCGTGAGCGGTTTGGCTTGCGCGCGCTTCTGCCAAAGGAAGACTCCGCCCGCTGTCAGAAGAAGCCCGGCGACGGCAGCGATGGCGTACTTCACCAGAGGGGTGTGCCTTTGGCTGACGGCGACCGGAGTTGCGTCCGTTTTCAGGAGCTCAGGATCTTCGCTCTGTTCCGCGGCTTCATGAGCGGCATCTACCCGGCGTATTTCAGGAACGAGGAACCGATAGCCTCGCTTTGGAATTGTCTCAATGTATCGGGGATCGTCAGCGTTATCGTCCAACGCCTCCCTCAGCTTGCCAACCGCCACGCGGAGGCTGCCGTCAAAATCGACAAATGTATCCTGGGGCCACAGGCGGTTTCGAAGTTCCTCCCGGCTGATTACCTCTCCGGAGTTTTCCAGGAGCGCGACGAGGAGCCGATAAGGTTGCTCCTGCAGCTTGATGCGCCTCCCGTTCTTCAGGAGCTCCCCCGAGGCGACGTTTACCTTAAACGGACCGAATTGATAGACCATTCCGGGCTGTGTCTGCACACTTGGCCCCCAAAGTCATAGAGGACTAACGAGGAGTCGAGTCTACCACTGTGTCACACCGGTTAACATGCCTTTCCTATTCGCCTGAAAGCACATGAGCTTAGCGGTTAACAAAGCCTTCACAAGAAGTTCCTTTGACCTTGATGGTCGCTTGAGTTTTGATGTGCGTGCTGAACCCGGCTGATCGCCCTTTGGTTCCGCCGGTTATCTCACAGGAGGTACTTACACAATGCGAACACAGAAGGCACAAATGAAATACATATACATAGCAGCTATGGCGCTGATGCTCAATCTCGGTGTCGCAACCGTTTTCGCACAACGTTATCCCGTAAAGATGGCGTATTCGGGAACCTCTGGGCCCAGCGCGGTCAATCTACAGCAGCCCGGCACACAGACTGTCGAAGAGAATTTCGCCGGGAACGGTGCACTGGGACCATTTACCTTTCGTCTTATAAGCGCCGAGACAACTTCTCCGGAGCAGCCGCCAAGCACTTGCTCTGGCCCAGCTAACATTTATTTCTCAAGAGTGGCCGGCGCGGGCGTACTTCGCTTCCAGGATGGCAGTCTATTGAAGGTCAATCTCACGCAGGGAGCCGATTGCATAGATCTCGCGGCCCAACAGGGCCACTGTACTCTGACTTTTCAAATCACTGGTGGAACCGGCCGTTTCAAGGATGCGTCCGGCACCCTTACGTTGACCGAGACGAACGTCCCGGTCTTGACCGACGCCTTAAACAACCCCGTCTTTTTTGCGAGTACGGGCGAATTTACCGGAACGGTCTCCGGAGTAGCCAGAGAGGCGGACGGCCAAGAGGAGCGTCAGTAGGAAGACATATTTCTTTGCCCGCGGAGCGCGCTCTGAGCGTAGCGTCCATGGCGAACGCCGAGGGCAAAGGATGCTCTACCGCCACCTGAGGGCACCTCCGCAGACAAAGTTACCGGGTTTGGCCCTTGCCAACACCGCACGCATACATGAAATCGTTGACCGTTTGCGTGCTCCACGCACTGCCACCGCAGGTCCCCCGATCGGAGTTCATTATGAATGTTCCTTCTGCTTTCAAGCTGAGCGCAATCGGCTTTACAGGCCTCTTGGTTCTACTCACCTTCTCGAAACACGTTATTCCCAAAGTGCAGGCGCATGAGAGTGAAGGCTGCTCAATAGCCGCCCTGAACGGAGCTTATGGGCTGGTGCTCAAAGGAGAGGTCTTCAATGTGGGACCCATCGTAGCTGTCGGGGTGTCAACCCGTACAAATCAGCTGAATTCCCCGCAAGAGCCCATCCCTATTACGACAATTAATGAAATGGCGATCTCTCACTAACTGAGACTTTTCATCAACGATGAACCGCCTATAGTAGTCCGTCCTCGGACTGTTCTCCTCGTGGCTCGATTGGACGGTTGGCGTCTTTTTGCAGGGTAAACCCTCGTCATGACAGCCGGCGCCGCGACCAAGGGCTTGCAGCCCGGCTCAAACGTCCAGTCGAGATGGGCGGCGACCCGATCGTGCAGGTTTCATGGAGCGGAGTGGGAGGCTGGTGTGGCGGGGAATTGGTGTCGTCTGTGAGCTAAATGTAGTTCGTAGACGACGTCGCAGGAGGGAGAAGTAAGTAGTCTCGCTGTATGCATTGGCTCTGAAAGATTTGGCTGATGTGTAACTGCCATCAACTTACTTCATAAGACAACTCACGTAATTCGGCAAGCGCTTAAAAAGCGCTCCGCGAGAAGACTATTCGGGAGGTTAGAGCTATGGAAGTTATGGTTACAGGAGGAGCGGGATTTCTGGGATCTCATCTCTGCGAGGCTTTCCTGAAGCGAGGGGATTCAGTTCTGTGTGTCGATAACCTGCTAACAGGAGTGCGACAGAATATCGAACACCTGATGGAGGATCGGCAGTTCTCGTTCATGGAGCATGACATTTGTGTTCCTTTCGATCCGGGGCCGTTCGACAGAGTGTTTCATATGGCTTCACCCGCGAGCCCGTTCGACTATATGCGGCATGGGATCGAGACGCTGGATGTGGGTTCGATTGGGACGCGGAATGTGTTGTCGCTCGCGTGCAAGTACGGAGCTAGCTACCTGGTGGCGTCGACGTCGGAGTGCTATGGCGATCCTGTGGTCCACCCGCAGCCGGAGAGCTATTGGGGAAATGTGAACCCGATCGGAGTGCGCTCAGTTTATGACGAGGCGAAGCGGTTTACGGAGGCGCTGACTATGGCGTTCTACCGGTACAGGAATGTGGATACGCATATTGTGAGGATCTTCAATACGTATGGCCCGCGTCTCCAGCCGAACGATGGAAGAGTGATCTCGACGCTGCTGCGACAGGCGCTGGCGGGGGACCCGATGACGATCTTCGGAGATGGGATGCAGACAAGGAGCTTCTGCTATGTGAGCGACGAGATCGAAGGGATTCTTAGACTGGCGGACTCGGATGAGCATGAGCCCGTGAATATAGGGAACCCGGATGAGTTCACGATCCTGGAGTGTGCGCGGATTGTGAAGGAGGTGACGGGGAGCGACAGTCCGATTGTGTTCGAACCATTGCCTCAGGACGATCCGAAGCAGCGCAGGCCGGATATTTCAAAGGCGAAGAGGCTCTTGGGATGGAATCCGGCGATCGATCTGCGAACGGGGCTGATGAAGATGATTGAATTTGTAACCGCGACGGAAGAGAGCGACAAGTCTCTGGCGGCGAGTTAGTGTGAGCGGGCCACGAGCAGGGTGGGGGGATGTTGAAGATTCCCATGGAGGAAGCAGATGAAGATAGCGGTCATAGGCGTGGGGTATGTGGGGTTAGTGTCGGCGGCGTGCTTTGCGGAGATCGGTCACGAAGTCATCGCCGTCGATAACGATCCGGATAAGGTGGATCGTCTGCGGGCGGGGTAGATTCCGATTCATGAGGCTCTGTTGCCGGAGCTCGTGGCGCGGCACAGGGGAGACCGGCTGAGATTTTCGAGCGATATTCAAGGTGCGGCGCGTGAGTCGGATGTAGTGTTTATCTGCGTGGGAACGCCTCCGTCGTATACGGGCGATGCGGACCTCTCATACGTGGAGGGCGTTGCTCGAGAGCTTTCCGCATCGCTAAACGGGCACAAGGTGATCGTGGAGAAGAGCACAGTTCCGGTGGGCACATGCGAGGCGGTTCAGCGGACAATGCATCTGTATGGTGCTTCGCCGGAGCACCTAAGCGTCGCGTCTAACCCGGAGTTTCTACGCGAAGGTACGGCAGTGCTGGACTTTCTGTACCCGGACCGGATTCTGCTGGGGGTCCCGGATGAACAGAGCCGGCGGGCGCTCAGCAAGATATATGAACCGCTTCTGGATGGAAGCTATTACCGTACCGCAGGTGCACTTCCGGGAGAGAAGCAGGGTTTGCCGAGGCTGATTGTGACGAGCGTGAAGAGCGCGGAGTTGATCAAGCACGCGTCGAATGCGTTTCTTGCGTTGAAAATTTCGTTCATCAACTCAGTGGCTATCGTGTGTGAGAAAGTGGGGGCGGATGTACGCGAGGTCGCGATGGGTATGGGAACGGATTCGCGAATCGGGCCGCGGTTTTTGAATCCGGGTATCGGCTATGGTGGGTCGTGCTTTCCGAAGGATGTGCTTGCGTTTCGTTCGGTAGCGCAGAAGGTGGGTTATGATTTCACGCTGCTGACCGAGGTCATGGCAGTGAATGAGAATCAGAAGCGCAGATTCGTAACAAAGGTTCGAGATGCATTGTGGACGCTTCGAGGAAAACGTCTGGCTGTATTGGGCCTCGCCTTCAAGGGAGGGACTGACGACTGCCGGGAGTCGCCGGCGATCCAACTCGTAAGGGAGCTGCATGCCGAAGGGGCCAACATCGTTGCCTACGATCCGGCGGCGATGCAGCGGGCTGAGTCTTTTCTGACACCCGGAACCGTGACGTATGCCGAGAATGCTTATGCGGCGTGCGTAGGAGCGGATGCATTGCTTATCCTTGCCGAGTGGCCGGAGTTTGCAGCACTGGACCTGGGCCAGATTCGCGCAGTCATGAATCTGCCGATTGTGCTGGATGGAAAGAATCTGCTCGATCCGGATAAGGTAAGGGCGGCCGGACTTCAATACTATGGCGTGGGGTGTTGCCCGGGTGCGGGCGGGCCGCCGATGC
>JAOAPF010000209.1 GCA_025462755.1 Edaphobacter sp.
ACATCATGTACTAGAAAGTGCATCTATTCTTTCTTGTTTGATCCTGATTCGGGCGTGTTGAGGGGTGATGGGCTGGCGGCTGAGGCGGACAATCCTACGTTTCTCGCGCTGGCGCCGAATGGCAGGACCGTCCTTGTCGCGAACGAACTGGATAAGTATGAGGGTAAGAGCAGCGGTGCGGTGTCGAGCTACACGCTTGATCGGACCAACGCGCGATTGATCAAGATCAACGAGGTTGCGTCCGTCGGCGGGGGGACTTGTCATGTGGCGTTCGACCATACGGGGCGGTCGGCGTTTGCGGCGAACTATGGTGGAGGAAGCGCGGCTTCGTTTTCGGTTGGCGAGGACGGGCGGTTGAGTGCGGCGGTTTCTTTCTTTCAGTTCAGTGGGCAGGGACCAGATAAGGAGCGGCAAAAGGGGCCGCATGCGCATCGCGTGACCGTTTCGCCGGATAACCGGTTTCTGCTGGTCAATGACCTGGGTCTTGATGCGATTCACATCTACCGGCTGGATGCGGGGACGGCGAAGCTGACGCTGAACGATCCTCCTGCGTGGCATTCGGCCCCAGGGGCCGGGCCTCGCGCGCTGCAATTCCATCCTAACGGCCGGTTCGCTTACTGCGTGACCGAGATGGCGTCGTCGGTGGTTGTGCTGCGGTGGGACGCGCGGCCGGGTGTACTTGAGACGGTGCAGGAGGTGGTGATGCGGCCTCCTGAATTTCAGGGCACTACGGCTGGCGACGATATCGTGATTGATCGCGAGGCGCGGTTTGCTTATGCGACGGATCGGTTCGACGACATTGTGGCTACGTTTGCGATCTCGCCGGAGAGCGGGCGATTGACTCTACTCAGCCGGACCTCATGCGGCGGCAAGGTGCCGCGTCATCTTACGCTTGATCCGAGTGGGCGGTGGTTGCTGGTGGCGAATCAGGCTTCGGACAATATTGCGGTGCTGGGTCGAGATACCCGGACTGGACAGTTGTCGGCGGGTAAGAGCTTTCCGTTGTCGCGGCCGCAGTGTCTCTTGTTTGCTTGACTCCTTTTTTTGTGGGGTCGATACCGGGGGGTACCCCCCCTCCCCCCCACGGGGGTATTTTGGCACTAAAATGTTTATATTCATTGGTTTGGAGGGAGAGATGGTCTGCAAAATATTGATAGTAGATGGGTTACACCTAAAATACTTCTTATCAACGATTTAGCCCCGGAGGATATCCGGGGCTGTTTTGTTTTTGATCTATATATAGATTATAGCGGTTTGGAGCTTACTAACATGCCACCCGCATGTTCTTGGATGGCAAGGGGTTAGGGAGGGTTGACATGGGTTTTTTGGGGCGAAAGCGAGAAAAATAAATTCTGGTACTAGTAAGATCAATAGAATGATAGGTTTCCGTGGAGTGATTTTTGGAGGTGGAGAGAGAACAGGCGGTTGGTGTATGGCTGGAAAGGGCCGGAGGGCGATGGATGGTGGAGACTCTCGGGATCCTTCGCTCCGCTCAGGATGACGGCAGAGACGTATAACGTCAGCAGGAACGGCAACGGAAGTACGACAGCCTTGGGGCTCAGTAACGTTTAGGCTCCTTCGATCGCAGAGTTGCGCGATGGATGGGCACTCGGAAATTAGTCCTCATGGAAGGAGAACAGCAACAGCAACAGCAACAGCAACAGCAACAGCAACAGCAACGGCAACAGCAACAGCAACAGCAAGAGGTGCTTCCGTAACCTAGTCCCTTGGGCCGTTGCTTTCGTGTTCCAGCAGCCATCGCTTGCGTTCCATACCGCCGCCGTACCCGGTGAGGGAACCGTTCGAGCCGATGACACGGTGACAAGGCACGATGACTCCAACGGGATTGGAGCCATTGGCCAGACCGACTGCTCTGACTGCAGTTGGGCGGCCGATGCGTTTGGCAAGTTCGCCGTAGGAGATGGTGGTGCCGAGAGGAATCTCCCGCAGAGCCTGCCATACCTGACGTTGAAAGGGCGTGCCGTTGGTTTTGACGGGCAGGTTGTCGATTGCGGTGAGGTCTCCGGCGAAGTAGTTGCTGATGGCGCGGGATAGATCGCCGGGGTTGCGAGCCGGGGTTAGTTTGAATCCATTGTTTTCTTTGCCGTAGTGGCGGCGCAGGAAGTTGTGCATGCGGGGTTCATGATCGGTCCAATCGATGGCGCGCAGGTTTCCGTCGCGGTCGGCGACGAGGATCATCTCGCCGATGGGGGTGTCGATTCGATCGATTAAAAGTTGGAGAACATTGTTCTCATTCGATTCGAGAACATTCGTCTCATTGAGTTCGAGAACATCACTCATGTGGGCTTCTCCTGATTGAGCTATTGGCGTGGTCGGCGGCCCAGAGGTGCTGGGCAGCGTAGGCGCGCCAGGGACGCCAGGACTCGGCGCGGTTGAGAAGGCTGGTGGAGGTGGAGCGTGCGCCATCGATGGTTGCGGCGCCGCGAAGGAGGCCGATGTCGGCGGCGGGGAACGCGTCCATCTCGCGAAATGCGCGGAGGGCGATGTATTGTGCGGTCCATTCGCCGACTCCGCGGATGGCGCGCAGGCGCAGGATCGCCTCTTCGATGGTGCCGAAGGGGCGAAACAGATCGGGGTCGGCGGCTGAGGCTTCTGCCAAGGCCTTCAAAGATGCCTGACGTGCGGCGGGCATGCCGAGGCCGAGGGAGCTTGCCCTGGCCACACGCTTTGCGGTGGGGAATACGTGCGACAGGCTGGGATGGCCGCCCTGGTTTGCCGGTAGAGGCTTGCCGTGGAGGCTGACAAGTTGCGCTGCGAGACGGCGCGCCGCGATGACGCTGATCTGCTGGCCGAGGATGGCGCGAACGGCCAACTCAAAGCCCTCCCATCCGCCGGGTGCGCGCAGTCCGGGACGGCTTGCCACCAGAGGCGCGAGCAGAGGGTCGAGTGAGAGATGGGCGTCGATGGTCTCGATGTCTGCGCCGAGATCGAAGACGCGGCGCACACGGGCGACGATCGCGGGGAGGTACTTGACGTTGGGGAAGCGGATATTGACGCCGAGGCTTTGGTGCTGCGGCAAGTGGGTCACGGCGACGGTTCCGAGGGAGCTGTCGATTTCGATTGTGCGGTGGTAGGTTTCCTTCTCTACGGATTCAACGCCGGGGATGGCGCGCGCATGCAGATATCCGAGCATGGATTCCCAGTCGTAGGGCGGCCGGTAGCGGAGGCGGAGTGCTACGCCGGCGTCGGCTTGAGCGGCTGAGGTTTTGCGGCGCAGCGTGTTGGGAGGGCGGTTGAACAGATTTTTGAATGTTTCGTTGAATCGCCGCACGCTGCCGAATCCGGCTGCCAGGGCAACTTCGGTCATGGGCATCTGGGTTTCGTGGATGAGTTGCTTGGCGAAGAGGACGCGGCGGGTTTGCGCGACCGCGATGGGTGAGGCTCCGAGGTGCTGATGGAACAACCGGCGGAGTTGGCGTTCGCCTATGCCGAGGCGTTCGGCCAGGGCTTCTACGGTTGCGCGGTCGCCGTCGAGGGCGCCGTCGGTGATGAGAGCCAGGGCGCGGGAGACGGTGTTCGATGTTCCGCGCCATGAGGCTAGATCGGGGCGGTCTCGGGGCGGCAACGGAGGCAGGGGCGGAAGCCGGCCTCCTGCGCGGCCGCGGCGGAGGCGAAGAAGCGGACGTTTTCATATTTTGCGGTGCGGGCTGGACAGACGGGCCTGCAATAGATGCCGGTTGAGGTGACGCCTACGAACAGGAGGCCGTCGAAGCGGGGATCACGGCTTTGCAATGCGCGATAACAAACCTCTCGATCGGGCAGTTCCATGTACGGATTTTCTCATCTGCTGGGGGAGCGAACTGGCGGTTTTCGGACATGGTCATTTTGGGGGTGATGAGAGGTTTGAGTGCGAGTTGGTTATGCGGGGAGGGCGAGGATGGCTCCCCAGTTGAAGCCCGCTCCGAAGGCTGCAAAGACGATGGGGGAGGTGGGTGTGGTGGGGTTGGCGGCGTGCCACTCGGATGCGGCGATGAGGAGGGAGGCGGAGGAGGTGTTGCCGTAGCGCTCGATGTTGCGGAAGAAGCGGGCGTCGGGATCGGGGATTTGTAAAGCGGTGGCAACTTTGCGGATGAGGTTTACGTTGGCCTGGTGCATGAGGAAGACGCTGATGTCAGCGGGTTTGAGTTGATTGCGCGTGAGGAGGTCTTCGATGGAGCGAGGGATCTTGCGGGAGGCCTGGACAATGACATCGAGACCCTTCATCTGGATGGCGCCTCCGTGCTGGAGTTGGAGGGCTTCGGCGTAGTTGCCGTCGGTGAAGAGGGCGGTGTCGGCTATGCGGAGGGGGCCTTTCTCCTTGCTGACTATGCAGGCTCCGGCTCCGTCGCCGAAGAGGATGGCGGTGTCGGGGTCGGCGTCGGAGATGCGGCGGGACATGATTTCAGAGGCTACGACGAGAATGTTGCCGTAGCGGGGGGTGAGGTCGGCGGCCAAGGCGAGGGCGATGAGAGAGCCTGCGCTGGCTACGGGGATGTCGATGGCGGGGGTTGCGGTGAGGCCGAGTTTTTGGGCGAGGACGGAGGCGGGGCCGGGGAAGACTCGCTCGGCTGAGCCGCTGGAGAAGAGGATCAGGCCGATGTCTTGTGGGGTGAGGTTGGCGTTGCTGAGGCAGGCGTCGGCGGCGGCTAAGCCTAGATCAGCGACCGATTCGTTCTGTGCGGCGTAGCGGCGTTCGAGGATGCCGGAGGTTTTTTCGATGGAGGCGGCGGCTCGGCCGGTGCGGGCTTCCAGGTCGGCGTTGGTGATGACCTGGGTTGGCAGGTGGTGGCCGAAGGCTCGAAGGTAGGACATGATGAGTCTCCTGTTGGATGGGCAACAGCAGATCCCCTTCGGGGATGACAACAAGAGATGCAAGAACAGCAGCAACGACAGAAGCAGGTCCTCCGCCTGCGGCGAAGGATGACAACTAAAAGGCAAGGCGACAAAAGCAACGGCAACGACACAAGCGACGGCAAGAACGAAAGCAACAGCAACGACAAAAGCGACGGCAAGAACGAAAGCAACGGCAACGACACAAGCAACGGCAAGAACGAAAGCAACGGCAACGACAAAAGCAACGGCAAGAACGA
This sequence comes from Edaphobacter sp., assembly GCA_025462755.1. Taxonomy (GTDB): domain Bacteria; phylum Acidobacteriota; class Terriglobia; order Terriglobales; family Acidobacteriaceae; genus Edaphobacter. The sequence continues at coordinate 5,091 of JAOAPF010000209.1, forward strand.
AAGCAACGGCAACGACAAAAAGCAACGGCAAGAACGAAAGCAACGGCAATGACAAAAGCAACGGCAAGAACGAAAGCAACGGCATCGACAAAAGCAACGGCAAGAACAACGACCAAGGCAACAGCAGATTCCTCCGCTACGCTGCGGAGTGACAAATAGGGCCAGGTCAAATAGGGCGCCAGGTCAAATAGGGCCAGGTCAAAATGATAAAAAGAAGTTTGGGTTAGTCTTTGCGGCTGTCGAGGTAGGCTTCGATTTTGGTTACGGTGTCGAAGCGCTCGGGGACGAGGTCGGCGTCGGGGATTTTTACGTTGAATTCTTTTTCGAGGCCGGTGACCAGGTCGGGGAGGGTGAAGGAGTCGAGGGTGCCGGAGTCGAAGAGGGACTCGTCGGGGGCGGGGTCGTTGGGGATGTCGGAGACCGCGTGGATGACTTTGAGGATGCCTGCCTGGGTGCTCATGGTTTTACCTGCTTTACGCAATTTGTAACTGCCTGCGTTACTTTTGACGAAGTGGGATTTATTTCGTTTCCGGTTTTATTTGGTTTTCATTTCGTTTCGCCCTGGGCTCGGGTGAGGGGCGTTTCGTAGGTGTCGTACTGCTGGACTATATCCGAAAACAGGGCGCTGGCCAGTTCGGTGTAGCCTTCGCCGGTGAAGTGGGTGTGGTCGGGCTGGGCCCAGCCGATGGAGGCCCAGTCGCGCATGGAGCCTAGGCCGCCCATGCGCGAGCGCTGATCCCAGTAGGCGCAGTGCATCTGGCGGCAGACGCTGCGTTGGGCGGCGACGATGCGGTCGACTCCGGCGAAGGGCTTCCATGCACGGCGGCCGGCGCGGAGGGCGCGGTCGGGGGGGCCGACGACGAGGATGGAGGCCCTGGGGGCAAGGCGGCGGCAGCGCTCGATGATGCGCTGGAACATGGCGGCGTAGGCTTCTTCGGTCCAGTTGCGGTCGCCTGCCTCGTTGGTGCCGTAGGAGAGGACGATGAGAGCGGGGTTGGTTTCGAGCATTAATGTCTGCTGGAGGGCTTCGTTCCAGCGGAGGAAGAGAGAGGCTTCGGCTCCGTTGATGCCGGCGGCTTCGTAGGTGACGCCGGCGGCGTTTTCGGTGGAGAGGCCGAGGAGGCGGACGGGGGCCTGATCTATGGTGAGGACTTCGAAATGATGGGGGCCGGGTTCGACCGGGGCGTCGAAGTGGCCGGCCGTGTCGGGTGCGAGGGCGTCGGTGCTGGCGGTCGAGACGGTGGCGATGAGGGTGTCGTTGTCGCGGATTTCGATAGAGCCGCCGTTGGGCTGGATGAGGTACTGGACCTGGAGGGAGGTGGCGTCGGCGTCGAGAGAGACCCAGTTCCCTGCTGCGTCGGTGGAGAGGCTGACGCCGCCCATGCCGACCATGCCGTCTCCGATGTCCTTGAGGTGGGTGCCTAGGGCCATCCAGCCGGTGGATTGGGCGCGTTTGGTGCCGTGGATGTGGTAGCCGGCGAAGGGATAGCCGGCGAACTGGAAGCCGGCTCCGCCGTCACCGAATTTCTGCTGGAAGAGGGTGCGGAGGGCCCCGGTGAAGGAGTCGCCGGCAGTGTGGGAGTCACCGAACTGGATGACGCGGACGAGCTGGGCTTTGGGGTCGGCCTCGAGCTGGTGGAGCTGGTCGAAGAAGGGTTGGAGGGCTCGGGGATTTTCGAGGCCGACTTTGGTGCTGGCGAGTGAGTGCATGACGCGCGCGGTGATGGCCTCGCGACTGCCGAGGGCGGTGAGCTTGGCTGGACGAACAGTGGCGGCTGCTGTCGTGTGGGTGGTTGATGTGGGCTTGGATAACGTGGGGGTGGATGAAACAGATTTTGTTGAGGGGGTTTTGGAGGAGTGTTTTGGCTTGCGGCCTTTTGTTTTCGTCTTGAAGGGCTTGGCTATGGGGGCGCGCTTGATTGACGTTACGGTCGATGTTTCCGCAGAGGACGCGAGCGAGGTTGCGCTGCCGGAGATTGCGAGGAGGAGCAGCGCTGTTGCGAGGCCTCGGAACAGCATCTATTGCACCCCCGTGGGCTTGGCCTTGTTCGCCTGGGCGGAGGTTTCGGAGATGACCGGTGCGGGGAGCTTCTGTTGGGGACCCGGATGATTTTGCATGTACCGTTCGTAGCCTATCAGGAGTTGGCTGGTGAGGAGTTGGGCGACGAGGCGCGCGCCTTGGGGGGAGGGGTGGATGAGGTCGGCGCCGACGAGTGGGGGGTGGCGGTTGTACCAGAGGGACATGGTGCCGTTGCCGCCCATGGCCTGGTAGGTATTGAAGAAGCCGCAGCCGGTCTTGTCGGCGACGCGCTGCTGAATGGCGACGATCTCGGGGATGGCGCGCATGGTGGTGATCTGGGAGCCGCTGCGCTCGCCGCGGTCCATGGGGCTCATGATGAGGATGGAGGCGCCGGGGAGGGCGGCGCGGACGCGGCCGATGGCGCGGATGAGCTCGGACTCGTACTGCTTTTCGACGTAGGCGGGGTAGCCGCTCTCGTTGGTGCCGTAGTTGATGACGACGAGGTCGGGGTTGCGGTGCTCGAGTGCGGCGGAGAAGGTTTGGGGGTTGAAGGCGCGGGACATGACGGTAGTGGAGGCGCCGTTGAGGCCTATGCTGTCGTAGGTGAGGCCGCGGTTGTCGCGGGAGAAGACGACGCCGAAGATCTGGACGGGGCTGCCGGAGACGGCGAGTTTGACTTGTTTTGTGCCTGCGGGGATGGGGAGAGTTGAAGCGGCATTCTTTTTTGTCTCTGCTGCGGTGATGATGGCGCCAATGGGGGCGCCGTCGGCGGTGATGTCGAGATTGCCGCCGCCTGGTTCCTCCAGGTATTGGACTTCGATGGAGGTGGAGTCGTGGGCGGCGAGGTGGATAGTGCTGGTGGCTCCGACGGGGCCAGTGAAGATGGCCCCGCCGAGGCCGTAGTTGGCTTCGCGCATGGAGCCGACGGCGGTGTCGATCTTCCAGCCGGTGGCGGAGATGTCGACGCCGTGATGGCTGTACCAGGCCCAGGGCTTGGCGATGAGGATGAAGCCGGGACCGGCGTTGCCGAAGCGCTCCTGCAGGAGGTCACGGGCGTCGCCGGTGATGAGGTCTGCGGTGGTGGGGGAGTCGCCGAAGTGGACGATGCGGACGGTGCGGCGGGACTGGCCGGAGTGGAGGTCGCGGAGGGCGGCGTAGAAGTGGTCGAGGGCACCATTGTAATCGATGAGGAACTTGGATTCGAGGGTGGAGTTGGCAGCGGCTTTGAGGCCGTGGGCGAGAGGGTCGGGGATGGCGAGGGCGGCGGGTGTTGGGGGGAAGGGGACTTTGGCTATGGGAAAGAATGCGGTGGGGCCTGAGGGGAATTTGGCGATGGGGCGTAGGGTGGAGGGGTCGAGGCCTTTGGTGCGGCTGATGCCGTAGTGGACGGCCAGGAGGATCGCGGCGAAGGTTGCGATGGCTAGCAGCGTTTGTTTGGGGAAGGTGGGCATGGCTAGGTGAGTGAGAGCACGTTTGGAGTTTGTACGGTGCGGCACAAAGAACCGGCAAAGACAAAGGCGAAATGCGGGGGTCTCTCCACTGCGCAGCGGACGATGAGACCGTCCGCTGCTCCGGTCGAGATGACGCATTTTTTCTTAGATCGAGCCTCGTTTTTCTTAGTTTGAGCCTCGTTTTTCGGATTGGGACGGATATTGGTCATTTGACTAAAAGTTGCTGTAGACGAAGGAGGTGGAACCGCGTCCGGAGAGGAGCTCTATGAGGAGGACGGCGGCGGCGAGACCGGCGCCCTGGAGGATGAAGGGGGCGCGGCCGAAGATTTCGACGGTGCGATCGAACCATTTGGGCGGAATGGCGTGGAGGGCGAGGCCGAGGAGCATCATGGCGATCATGGGGAGGGTGATGTTTGCGATGGAGAATGTCATGGAGCCGAGGCGGCCGAGGATGGTGAAGGCGGTTGCGACGTCCGGGGAGCGGAAGAAGATCCAGGTGAGGCAGACGAAGTGGAAGGTGACGAAGATGCTGAGATAGCGGCCCCACTGGGTGGCTGGGCGCTTGCCTTGGAATTTCTGGCGGACGGTCTGGAGGGTGCGGAGGCTGGTGAGGCCTACGCCGTGGAGGAGTCCCCAGAGGACGAAGGGCCAGCCGATGCCGTGCCACAGGCCGCCGAGGAGCATGACGATGATGGGGTAGACATAACCGGCGCCCTTCCAGCGAGCGGCATTAGGGAGGGAGAAGAAGACGTAGTCGCGGAGCCAGTTCGAGAAGGTGATGTGCCAGCGGCGCCAGAAGTCGGCGAGGTTGAGGGATTGGTAGGGGCGGTTGAAGTTGTCGGGGACGACGAGGCCGAAGAGGAGGCATAGGCCCATGGCGATGTCGGTGTAGCCGGAGAAGTCGAAGTAGATCTGGAGCGCGTAGGCGTAGACGCCGATGAGGACCTCGGCTCCGCTGTAGAGGGTGGGGGTGTCGAAGATGCGATTGGCGACGTTGTTGGAGAGGAAGTCGGCGATGAGGAGTTTTTTCACGAGGCCGGAGGAGATAAGGAGGAAGGCGCGGCCTCCCTGAGTTGGAGTGAGGGAGAAGGGCTGCTGTAGCTGCTTGATGAGGTCGGAGATGCGGTTGATGGGGCCGGCGACGATGACGGTGAAGAGGGTTGCGGAGGTAAGGTGGGTGAGGTAGCTGCGTGTTCCCGGCCTGGTCCCACGGTAGAGGTCGATGGTGTAAGTCATTGACTGGAAACAATAAAAGGAGAGGCTGAGAGGAAAGACCCAGTGGTAGAGCTCGCCCAGCATGACGGGGAAGAACTTGGTAGCGGCTAGAAGACCGACGTTCAACAGGACGCTGACAGAGACCAGAGCGAGACGGGGCGTGTGTCGTTCGCGAGCGAGGTTTTGCAAGCCGAGGCCAACGAGGAAGTCGATGGTGGCGGCGGCGATCAGGATTGCGGGGTAGAACCAAGCGAGACGTGCGAGGAAGAAGACGTTTGCTAACAGCAAGATAGACAGCCTGGCGTACTTCCAGCGAAAGCACGCCCAGTAGAGCGTGATTGCTATGGCGGCAAAGGCAAAGTACGCCGGGCTTAAGGGGGACATGGTTGTTGCTCCATCAAGAATCGAAAATCGAGGATCGAAATCCGGGGTCAGAAGAGATTATTCAGGCTCCGCCGGCCAGTCGGCGCTGGTGAGACGCTTGGCATGGAAAAAGGGCTGTTTCGGGGGAAGATTCGCGGACCCGCCTGCAAGCTCATCGTGACACGGCCCACACGTGGTGCGCTGGGCCAATTAAAAAACAAAATAATAGGTAACGCCGTCATTAACCGAGTCTAGCCTGAGCGTTCTTAACCTGTTTGTCACCTTGACTTGGCGAGGTTACTTCTTTTCAGCGCCTTTTTTGAGCCTCCGAGGCAACCCAAAAACTGTTGACAACGAGCTTGGGCTGTGATGAACCGAAGGCCATTTTAATGTGGGAAAAAGTCCCGTTTAGGCCTTGCATTTCTTATACTTAAGGGATGGAAACGAGACCCGGAAACGAACGGACCGCAACACCGATTGGGAGGGCCAAGACTGCTGTCACTCTGGCGGCGCTGGTGATCCTTTCGGCTTTTGCGACGAACACCGCTACTCCGGCATCCGCGCGCGCGACGGACTCGACGATGGTGGCCAATGATGTCCCCTCGTCTGAGATCGTCACGACCGTGCCCGCACCGAAAACCACGGTCCTAACCCGAATCAAGAGCGGTATGGCTAGCTGGTATGGCTCGGTATTGCAGGGCCACCTGACAGCGAGCGGTCGGCGATTCAATATGTATGAACTCACGGCTGCTCATCGGACTTTGCCGTTTGGCAGCCGGGTGAAGGTGACGAACTTGCGCAACCATCGGTCGGTCGTGGTTACGATTACGGATCGCGGGGTGCTATACCCGGAACGGGTGATCGACCTGTCCTGGGGAGCGGCAAAAGAGCTGAATATGCTTAAAATGGGCGTCGACCCGGTGAAACTGGAGTTGATTACCGAGCGCGGCTAAACTTTTCCGTCGCCGCTTGTCGCTGATTTTGCCTTTGCTCTCCTGTGACGTCGTGGGTGGGGTCCTGGTGCGTTTTGTGGCCAAATGCTCAGGTGCTGGCGGGTGTGACGACTCGGATTGCGTCAATCTCAGAGCGGTGGGGCATGGATGGGGCGGTGCCGGGCCGGGTGACCGAAATGCCGGCGACGACGCAGGCGAATTGTGTGGCTTCTACTAAATTCATTCCTTCAGCCAAGGCGGTGGCCAGGCCTCCGTTGAAGGCGTCTCCTGCGCCGGTGGTTTCGACGACTGGGCCGGCGTCCACGGCTGAGATGTGGCGGGTGAGGGTTTGGGTTTTGATTAGGGCTCCCTGGGCTCCGAGGGTGAGGATGATGTTGCGGACGCCGAGCGCGAGTAGAGAGGACGCGGCCTCTTCGGCTGAGGCGAGATCGGTGACGGGGATGCCGGTGAGGGCGGCGGCTTCGGTTTCGTTGGGTGTCAGATAGTCGCAGAGAGGATAGATGGCGGCGGGGAGAGTGGCGGCGGGGGCGGGGTTGAGGATGGTGGGGACGCCTTGGGTGTGGGCGAGGCGGAGACCGTGCTCGACGGTGGCGAGCGGGAGTTCGAGCTGGGCGACGAAGATGCTGGAGGAGGCGATGAGGGCGGTAGCCTGGTCGACCTCGGCGGGAGTGAGTTCGAAGCAGGCGCCGGGGACGATGATGATGGCGTTCTCTCCGTTGGCGGCGTCGATGAGGATGGCGGCCGATCCGGTTGGGTTGGGGCTGGAGAAGATGTACTGAGTGTCGATTCCCTCTTTGCGGTAGAGGGTGCGGGCGATTTCGCCGAAGGGGTCGGGGCCGAGCTTGCTGATGAAGGAGACGTTGGCTCCGGCTCGGGCGGCGGCTACGGCCTGGTTTGAGCCTTTGCCTCCGGGGCCTAGTTGGAAAGACTGGCCCATGCGGGTCTCGCCCCAGTTGGGGAGACGATCGACGCGGAAGGCGACGTCGGCGACGTAACTGCCCAGGATGGTGACGCGATTGGCCATTCGGTCGAGATCTTTCCGTTGTGACTGGCTGCTTATGGTCGGCGCTTGGCGCGGAGATAGTATAGGCGGTATGCCAGTGGATGCGAAGTTACAAGCGATTTTGGATGCGGGGAAGGCGCTGGGGCGGAAGCCGGTGGAGCTGCAAACTCCTGCGGAAGCGCGGGCTGAGAGAGCAGAGATGGTGGCGCAGTTTGTGCCGATGCCGGAGTATGCCGGGGTACGGGTGGAGGATCGGGCGATCCTGGCTGCGGATGGGGCGGGCGAGCGGGAGATTGCGTTCCGGGTTTATCGGCCGGCGACAGGGGATGGGCCGTGGCCTGTTGTGGTTTTCTTTCATGGCGGCGGATGGGTGGTTTGTACGCTCGACACGCATGATCCTTACTGCAGAGCTCTCGCGACAGAGGCGGGAGTGATGGTGGTCTCGGTGGATTACAGGCTGGCTCCGGAGCATAAGTTTCCGGCGGGGGTGGAGGATTGCTTTGCCGCGACGGAGTGGGTGCTGGCGCATTCGGGGGAGTTGGGAGCAGATGGTTCGCGGGTGTTCGTTGGGGGAGATAGTGCTGGCGGAACGATGGCGGCAGTGGTGGCTTTGCTGCTTCGGGATAAAGGAGTGACGGGACTGGCGGGGCAGATTCTGATTTATCCGGTAACCGCGCATTACGATCCACCGACTGCTTCGTATCTTGAGATGGCCGAGGGGTATGGGCTAACGCGGAAGGGGATGATGTGGTTCTGGGATCATTACCTGAAGGATAAGAGCGAGGCTGCGGATTTTCGTGCGGCTCCGCTGCTGGCGGCGTCGTTGCATGGATTGCCGAGGGCGTTTGTGGTGACGGCGGAGTATGACGTGCTGCGGGATGAGGGGCTGGCTTATGGGAAGCGGTTGGGGGAGGCGGGGGTTGACTTGACGCAGGTGTTTGCGGAGGGGATGAACCACGGGTTCGCATGCTCGATGAACGAGTTTCCGTTTTTGGCGCAGGCGAAGGATTTGCTGCGGAAGGTGGCGAAGTGGATTGCTGCGGGATGAGGGGTCTGTTGGACTAGCTGGATTTC
>JAOAPF010000211.1 GCA_025462755.1 Edaphobacter sp.
ATCGCTCACAGGGGCTCTCTCGCGCTCTCCTCATGGAATATCGTGCCGCCATGGTGGAGAAGAAATTGAGCGCGTCGACCGTGAACGTTCGCTTGTCCGCCGTGCGCAAGCTCGTCGGCGAGGCGCATCGCAATGGAATCATCGACGCTGAAGAGGCCGCAAACCTCGCCGGTGTTCCCAACCTCTCCCAGAAGGGAATCAGGCTGGGGAACTGGCTGACACGGGAGCAGGCCAAGGAGCTGCTGACGGTCCCTGACCGTTCCAAGATCAAAGGCGAGCGAGACTATGCGATCTTGGCCTTACTGTTGGGCTGCGCCCTGCGGCGGCAGGAGCTGGCCAGCCTAGAGGTTGCCGATATCCAGCTCCGCGATGGGCGATCGGTAGTGGCCGATCTGCGCGGCAAGGGCGGCCGAGTGCGAACGGTGGCGATTCCGCTCTGGGTGAAGCAAGCAATCGACGCCTGGATGGTAGCGGCCAAGATTGAGAAAGGCCGTCTGCTGCGGCCGCTCTCGAAGAGCGGGAAGGTGATCGGCGACGAGCTGGGCGACTGGGCCATTTGGTCTGTCGTCGAGCAATCTGCGAACGAGATTGGAATCGAACACTTCGGCGCACACGATCTGCGCCGCACCTGTGCGAAGCTCTGTCGCAAGAATGGTGGCGATCTGGAACAGATCAAGTTCTTACTTGGGCATAGTTCCATTCAAACCACGGAGCGATATCTTGGTTCGGAGCAAGACCTCGCTGTTGCTGTAAACGATAATTTAGGACTGTGAGAAGCTACGGAAGCGTGGCGGTCTCCCAGACAATGAATACCTACACCTCTAGTCTTCGCCATGAGCCAGGCTGCCTCAAAGCGACGCATCTGTTCCTATGACATGCTAGAGGTCCGCCCGGACGGATATACGCTGGCCGAAACGGAAGGCGAGATGTATTTCTGCAACGCCAGGTGTCTTTGTATCTGGGCGGTCCAACTTGCTACGCGGCCAAACCTGGCCGATAGCCGAAAACTTCCTAGCGTTCAATTGACGCAGCCGACTGGCGAACAACGAACGTTTGCGGACGTTGGGGAACTAGCCAAATGGTCCGTGGTGAACGCACTCGATGCCGGTAAGCAAATAGTCTGAGCGATCACTAGGAACAAATAAATCTTCCTTCGTTTACGCAACACGCTGGTCAGGCGCTACTTCCGCTATGCCGACTTGCACTAAGACTTTTCAGGAGTGATCACCCGAAAGAATGGCGGGTATAGCCAAGTTACTCTCCTTCTGGCGTAGCCCGATTAAAGTACGTATTGTCGCATTGAGTGATCGTGTATGAGACCTTCTCTACTTCGTAAAGAGTGAAGTTCACAGGATCAGCATCCTTTACGTCGAAGAGAACGAAATTGTGACCGCCTTTGGACAGCAGACTGTTGTAGGCGATTCCCTCCGCGCCTGCGTGTCGTAGGCGTTCCGCGATGATCTGGGTAGGCACATAATTCAGACTTGTTTCTTGAGGATTGTAGGGACGGGACATTGCTTCACCGATGTCTCCCCACACCACACTCTCATAGTCTTCCGGCTTCCATGGAACGATTTTCATCTCGGCATCAAAGCGCAGGTTCCAACGTTTCTTGTCTGATGTACAGTCCACAATCTTGAGTTCGCGATTGATATGGAATTGAGAAACTGAAAGTGACGCACCGAGCCACGGTCGTAATTCTGACCCCGCCGTTGTTGCACTGTCAGCGAGGTATAAGTATGCGACACCACGGGGATTCGCGCGACCATCACCAGCAATCGCCGGAAGAGGCTTCATTCGAGCATCTGTAAAAGGCACGTCAACTTCCATCTTCTCCGGTTTGCCTTCATCCTGTATTCGGGTTGTTGAACCCAACTGCGCGCGCCACAGGTGAATGCCGTGAGGAATCGTCTTGGTACGCGAAACGGCCGTCTCTTCTACCACATCGAGAAACGCTGTGACTTCCCCATCGTAAATGTAACGCCGGTCGTGCTTCACACTCTCGGCGAAGCGACGGTAGGCCTCGGCAGATTGGAAGGGCACTGTGTGGCTCCTGAACTTCCAAGTTACGGGAAATACCCAAGTGGCTTGGCGATTGGACAACCATCCACTACGGCGACGAGTTTCTCATAGTCTATTGTCGCCTGCCGAAGCTGTCGTAGGTGAGAAGGCAAGGTCGAGCGGTCTAGAGTTGCCTTGGAACTTTGTCATAATTCAGGAAGCAATATTTGAGGTTTTCGATCATCGGGTCCCCGATGACGGACACTCTTGGCTTCAAGACTTCGATGCTACGCTGCCCGCACTGTGGACCAGCGAATGAGACCTCGGCTTTCGACCAGTTATCCGGCACTTACTCTGAGTGTAATCCTGCGTGCGAAAATAGTAACTGATCCCGTCGAGGCTGTATTGGAGACCCGATATAGGTGAGGTGGAATCCCGAGCCAACGAGGCGGCAGATGGAATTTTCGAGAAGAGAGCAGTTGGATTCAGCTGTAGCAGCACTGGATAAACACGGGAAGTTCGGAGACGACATCCGGAAGGCTCACCAGAATCACTTGGCACAGACGAGCCAGCTCCGAGGTCTGTACGAGGAAGTCGATAAACTCACCAAAGGCAAGTCGGTGGTGCCTCCCTCCGATCTGCTCGTAGAGGTTGTCAATGCGCAGATAGCGGATGCTAAGGAGCTCATATTTCGAGACGCTTACCTGGTTCGTTTGAAATCCTTCGTGCCTGCTGGCGACAACCCGAGTTATCCCGATCTCTTGCTATCGCTCCGAATCCTTCAACAGACTAGCGAACGTTTTACTTCGATGTTAGAGGTGGAAACACAGAGGCATTTCTCTATAGGAAGTGAGCTACAGACGATCGCTTCTGCCTTGAGAGTCGCCGAGAAGGATGAGATTGATTTTCATAACGAGGTCAACGATGAAGAGGAATCCGACACCTCTGAAAACGATGAAGACGAGCAAGAGGATGTAGCGAGCGACGACGATGATGATGAGGGTGGCGATTCGGAAGATGTCGAGGAAGAAGAAGACGATTCTGGGCTCGCCGAAGAGGATGGGGAAAAAGGCGAGGATGAGACGGAAGAATATGAGGAGTACGTCCGTAAATCCGAGGTGAAAGCGAGGATTGACGGACCCATCTCAGACGCGTGGTTTCGGAATTATGGCGACGAGGTGTTCTTCAATTTTGAGAAGTTGGATCGAGTTGGTATTCCGTCTTACGTGCCCCCAAAAGATGGAATCACATACGAGCCTGATCAGAAATGACCAAGGATTCCAGCGTATTCCCCCAATTGCGACAGCTCGAGGTCGATTTCGTCATTCCACACCTCGTGAGCGATTTGCCGCTCTGCATCGATCCTTTCCTCCTATTCAAGAGTCGGGACCCAGAACTACGGCTGCTCCATGCAAGCATTGTCGAGCACTTTGCGGATGGGGTTAGTGCAATCGCCAAAGACGACGAGCTAGACGCCAAGTACATATTGGATTTCCCCGAGGTGGCAGAAATCGGCTTCGGATATGGCGCGAGTGACAAAAGAGGCTCCGGCTTGGGCAAGACTCTGACAAATCTGCTTATCGGCTCGCTGAAATTGTCCCCGGCGATTATGGAGCGTGGCATCAGGCACGTCGAAGAGATGCAGCTGATCTCTCCGGGAATAGGGCCTGATCGAGTAGGCGACATCGCTTCAAATATCCTGAAGGAATATTTGATTCAATACACTCAACGCCAATGCGAGGTTCATAACCTGCCGATCCGGTCGTTAGTCCCTGTCAACCATGTCTACGATCCAACAGAGCGCTGCTGGCGCGATGGATACTATGATCTGCCGGTCAACTCTGAGGATGGGAGAGCAATTCTCTTTGTGCCCCGCAGGATAGTTCGACAGCTTCCTTGGATCAACTATGACAACTTCGTCAAGACCGAGTTTCGGGCATATCTGGAGGCTAGGAAGAGGGTCGGGAGAGTGACCGGACGTGCGCCCTCAAAGGCAGAGGTGACATCTACCAGTCGCGTGGAGACCTCCATCATCGACGCCTATGTCAAGCAAAGGGAGCAGCAAGCAGCGGCTGCTCAACCGATCCTGCCACCACTTACCGATAGCTCGGCTGACTCGGGAGAGTCTCTGCTAACGCGGTTGGCGACGATTCCTCCAGGACAGTCTGACGCAACAGCGTATCAAGAGCTTGTCCTCGACATCCTTACATTCGTGTTCTGCCCAGATCTGATCGATGGACGTCTTGAGGAACGCACGATTGACGGTACCGAACGCAGGGATATCATTTTCACGAACGACTCTGACGCGACGTTCCTCGACTACGTGCGCACGTCCCACGAGTCATTGTTCGTCATGTTCGAGGTCAAGAACACGGACGAGCTCACGATGGCAGCTCTTAATCAGGCGGCGACGTATCTAGGCGATAGGATCGGCCGGCTGGGATACATCGTTACCCGGAAGCCCCCCGGCGATAACTTGCTTCGGAAGCAAATCTCAATTTTCAATGATTCGAATCCTCGGAAAGTTCTGCTGATACTTTCAGACCGGGATCTTGAGGAACTAATCAAGCTGAGAATGCAGGATGGCTCCCCCATCCCGTGGCTTCAGAAGCACTACAGAAGGTTTCGGACCGCTGCCCAATAGGTTATCCGGAAGTAGCGCTATCCGAAGAGGTGAAAAAATTGGGAGGACGAAGCTTCACAGCCTCATCCTCCCAAGCCGACGATTTACTCGTCGTCGGCTCCGTCCGTCGGATCATCGGCGGCCTCTACTTTCGAGAGCCGTTTCAAGCTGGTGGCGTGGACCTCTGCGATCCGGTGCTTGAAGGTGGTGCCCTTGACCTCATCTCCCTCGCGATACCGGAGAATGCCTTCCAGGGTGACGAGCTGCCCCTTCTGGAGAGTCTTGGCGAACTTCGAGAGATTCCTCCAGGCGAAGACGCGGTGCCACTCGGTGCGCGTTTCGTAGTCGCCTTTGTCGTTCTTCCAGCTCTCCTGGGTTGCGATGTTGAGGACAACGTACTCTTTGTTGTTCTGAGCGGTTTTGGCTTCTGCGTTTTGTCCGAGGCGGCCGATGAGGATCACTTTGTTGAACATGGTGTTTGGCTCCGTTTCTTTTGGTTTGTCCGCTGTGTGCGGTACATGCTTGCCCGGAGGGTGTGCCGTCGCGACCCACTCCCAAGGCGACTGAACTGGATCTGTGGAAGGGGACCCCAGCTTGTCTGGGGGAAGGAGTCCGCACCTCTTGAGAGGCGCATAGCGGATTCTGGAAGGAGAGCGTGCGTCCGAAGGGCGGGGGTGCTTTGAGCGCGGCACGCTGAACGCAGATAGAAAGGCAAACCGGAAGGGAGCCGCCCTGTTCAATGGTCCTCCCACACGTCGCGAGTAGCAAAAACGAGCTCAAAAACTCGAAGAGTCAATCCCAACGCAACAGGAAAGACGACGGGACTTGAAGCACCGATGCTCATCGCTCGACCCATCTCCTCGCCTTCTCGATAGTCCTCCGGACGTAAGCAGCTCGCTTGGAAGCACTAGGATCGCGGGAGAGGTAATCGTCTTCAAGAGCACGTTCAATCCGGTCCTCGGTCATGCCATTGGCATAAGCGGCGACACAGAACGCTATATCAGCAGCGGCGGGCCGGTCCTGGTACTTGATCGACGTTCGGAATCGTTCAAGGGACAGATTCGATAACCTCCGGCCCCTACGGGGAGAAAGAGAACTTTGCAGCCGTCTCGCCTCGCGTTCCTGCTCCCGCGCCTCGTAGAGGGTCGTTATCTCTTGCTCGAACGCCTCCGCCATCGGGTACTGCTGTCCACTGGGGCTGTGCAGGCGCACGAAAGGGAAGAGACCGTCCGACTTTCTGTATTTAGGTTTGCAGTTCGTGAAGCCGGGAAGCCGGCCAAACCTTCTCCAGTCCGCCGCGCTGGGATCTGCGTCGTATCGCTCGGCCAATGTCTGCGCGACAAACGTTCCGAGGAGCTTCGGAAACATTCTCGAGTGCTTGAGCCAGACTTGAAAGTTGCCGGCGCTGGTCTCGACCACAGCACATGGGTTGAAGCCGTCGGCCGAGAGCCTCGCAAGCGAGGTCTCGCTGAGATCGTCGAGCGTGGTGAAACGATGCTCCCCCGATGGGCGAATGTAGATGTGCGAGCCGTGGGCATTGCGGTACTTGAGCAGAGAAAGTCTGTCGAGGACCGCCGCGGCCGAGATGCTATCGAGTCTCGGAAGCATTCCACGTTCACTCAGGACACCGACATCGTAGAGCGGCGCCT